>NZ_JAIZDB010000013.1 GCF_029533155.1 Psychrobacillus antarcticus | reverse complement strand
CGTCGCTGTGATGTCTCATCTGTCTCCCTCATCCCGCTGGAGTCGCCACCTTTCACTCCAATCAATTAAGTGAGTAGTACTCGATAAGAAGATTAGCAGAGCTTATCGCTAAGACGATAAGAGTAGACAAAGTTAATATAGTTATAAAATCGATTATTGAATAAATAAGGAAGAAATCAGATCTTCTTTTATATAGTGGTAATAAGAGAATTAGTAAGTGTTTACTAAATAAAGAAGTGAAATAGCGAACGAAATTGCATCTTCGTGAGCCTCCTCAATTATTAGGAAAGTATCTTTTCTCTAGTTATCCAAAAATGTACTTACCTGTTTCTAAGAGTTGTAGAAGGGCGACGGACAGTTAATAGCCATAAGATTACCGAGAAAAAAAGATGTTGGTCGTGACTTTAGTCACGACCAGCATCTTTAAAAAAACAAATGGTAATTATATAGCAATAAATCTGTACAAAGCCCTTCGAAAACAGTAGAAACAGGTTTAGATCCTAGAGGACCGGGCGTTTTTTTGCCCGGTTTTTCTTATCAAAGCCATAATAATGATGTCAAGATGCTCGCCAAGTTAATAGGATGGGCAATTACTTCGGAAGGCAAGACACACCCCCATCAATGCCAAGTCGAGAAAACAGCCAAGGCTAATTTGGAACTATTCATCCTTAACAATTTTGAAGAATTATCGAAAGTAATAAAATTTCATGATTTATATAAAATGGTAAATAAAATTAAAGGAATTGGTCCCTTAGCCGCGGATGATGCGTCTATACGGGTTGGTGCTTGCATCGGATTAGTACCTGATAAGGTGTATTTGCACCAAGGCGCACGCGAAGGAGCAAGAAACCTTCTGAGGGATAAAATGAAAAACAAGAGGTATTTGAAAGTAAAGGATTTTCCTGTGGAGTTGCATTCTCTAACTCCAGCACAATTGGAAAATTTTTTGTGTATGTATAAAGATACTTTCTTGCAAAAAAGTGTATCTTAACGAGCGAATTATGAAAAGAAAAACACAACGCCAATAAATATGTGTTATTGAATAAACACCTTTTAAAGCAACTGCCATTACGGTCTGTTTCTTTATTAATTCCAAGAAAAATTTTCCATTATTACGTTATGGAGGAAAGGCTGCTACCTAATTATCACCCTTACTAGGGACACATTTACTACACATAGCGATAGGGATAATAAATGGAAACAAAACTAGTAAGGATAGCAGAATTAGCAAAATCTGAGCAAAAAAGATTAGTTAAATTTTGTGAATGGTGACTAGGAGGAGCCGTGTGCGTGAATAGCGCAAGCACGGTTCTGTGAGGGGGGAGGAACACAATCTACCGTAAGGTAGAGAGGTTCCCTTCTATTCGACTAGTTTAACAAAAATTTCTCTCTTTTGACGTCAATTTTTTGTATTGATGTATTATGAAGAAAAGTCTATTTAATTAGTTAAAGGAGATAAATTACAATGAAAATTGATACAAATTTAATATTAGAAGGAAATAGAATCACACTTGTTCCTCTTGAGATGAAATATAAGGAACAAGTATATGAAGCTATAAAAAGCCCTGATGTATGGAAATATACTTGGAGGGAAGTTAAAACATTTGATGATATAGAACAAATTTTAACGATAGCTGTACAAAGCAAAAATGACTGCAAGCAATTACCTTTTATAATAAAGGATAAATTGTCAGGTGAAGTAATTGGGACAACTCGTATTGGTGACATAGATACAGCAAATCGAAATGTTGAAATAGGATGGACTTGGCTTTCTCCATCAGTTTGGAGAACGAAGGTGAACACAGAATGTAAATTTTTATTACTTCAATATTGTTTTGAAGAACTGAAGGTACTGCGTGTTCAATTTTCAATTAGTGGACAAAATGTACGCTCTCAAAAAGCAGTTGAACGAATAGGCGCAGTAAAAGAAGGTATATTTCGTAAACATAGGATTAAGGCAGATGGGACTATTCACGACAATATATTTTACAGTATTGTTGATACCGAATGGATTGATGTAAAGGGAAAATTGATTAACTTACTGGATAAGAAATACTGATTTAATTCACAACCAATGGATTGATTTTTGTTTTAACAAATGATTTCTATCTGAACCGAGAATGAAATTTACATCTTTTGCACATTTACTAAATAAGCAATCTCTAGTTCATTGCCATCATGAATTACCTAATAAGAAGGCAACTGGGATTAATGGCACAACTAAAGAGCGATACAGTGAAACACTAGAGGAAAATATAGTGGACTTAGTAAGTAGGCTCAAAAGTAAAAGTTATCACCCTGTTCCCGTAAGGAGAATGTACATCCCTAAGCTTAACTCCAGCAACAAAAGACCATTGGGGATACCGGAACATGAAGATAAGAATGTACAGAAAGGCATTACAAAAATACTAAATGCGATCTATGAAAATGATAAAGAGTAACCGAAATAAAGATATTCATATGATGATGGATAGATTTAAACGCTCGCTTGTAGGTTACTACAACTACTATTGCATCACGGATAACACTCAAAGTGTTCACCAATTTAGAGGCAAAATTCAATATTTACTCTTTAAATGGCTCAACAGAAGAAGTCAAAGAAAATCCTTTACTTGGGATAAATTCAATCTCTTTCTTCATAAATACCCGTTACCTTCACCAAGAATTAAAGTGAATATATACGATTTAAGAAAGAAGATTAGCTACATTTTTTGAATGATGACTAGGAGGAGCCGTGTGCGTGAATTGCGCAAGCACGGTTTCTATGAAGGGGGGAGGAATACAATCTACCGTAAGGTAGAGAGGTTCCCTTCTACTCGACTAGTTCAGTAAGCAGCAATGGTTTTTTGAGAGATTTAAATGAATAATTTACTTAATATTGAAACTACTTTTCATATCATACGTATTAAAGAATAGGACAATTTAGTTGATTACATAGTAGAAGATAATAGATTACGAATAAATTAGAAAGTGAGAAACTTCCCATGAAATATATATTGGATAGAGATTATGCAAAAGAGCTTATAGAATGGGCATATGCACAAAATCAAGGACCCTGGTTTAAACATTCTCTAAATGTTGCAAAAGCAACTGAAAACATCTTGGTGGAATTAAATAATAATGGATATGAACTTGATGTTGATTTAGGTTATAATGCTGCCCTCTTACACGATATGGGTAGGTATAAAGGATTTACTAAATCTGTTATTCATTCATATGATGGCTACACTTATTTTGAGGAATTAGGTTTCCTGGGAAACGCATTTGTTTGTGTTACACATTCATTTCCGAACAGGAATAAACAAATAGAAATAGCAGCTGACTGGAGCCTTGTCCCCGAACATATGAAGATAAAATTGGTTGAAGTCTTAGATAGAAACAGTACATATGATATTTACAATAAAGTAATCACTATGTGTGATGCTCTTGCTGATTCCGAAGGTTTTACTACACTTGAAAATAGATTGGTATCAGTTGGTTTACGTCACGGAACAAATTCTCACACCTCCCTTCACTGGCAGGGTTTTTATACTATTAAAAACGAGTTAGAAGGACTACTCGATAAGAGCATATATAAACTACTTCCAGGTGTTGAAGACTCAATTTATACCAAAATAAGTTATTAAGGCGTTTTTTTAAAAAATTGATAAAGGGAGTGTAGTTATTAAAGCAATTATTTTTGATTTTGATGGTACTCTTGCTGATACTTTGCCGATTTGTTTTTATGCGTTTCAAGCTGTATTTAAGGAATTTGACAACATTGAAGTAACTTCAGATGAGATTAAAGCTATGTTCGGTCCATCTGAAACTGGAATCATCATAGAAAACCTTATAGATTCAAATCATGACAAAGCAATCGAACTATATTATAAAAAATATGCCGAAAAGCACAGAGAACTCGTTTTGG
This sequence comes from Psychrobacillus antarcticus, assembly GCF_029533155.1. GTDB lineage: Bacteria > Bacillota > Bacilli > Bacillales_A > Planococcaceae > Psychrobacillus > Psychrobacillus antarcticus. Next base: position 91,723 of record NZ_JAIZDB010000013.1, on the reverse strand, counting down.
ATAATGAGGGAATTAGCGATTTACTTCTGCTATTAAAAAGAGATGGTTATAAATTAGGGATTGTAACAGGAAAAGCAAGTAGAAGTCTGCTTATTTCTTTAGAATTCCTTAATATGAATGACTTATTTGATGTAATCATTACTGGTGATGATGTTGATATTCCAAAACCCCATCCAGAGGGAGTAAATAAAGCGTTGGAACAACTTAGCATAAAAAACACCGAAGCTGTTTTCATAGGGGACAGTGAAGCTGACATTCTGGCTGGTAAACAAGCTAACGTACATACAATCGGAGTACAATGGTTGCCAGATTACCAGACACTAGAATTTAGTGTTCAACCAGACCAAATGTTTAGTAGCGTACACGAATTCATACAATCACTTACAAATTATAGGTATGAACAACTGTGAAGCAAGTGAAATTATCCCGATCTTCTTAAAGTGACTGGTGCTTTGCTTCAAGAAGGAGTAAATGATTCGGATGTTGAAATAGTTATGGCTTAGTTCTCACTCCAGGAGAACTAAGCCATTTTATGCGTCAAAAATAAAGCTAATTGGTATGTTAATTCTAATGTTTTTTTGAATGTTTGTAACATTGAACTGAACGGGTTAGAAAACTAATCTGTTATCTGTTTAAACTGAATAGAAATTTAAATATTCGGGCACGCTTCTATCTAAGAGGTGACAATATGAAATTTCCAGATATTCATACAAACTTTTGGGATGCTCTGATAGCTGTACCAGTAATAATCATCCTAACGCAATTTATAAAAATATATTTTAAAATACCTAACAAATATATTCCATATGTAGCTTTAATAATAGGTCTATTAATTTCGATTTTCATTAGCCATCCAAATAATTTGGTTGCAGGCATTTTCATGGGGTGGTTTTATGGCTATGCAGCTGTAGGCAATTATGCTGCTTTAAAAACAGCATGGATTGCATATCGAACTAATAAGAAGGGGTATTCATGATATCACTGTTAGATGAAAAGATCAAAAAAAGAGTCCAATTTGGTACCTTTTTTGTGTAATTCATTCAAATACAATCTCCAATTGATCTCCACCGAATATCTCTTCATCAAAACGTGAAGGCTCTCCGTTTTTTAAAATCTGGAAGGAACCAGCATGTTCTGGCATATTCCATTCTGTAAAACGAAAAACGTCCTGAAAGATCCAAGGAGAGCTGTTAACATCTTGCCATTGAATAGTAGACTCATTAGGAATAATAGCGTCCTGGGACAACTGCACGCCATTTTTATGCACAACTGCACATTCTCTCGAAAGCTCCACTGATTTTTTTTGGAACGAAATCTTTATTTGGTCTACTAATTTCTTTTCAAGCTGATGTGCTAGTTTTGCCAACGTTGGTGAACTAACAGTTTCCAGTTGTATAATATCTTTCTCTTGAACTGAATAGGATAGTTTTACAGGATTTCCATTTAGCAATAACTTGGATGAGAATTTAGGGATAAATTGATTTTTATTATTTATAGTCACTGTATAGGATTGAAGCTGCGTCAAGTAATTTTCTTTATGAATAGCATTTAACACTTGTTCGACTGTTTGCGGAGTCTCTACAGTAATTTTGTCATTCTCCTGCAACAAAGTTTCTAAAGATACCTTTTTTCCATTTATTTTAACGATAGGTTCTACTATATACATAACCCCTTGGAATGTAATAGATTTAATAGTCGCATCGTCCAGCAGATCTCGCATTGTTGCAAGCCCTTCTTTACCGTCAATTCCCTCTAAAAGTTCTATCTTATCATTACTTTGAATAGATGTTTTTGTATTAGCTTCTAACCCATTTAAATGGATAACAGCTGGTTTTCCATGCTCTCCGGGAATATGAATGATTTGCCCATTCACTTGTACAGTTAAAGCGGCTCCGGGTTTTCCATAGAGTTTACGAGCAGAAATATTAGCTGCTAAAAAAGCATCTGCAACAGTCATTTCTTTCAGTTCAAATAAACGGACAATTTGATTGTTTACTTGCACGGACATGTATTGAATTGGTGCGCGCTTTGCAGCGATAGCAATCCCAATAGGTGTTACCAATTCAGGAGTAATTGGTATATGCTCGGCCAACGTTAAGTGTTGAATTGCATCTATCCCCCGCACTGCTACACGATTTGCAGGCAAATTTAGCTTTTCAGCTAAAATACGAGGTAGGGTTGGCGTCAAACTTCCTCCCCCAACTAGCATAACGGCCTTTGTAGGCTTGTTACTATTTAGTCGAAGAATTTCGTTTGAGATGGAACTAGCTAAAACTTCTATAGCAGGTTTTAGTGATTCAACAACTTCATCTTTAGGGATGTCCTGCTCGAAGCCTAAAATATCCTTAATTTGGATAAAATCCTCGGTATTAATCATTCTTTTTGCTTCCTCGGCAAGTGGAAAGTCCAACAAGTAATGTTCACTCAAAGCTTCTGTAATTTCATCACCAGCTGTTGCTACCATACCGTAGGCAACCACAGTTCCTAAATCTGTGATGGCAATATCGGAAGTTCCGGCCCCAATATCTACTAGTGCAACGTTTAATCTTCGCATGGAAGGGGGTATCAACACATTAATCGCGGCAATTGGTTCTAACGTTAATGCTTCCATTTCTAAGTCTGCCCGTTTTAATGCAGAAATAAGAGACTCCACTACGACACGTGGAAGAAAAGTAGCAATTACCTCAATTGATGCTTCGTTTCCTTGTTGATCTACTAAACTTCCGATTTCTTCCCCATCTAATCGATAATAGACAACACTGTATCCAACACAATAATAATGATTGGTATGTTTATCAGTATCATTTTGGATTAGATTACTTTGTGCTTTTTGAACAGCTGATAACTCCAGTCGATTCATGTCATCTTCTGAAAAAATAGGTCTATTTTTGATGTCCATTATTACTTCGGCTTGCTCTGTTTTTAACGCTCTTCCGGCAGCGGCCACGCTTACTTTTTCAAGTTTGCCATGCGTTTTTTCTAACTTTTCTTTAACGGACTGAATTATTTCTGCCACTTTTAATACATTATGTATTTGACCATCAACCATTGCCCGTTCTTTATGTTCTTCAACTAATATATCAACAACATGAAAAGACTCCCCATGTTCTTCTAGGATAATACCTACTACTGAACTTGTCCCAATATCTAAAGCAAATAACTTTGATGTCAATTTCTCACGTCCTTTTTCAGACAAGCGCTTTAACGAGTTGAATCGCTAAAATAAAATGCGTGACATTTTCCCATGCATTGATTATAATATGTCTTATATCTAAAAATATATCACAATTTTCTGTCGTTATAAAGTACCGGTGGAGAGAAGAGAGGAGAATTATCTATGAGTCATGTAGATTTAGACGCATTACGCGCACGTGTTGATGAAATTAACGTAGAAATTTTACAGTTAATTAACGAAAGAACTGGTGTTATTCAAGAGATTGGTAAAGTAAAAGAGAAGCAAGGTGTTAATAGATATGATCCTCTTCGCGAAAGACATATGTTAGATCACTTGAAAGAAAATAATGCTGGACCACTTCCACAATCTACGGTTGAGCATATCTTTAAAGAAATCTTTAAGACTGCTTTGGAATTACAAGTGGACGATCAAAAGAAAGCACTTCTTGTTTCACGTACAAGAAAACCAGAAGACACAATTGTCAATATCAATGGTGAAAAAATTGGAACAGGAACACCTTCTTTTGTATTTGGTCCTTGTTCTGTAGAATCTTATACGCAAGTAGCAGAGGTAGCAGCAGCTATCCAGTCTAAAGGTTTAAAACTAATCCGTGGTGGAGCATATAAACCACGTACTTCTCCTTATGATTTCCAAGGATTAGGACTAGAGGGATTAAAAATATTAAAGAAAATTTCAAAAGAATTTGGTTTATCTACAGTATCTGAAATTGTAACGCCAAGTCATTTAGATGAAGCACTAGATTATATTGATGTAGTACAAATTGGTGCTCGTAATATGCAAAACTTTGAATTATTAAAAGCAGTTGGATCTATCAATAAACCTGTCCTGTTAAAACGAGGAATGGCTGCTACACTAGATGAATTTATCCATGCAGCGGAATACATTGCTTCTCAAGGTAATGACCAAATTATCCTATGTGAACGTGGAATTCGTACGTATGAACGTGCAACTCGAAATACATTAGATATTTCAGCTGTCCCAATTTTAAAACAAGAAACACATTTACCGGTATTTGTAGATGTAACACATTCAACTGGACGTCGTGATATTCTTTTACCTGCTGCAAAAGCTGCAATTGCAATTGGAGCAGACGGCGTAATGGCAGAGGTTCATCCAGATCCAGCAGTAGCTTTATCGGATGCTGCACAACAAATGAACTTACAGCAATTTGATGAGTTTTATGATTCCATACAAAAATTCTTGAAGAATCATGAAATTCATGCTTAATAAGTGAAAAAATTCACAAAACCGACTCTTATTTTAGAGTCGGTTTTACTATTTAATTGAAAGTTAGGAAGGTTATCAAGTATTATTGAAGCATATATGTATATTTTGTATGTGAAAAGGTGAAGGAGGGATAAATGTTGACTATTACAATTTACGATGTTGCAAGAGAGGCAAATGTTTCGATGGCAACTGTTTCACGTGTTGTGAATGGAAATCAGAATGTGAAGCCAGCTACGCGGCAAAAGGTGTTAGCGGTTATTGAACGACTGGAGTATCGACCAAATGCTGTAGCACGGGGGCTAGCAAGTAAAAAAACAAAAACGGTAGGCATTATTATTCCAGATATTTCGAATGTATTTTATGCAGAGCTTGTTCGTGGTATAGAGGATATTGCAACAATGTATCGTTATAACATCATATTAACTAACTCCGATCAGCAAAAAGATAAAGAAGTCCAATTGCTTTCCACATTACTTAGTAAGCAAGTGGATGGGGTAGTTATGATGAGTGATGAAATATCTCCTGAGATGTTACATGAAATGAAAAGAACAACGGTTCCGATTGTATTAGCAGGAACAGTGGAAGCTTCTAACTCTTTTCCTTCAGTAAATATCGAATATCATCAAGCAGCAGTGGATGCTGTTAACCGTCTTATCAAAAATGGTCATACACGGATTGCTTTTGTATCTGGATCTATTGATAGCACAATTACAAGACTATACAAGCTATCAGGATATGAAAAAGCGTTAAATGAGGCAAGTATTGAAATTGATACAGATCTTATTGTTGGTGTTAATAATACATACGACGATGGCCTTGTTGCATGGAATCAGTTACGAGAGCTAAAGGATCCGCCAACTGCATTTTTTGCTGGTAATGATGAAATTGCTATTGGTTTGATCCATGGGGCACAAGATAATGGATTAAATGTACCAGAGGATATCGAAGTAATGAGTTTTGAAAACTCAAAACTTTCCAGAATGGTTAGACCTCAATTAACGAGTGTAGTTTTGCCCTTGTATGAAATTGGGGCAGTTTCTATGAGATTGCTGACGAAGCATATGAACAAAGAGAATATTGAAGAAGACACGGTTATTCTTCCGTATTGGATTGAAGAGAGAGAATCTGTTAAGTAAATCAACGCCAGTAGCCATTTTTGTAACCCGTTCATTTCAATGGCACAAACATTCAAAATGGCTTAGTTCTCCTTGAGTGAGAACTAAGCCATAATTATTTAGGTATTCGAATTTTTATCAATAGCACCTTGTAGTCATTGACTTTTATCATTTGTACAAAGAAAAATGTATAACAATCTCCAGAATAAAACCAAACTCAAATATGGTATGTAAAGAAAATAAAACATACTATTTCTTAAAGTATTATTATTTTTGCCACGAACCATTCATTTGAATTATTTCTCCACCAGTTTTTACACGATAAGTAACCCCTCTATTTGGTGTAGACCTATTACTTACGTCAAAATCTCCTAATTGAATGACATACTTGTAGTCTCTATATTCAATATGAAACTCTTCGTTTGGATATGTGTTCTGTAAATATTCCTCTAATTCATCATAACGTTGTGCATGAATATTTGAACGTATAGTAGGATAAATTGTGAAAAAAATAATATAACTACCGATGATTATAAAAGCGATTATCCGTGCCATCTTTTTTCTTTTTCGAAAAATTATTAATATGATAAAGATAATTATTGATATAATGACTGCAAAGCCAATTAAAAAAAGTACATCTTCTGATTTCAAAGAATTCCCTCCTTTAAATTAAGCGACATCAAAAAATTCTTCACCAGTTAAAACTCGTGGTTGTATGTAATTTTATTTCTATATATCCGCCCCAAAAAACCTTTCAAATAGTTCCCAAAGTACCGTATGGTAATATTTATTTAATACCTGATAAATGGACTGTTAATTAGCATACAATTAACAGTCCATTTATGTGTGTAATATGAGCTTTTTACCACTCTGCTGAACGGGTTAGTCTTTTAGGTTACTGGTGTTTCTTAAATGCTTGCTGATTTCGCAATTGGTAAAGTGATTTATCCAACATTTGTAAATTTTTTTCCGTAATTTCTACCTTACGCGGAATAGGTTCGTAAAGGGGATTAGGATCCTCCCAAGTAGGGATAAGTGGAATTGGTGATTCTTTAGACCACTTATCTAACCAACTCTTTGGTAACTCGCCTTCAGGTAATGGAATGTCATTCATGACCATCCAGACATAGGACCAAGCTCGAGGTACAACTCTCCATATATCGTAGCCCCCACCACCAACTGCAATCCATTTACCATTGCAAAATTCATGGGCAAGCTCATGAGCGAGCTTAGGAATCTCTTGATAGATTTTCATCGTGCCATATAAATGAGTAAGCGGATCAAAATAATGAGCATCAGCACCATTCTGAGTAAGAATAACATCTGGTTTAAACGCTTCTACAATTTCTCGAAAGCTTGTACGATAAATATCTAAAAAGGACTCATCCTCGGTAAAAGCATCGATAGGGAAATTAAAGGAGGTACCGTAGCCCTCTCCAGTTCCTCTTTCAGAGATATTCCCAGTACCTGGGAATAAATATCTTCCAGTTTCATGAATCGAAATAGTACACACATTTGGGTCATCGTAAAAACTCCATTGGACACCATCTCCGTGATGGGCATCTGTATCTATGTAAAGAACGCGTGCATTATACTTTTCTTGTATATACTTAATAGCAACAGAACTATCGTTGTATATACAAAATCCAGATGCACGTCCCCTGAAACCGTGATGAAGACCACCACCTAAATTCACAGCATGGAATGATTTCCCTTCCATTACATAGTCAACTGCGGTCAAAGTACCTCCGACAAGAGTTGCACTGGCCTCATGCATATTTGGAAAGATAGGGGTATCCTCGGTACCAATTCCATAGCTTTCATATTTAGTACTATCTGCGTTTTCCTTGCTTGCTTCTTTTACTATCTCAATATAATTTGGATCATGAGCTAGAAGTAGTTCCTCGTCTGTAGCCATTCTAGGTGCGACAATATCTGATAAAGAGAGAGCATTTACTTCTTTTAATAGATCAACCGTTAGTGTAAGCCGTTTTTGATTGAATGGATGAGTATCCGAAAACTTATAGCCTAACTGATCTTGGGAAAAGACGAATACTGCATCTTTCATAGTCCAAGTCCTGGGTGATTTGGCCATAATACCTCAAAGCCCACGGCACGAATAGATTCAATAAGTCCAAGAGGGTTTATTGTTTTTACGCGAAGCACTAAGATTTTATAATCACTTTTATCTTTATCAGGATAAACTAAAACACTTAACACATTTATCTTTAGGTCGTGGAAAACTTTGGAAACTTCGAACAGTACTCCGGGTTTGTTAGGAACTCGTATTTCAATTTGGGATCCTGGTTGATGGACGCCAGTTAGTTCGATAAATTTATAGAGTAAATCGGACTCGGTGATCATTCCTACCAGTTTTCCATGTGATACGATTGGTAAACAGCCAATACGATTATCATAAAATATACTTGCAGTTTCCTCCACGAAATCTAGGGGATGACCAGTCATCGGATTTTTGGTCATAATTTCTTCTAATGTACGATTGTATATTTCAGGGTCCGATACATTTTGTAATGTCGATGGAGTTGCATCTTTTAAGTCTCGATCAGTCACGACTCCAAGTACTTGTCGTTTATCATTAATAATTGGTACATGACGTATTTTCTTCTCTTTTAGTAGTTGTAATGCATCATTAATCGTGTGTTCCGGTGTTAAAGTAGGTACGGAAGTATTCATGATTTGTTCAACTAGCATGTGTATGAACTCCTTTTGTTAGAAAGTTAGTCATTGATTAATACATAAAACGATTCATAAAACGTAATTGATCGAATTGTTGGATGGAATCTGTATCAACTCTGCTACCAATCTTAGCCATTAAACAATTGGCAGGGTGAGAGCTAATCTCGGGGTCATCTGTTGCAAAATACTCAAGTCCACCTGCTTGCATCATTTTCTCCATTACTTTTCTATATTCCCATACGTTTAAACCAGTGCCTTTCAAATCCCAGTGCCAGTAATACTCTGTTGTAATCGTAATATAATCATCCATTGCATCATCCATCATGGAGACACGAAGAAGGGTTTTTCCGACTCCTGTGCCACGGAATTTTGGTATTACCTCAATTGCCCCTAACTCTATCAAATTTTCCATATTCCCGTGCGACCATCTTTCTAGTGGATCTGGATATAGGAATGTACAATAACCTACAATAGTTTCTTGATCTCGCACAATAATTAATCTTCCTTCTGGCAACTTGGCAATTTCAATAATTGCTTGATGCTGCTGAGCGGGTGCGCGAAAAGCTACTAAATCCTCATGGAATTGTAACCTAGCAATTTCCTCAGAAGGAACAGGGCCTTCAATAACTACAGTGCCATATACCGTCTCTTTCTGCACTGCATAATACATTTTTGGATGTATCAAATTTTCACCGCCTATTTAGATAATTGTAAGTATATTTATTATACATGATTTTAAATTAAGAAAACGATTACTTCTATTTATTTAATTAAACATTCTAAAAAGTATAAAGATTGGCAAAAGTACGAAGAAGTATTGTAGAATGTAATAGTATAGTTATAGAAAGGGTGAATAGGATGAAGATTGAAACATTACAAGTAGTTCAAGGGGACTTCCAGTTAAGTAATTATGAAGAAACTGCAAAAAACTTTAAATGGGAAGATGCAGAGAAAGAGTTTTCATGGCATAAAACTGGAAAAGTGAATATGGCGTATGAAGCAATTGACCGTCATGCAGAATCTGATAAGAAGGATAAAATCGCACTTCATTATCAAGATGCAGAACGTAAAGAATCTTATACATTCGGTGATATGAAAAAATGGACCGATAAAGCTGCAAATCTATATGTAAATCATTCGAATTTAACAAAAGGGGATCGTCTCTTTATTTTTATGCCGAGATCACCAGAGCTGTATTTTGCACTTCTTGGAGCTACAAAATTGGGATTGATTGTTGGTCCACTTTTTGAAGCGTTTATGGAAGGCGCAGTTTACGATCGATTACTAGATAGTAAAGCGAAAGCAATTGTCACAACTCCGGAATTATTAGATAGAATACCGTTAGATAAATTACCAGATTTAGAAACTGTATTTATAGTTGGTGAAAATGTAGAGGAATCCGATAAGTTTATCGATTTCAAAAAAGCATTACATAATGCCTCAGAAGATTTTGAAATACAATGGGTTGATAGAGAAGATGGACTGATTTTACACTATACTTCTGGTTCAACAGGTAAACCAAAAGGGATTTTACATGCACACAATGCAATGGTGCAACAATACCAATCCATGAAATGGGTAATGGATATTAGAGATGATGATATCTATTGGTGTACAGCAGATCCGGGTTGGGTAACTGGAACAGCGTATGGCATCTTCGGTCCTTGGTTAACAGGAACTACATCACTTATTCTCGGAGGTCGATTCTCTCCAGATGCTTGGTATAATGCGATAGATGATTACGGAGTTACTGTTTGGTATAGTGCACCAACAGCATACCGCATGCTGATGGGAGCGGGTGATGCCATCGTCAAGCGGCATGATTTGTCTTCATTACGTCATGTGTTATCAGTAGGGGAACCGTTAAATCCAGAGGTGATCAAATGGGGTATGCAAGTATTCAACAAAAGAATACATGATACTTGGTGGATGACTGAAACTGGTGCATTAATGATCTGTAACTATGGTTCTATGCCTATTAAACCAGGTTCCATGGGTAAACCACTTCCTGGAACTGAAGCAGCTATTATAGATAATCAGGGTAACATAGTACCACCTTATACAATGGGGAATCTAGCACTTAAAAAGGGTTGGCCAGCTATGATGCGTCAAGTGTGGAACAATAAAGAGAAGTTCGATTCCTACTTCATCAATGATGAATGGTATTTCTCAGGAGACTCTGCTTATATGGATGAGGAAGGATACTTCTGGTTCCAAGGTCGAGTGGATGATGTAATTATGACATCCGGTGAGCGCGTAGGACCATTTGAGGTGGAGAGTAAATTACTAGAGCATCCAGCTATTTTAGAGGCAGGGGTAATAGGCAAACCTGATCCGATACGAGGCGAAATTATCAAAGCTTTTGTTGCGTTAAATGAAGGATATGAACCAACTGACGAATTAATCGAAGAAATTAAACTATTTGTCAAAAAAGGACTCGCAGCACATGCAGCACCTAGAGAAATCGAATTCAAAGATAAGCTTCCAAAAACAAGAAGTGGTAAAATAATGCGTAGAGTATTAAAAGCTTGGGAGTTAAAGCTGCCAACAGGAGATTTATCTACGATGGAAGACTAATAGTATAAGTGAACTAAAAGGATGATCACCAGAATATAAAATCAAAAAGCATTGCGTTTAGCAGTGCTTTTTGTATTTGAAATTATCCAAGGTAGTAGTTTGAGGTGTAATTTTAAAGTAATGAATATAGTCTTCTCTGAAATAGCGCGATGCGATTGGGAAAATATAAAATAATATTCTTTTTAGGAGGTTCTTTAATGGACAACTCATTCCAAAAGTTTTTAGATACTTATTTAGATGTTTGGAGAGCTTCGTCATTAACGGAATTGATAGAATTTATATCAGAAGATTATGAAGCAAGGGAAGTAACAGGAGGAAATATAATTGACTTTGGTTATGAAGAGTCAGTAAATGGATGGAAGCAGGGTTTCACTTTTGCTAAAGAAAATATAGCTCAATGGAATATAAATGTAATTTCCATTCTTCCTTTAAGAGAATTTGAAACTATTGTTATTTTAACCGCTACTTTGGTTATTCAGGGTAAGAGTCTAGATACAGCAAATTTATTCTTTCAAACGTTCAAAAGAAATAGCATGAGCGATTGGAAATTAGTAAGAAGTTACATAGAAGCAGGCATTCCTTATGTAAGTACCAACAGTGCCCTATTCAATATCAAGGAATAGTAGATGCATGCTATTAAAACTACACAACATATTCGCAATCTAAAAGATGTGGGTGAAATTAAATGGAACAATTAGATGAAATGATAAAAAAGTTAAAAATAAACGTTCTTACCATAGAGGATGTTCCTGATTCCTTCAGCTCAACAGTATATAAAATACAACAAATGAATCATGAGATCGTGTATCTTAAAATCCCCTATTCTAAAGTGAAATTAGTACGTGAATATGAGGCGTTAGAAATATTGAGTGATGCATTACCAGTACCAACATTATTAGGATATTGGGAAGGGAACGATGAATTACCTGGTGCTCTTTTGCTTTCGGAGATGAAAGGGCAGCCTGTTTCTGGAAAGGTTGATAAAATATTAGCCTATGATATTGGCATTCACCATGCAAAGTTACATAACGTTTCTCCACAAGAAAACTATTCATATAAAGGGATTGCAAATGTATATGAACAATGGTCAACATTTGCTGAAACACATTTTTATGGTTTTGCAGAAGATGTTAAAGAAGTAATACCTGAGGATTTATTAAAACAATCAATAGAACTATTTGAAGAGCAACGAAAATGTCTTCCTAATCCAGATGGACCGAGCTTTATACATATGGATTTTCGGCCGGCGAATATTATTATCCATGAAAATCAGGTTTCAGGAATTATTGATTTTGAAAGTGCTCGATTTGGTGCAACGGAAATGGATTTCATAAAACTTAACCGTGACATATTTATGAAAAATCCAGGGACATTAGAAGCTTACCGACAGGGCTATCAATCTATTCGTCCACTAATAGATTTAGAAGCCATATTACCATTCTATCGTTTTATGGATGCATTTAATTCATTGGGGTGGTGTAAAAGACGTGGCATCGAAAAGCACCAACAATTTTTTAATGAGAATTATAGCATCTTAAAATCTATTCTAATGAATGAACGTTAATTCAACTGGATTCCTAGTAAATAAAAGAAGGCGACTCATTGAGAATCGCCTTCTTTTCTTCTTATTCCTTATTAAACCAAAGTTCATCATTGTTATCAATTTCACCATTATAATTAATGAGAATTTCTTCTCCTGCTTTTATATCGGTGTAGGCAGAGAAGTCGAATGTGTGGTTATCAAAATTAATCTCATAGTCTGCATTAGGTGTATAAGAATGATTAAACAACATACCATATCCCAGAAGGATAGCAGTGTGATTTATCCCATACTCAAAAGCGTAATCCGCTAATAAGGTTTGCTCAATGTGATGATGCTGTTCGTTAGGGTATGAAATGACAGGTGCCTCATGGAAAAGCTCTCCTTTTTTGATGTCACGTTTAGCAAATACCCCTCTATTGAATTCTCCATCACTTAATGTAGATGTTTTTACTTCAATCATGTTTTTCGCCTTCTCACTTTTAAATATTCTTTCTTACTGTAACATGAACTTGAACATTATGCTCTTTTTATTTGTCTTGAAAATTATAAAAAAGAAAACAAGAGCCCGATTCTAAATCGAATTTTGGGCTCTTGTTTAGTTGGACCGAATTATTCTCCGCCTTCACCAGGAGAAGTAGGTGCTTCCTCTACAGGAGGAGTTACAGGTTCTTCATTCACAGGTGGAGTAACTGGTTCTACAACAACAGGAGGTATCACTGGTTCCTCTTTACCTTCATCAGGTACTGTTGGTGGTTCTACCGGCACTACTGGCTCTGGTGGTTCTGCAGCTTCTATAGAAACTATATTAGATGCTCCAGATTCTAATCCAGTGATATCTACAGCAACAGCGATAAATTGACCTGCTCGATTAATAGCTAAACTGTTTCCCGCGGCCTCTTTTTTAGAAGAAAGTAGAGCTCTTTGTCCATTTACGACTTCATACACTCGGTATCCTACAACATCTGCAGAAGCGGAATTAGACCAAGTAATTGTGCCATTCGTCATGGTAGCTGTGACCCCAGCTGGTGGGCTTCCGTCAGCATTAAATACTTCCTCAGAAACGACATTACCTCCAAAGGCCGATTTTGTAGGGAATAGTTTAGAAGCATTGCCTCCAAATTTACCAAGCATACGCTTGATAAAGTTTTCGTTTACTCCATAACCACCACTTACGACAAATTCACCTGGAGTAGAAGCTAGCGCACGATATCTATTTCCGTTTATCTCAACGTAAGAGGAAGAGATTAGACTGTCATCTTTTGCATTTGGTAATAAGACAGCTGCGTTAAATAAATCAGTCTTCACTAGACCAGCTTGAGAACAAGCATCAGAAACGGCAAGTCCTGAAATTCCACAGAAAGATCTAGAAACGACTCCTTCAGGTGCTGTAAAGTTAGTAGAAGCATCGACTAATTCAGGATTGACGTCATACATAGCGTTCATCATATTAGACCAGAACATATTGATACGCACGCTAGGGTGATTGTAACGATTATTCATATAATATAATGTTTGTGTGTCATCTCCATAACCCAACCAAACTCCTAGAGAAACATTTGGGTTATAGCCAACTAGCCATGAATCATTATGATTTTGTGTAGTACCTGTTTTTGCTCCAAAATCAGATTGGAATTTTAATCGAGAGTTTGCTAATTTTGCAGTTCCTTCAGACATTACATCTCTTAACATATCGGTAATAATGTAGGAAGTAGCGGCACTGAACACCGGTACAGCTTCCACTTCATGCTGATAGATAACATTACCATCTACATCTTCAATTTTTTCAATCATATATGCATCAATAAATTGGCCATTATTAGCGAATGTACCAAATGCATTTGTATTTTCCTCGACTGTTGCACCTTTAGTCATCCCACCAATGGAAAGTGCATGATTAGCATACTCCGCCTCGTCAATACTCTCAAATCCCATTTTCGTCAAGAAGTCAGTAGGCTTCCGATCCATGATTAAATCGTATAATCGAATAGTGGACAAGTTTTGTGACGTTGTCAAAGCATCTCGAGCAGAAATGATACCTAGTTCCTGCTCAGTTGTATAGTTAGATGGTGATTTAGCCCACGTAGTGCTACTTAAATTTTCTAATTTTACATCGACTACCGGACTACCGGCACCTATTACACCGTATTCTATTGCTGGTGCATATACTAAGAGTGGCTTGATCGTAGAGCCTATTGGTCGGATACCTTGAGTAGCAAAGTTTACATCACTAAGATTATGATCTCTTCCTCCCAAGAAGGAAAGAATTTTACCTGTACCATTTTCTATTAGCATTCCACCAACTTGAACAGGAAAATCTTTTAAAACCATTTCTCCTGAATCCTCATCTTTTACTTCCTTTTGGAAGGTATGACCATAATATTCGAATTCATCTCTCACTTTTAGCATAGCTTCATACATGTCTTTATTTATAGTTGTATGAATGCGATAACCATCTGTACTAATGGAACGTTGTGCTAAAATATCATATTTTTCAAATAGTTTATCTTCTTGATCTAATCTTTCTGGATCAATTGAGTCTGCTGCCGCAAACTTATCTCTTAAAATAGCTTTAACTCTATTTTCAATTTCGTATGTTAACCAAGGGTATTTATCTTCGGGAACAATTTCTGGTTGTCTAAAATCTTTTGTAATATCATAGCCAACAGCATTATTATATTCTTCATCCGTAATATAACCAGTTTCATTCATCCGGAATAAAACAGTCCTCATCCTATCAATACCAAGCTGTAGAGCTTCGCCTTCTTTCAACTCGCCACCTTGTCGAAATGGCGTGTAGGCAAACGGAGCTTGTGGTATACCTGCTATGTAGGCAGCTTGAGGTAAACTAAGATCTTTTGCTTTTACATTAAATATTCCAATTGCGGCTGTTTCTATCCCTGCAATATTTCTCCCGTTTGAATTTCGGCCATAGGGGATTATATTCAAATATGCTTCTAGTATTTCTTCTTTGTTCATAAAGTGTTCTAAGCGCATTGCTAATAGTATTTCTTTAGCTTTACGTTCATACGAAACTTCATTTGTTAATACTTGGTTTTTAATCAATTGTTGAGTTAATGTTGATCCACCAGTTTGTGTATCTGAATTGGATACATCTTGAAGTAACCCGCGGAATATCGCTTTAGGAACAATTCCATTATGCATTTCAAAATACTCATCTTCCGTTGCCAATACAGCATCAATTACATGAGGAGAAACCTCAGATAAATTCGTTTCTGTTCTTTCTAAATCAGTGCGTAATTTACCTAAATACACATTTTCATCAAAATAGACTTCAGATGTCTCTTCATAATTAAGTACAGCAGTTCGCATTTCTTCCTTAGCACGAAGTGGTTCTTCTTTTACTAGTGAAGCAAAGTAACCTGCTCCAACAGATACACCGAAAATTCCCATTGTCAGGAGTCCGACAATGAAAAGTAGGCCTAAATTCCATATAACACTAGAGGATATCCTTAAACTCTTAGCCCATTTAGTAGACTCCCACATATCAAATTTATCTTTATACATCTGTATTTTTTTTTGCCAATTCTTCATTCATTTCTCGCCCCCTAAATCTTGAACTATTATACCATAAGCGCATATTGTTAGACGATAGTTATTGACATACTACGTAGATTAGGTAAAATAGGTATATATTTTAACGAAGAAAAGTCCGAAGTAGTCTTTATGCATACTGTGAAGAGAGCTAACGGTTGGTGAGAGTTAGTCAGTGTATAAAACGAATTACAGGCTTGGAGTTAAACGTACTCACAACGATACGGTGATTGAAGCGGAAGGATTAATTCCTTCAAGCTGGGTGGTACCGCGCTAACTGATTAAGCGTCCCTGCATGATTTTTATCATGTGGGGGCTTTTTTTATTTTAAGGAGGGTATATTAATGACGAATTTATTGGATGATTTAGCTTGGAGAGGTCTTTTATATCAACAAACTGATGCGGAAGGTATGGAGCAGCTTCTAAATAAGGAAAAAATATCATTGTACTGTGGAGTGGATCCGACTGCGGATAGCATGCATATTGGACATATCGTACCATTGTTAACGCTAAGACGTTTCCAAATGCACGGACATAGACCGATTCTGTTAGTTGGTGGTGCAACCGGAATGATCGGGGATCCTTCCGGTCGTTCAGAAGAGCGTCAATTACAAACGACAGAACAAATCGATTTGAATGTTCAAGGTATAAAAAAACAAATGGAACAAATTTTTGATTTCAATACAGAAAATGGTGCACAAATGGTTAATAACCAAGAGTGGATTGGCTCCATGAATGTTATTGAATTCCTACGGGATTTTGGAAAACTGATTAATATCAACTATATGCTCGGAAAAGATTCTATTGCTTCCCGTTTAGATACAGGGCTTTCTTTTACGGAGTTTGCCTATACGCTAATTCAGGGAATTGACTTTAATCATTTATATGATCATTTTGGATGCCGAGTGCAAGTAGGTGGATCTGATCAGTGGGGGAACATTACTACTGGTTTAGAGGTCATTCGTAAAACACATGATGAAAATGCAAAGGCTTTCGGTATTACTATTCCATTAGTTACTAAAGCCGATGGAACCAAATTTGGTAAATCTTCATCAGGTTCTGTATGGTTGGATGCTAAGAAGACATCTCCATACGAATTTTATCAATTCTGGATTAATACAGCAGACTCAGATGTTATTAAGTACTTGAAAATCTTTACTTTCCTAGAGCGAGCAGAAATTGAAGCTTTAGAAGTAACGGTTGAAAATGAGCCACATGTAAGAAAAGCACAAACTACTTTAGCAGAAGAAATGACGCGTCTAATCCACGGACAAGAAGCATTGGACCAAGCAATTCGAATTTCTCATGCATTATTTAGTGGTAATTTGAAAGCCTTAACTGCAGAAGAAATGAAAGATGCATTTAAAGATGTGCCTTCTGTTGAGATGGCTAAGGAAGAAAAAGCTATTGTAGACTTCCTAGTGGAAGCTACAGTATCACCATCTAAACGTCAGGCACGTGAAGATGTAACTAATGGTGCCATTTCTATTAATGGCGAAAAAGTGACGGATGTTGCATATGTAGTAAGTGGAGCAGATCGATTAGAAGATGAGTTTATAATCATCCGCCGAGGCAAGAAAAACTATAAAATGATTAAGTTTGTATAAGATGAAAGCTACTTCCCAATACTAGATGGGGAAGTAGCTTTTTAAGGATAAGATGGCTTACTAAAAACCGCCTCGCTCATCTACATGATGATTATTCTGTCCATCTTTCACTTGCAGTTGTTTCTTTTCATGCTCGTTTAATTTTTGGTATTCTAGATAATTCTCGCCTGTAACATTGTCTTTTTTCTTCTTATTAACTGAATTAAAGGATTTATCCTTTTTCATAATAAAGACCCTCCATTTCTTGAAAGTTCCTCTTTAGTGTTAACCAATTTTGTATAAATAGTCACAAATTTAACGAGAATATAAAAAAAGATTCAATAATAGTTAATAAAGAACATTAAATAGGTTAAAATGATATTAGGTCAAAAGTTTGGAATTAATCATAATTTTTTATTATTGGATCGAGGGGACGTTCGCAGTGAGTGCTAAGAGATATTTATTACATCATTTTGATGATTTTTTCGTTGTTTTATTTGAAAAGGATAATAAAGCAAATAAACTAGTCATATTAAAAGATAAATTTACGGTAAATGCAAAAGAGGGAGATTTATTAGAAGTTGAAATTAACGAAGATAGATCAGGTTATAATTTTAAAATGCTAGAAGAAGAAGCGGATGAAACGAAACAAAGATTATTGGATTTAATAGAGAATATGAAAAAAAACTAAGTGTGAAAATTTAAGGGAATGTGGAAGCATAAACATTTCTAGTAATAGAATAATTCATCCTAAGCACCTCCAAAAAATGGGGGTGTTTGTTTTATTATGTACACATTTTGTAGTTTTTTAGAAATGAAGATTATACGTTAATTAAAATCTTTCTTATGTCTACTACAAACATGTTTTCTCCATACTAATGGATGAGGTGGTAAAATGACGATTGTACGACTAGGATATGTTGCGATGAGCATGGAATTTAAGAGTGCTTCTCCTTCCAAAACAATGACGTTCACTCAATTCCAAAAAAACAAGGATCGTGAAGCGGCGATTTCCAAATTAGAAAGAATTGCAATGGCTAACTTAGAAAACACACACAGACTGCTAAAACATAATGTCTTTAGTGATATTCATTTTTATCGTTTAACCTCTCGACTGATTCCATTAGCCAATCATGGAGAACTTCCCGATTGGGATTACATAATGCCATTAAAAGAGAAGCTGCATGAAATAGGGGAGTTTACGCGAAAACATAATATGAGAATTGATTTTCATGCAGACCATTTTGTTGTTTTAAATTCCTCCAAAACAGAAGTATTCAAAAACTCATTAAAAACCTTAAATATGCATTACTCGTTGTTAAAGGAAATGCAAATTGACCCTACTCATCGCTGTGTGCTTCATGTCGGCGGTAACTATAAAGATACAGAAAAATCACTGGAGCGATTTGCAGGAAATTGGATTGACATTCCAAAATCCGTTCAACAGATGATTATTCTCGAAAATGACGATACATCATTTACACTTGATGATACACTTTATTTATGCGAAAAATTGGGGATTCCGCTTGTATTTGATTATCATCATCATCTTGCTTACCATCAAAACGAAAACTGGGAAGATAATTGGGAGCGCGTTGTGGCAACTTGGAAAGACTCACCACTTCCAATCAAAATGCATATCTCCAGTCCAAAAAGTGATGCTGAATTCCGTCATCATGCAGATATTGTCGATGTGGACATGTTTTTCAGATTTTTAAAAGAAATCAAAGGAACAGTTCCGCAAATCGATTGTATGATTGAGGCCAAATCGAATGATGAAGCTCTATTTACCTTAATCAAACAGATTGAAAATCGAGAAGACGTTGAAATGATTGATGGGTCCTCTTTTTATCTAAAGTAATAGTAGAAGGTGATTCTGCTATTCAATTAAATGAAAAAAGCCTTCGAAACCCTGTTTTATCAAGGTTTCGAAGGCTTTTAATACGACTCTTTGCAGAGTAGTAAAATTAACGAGAGTAGTACTCAACGATAAGTGCTTCGTTGATTTCGGCATTAAGTTCTCCACGTTCTGGATTACGAACGAAAGTTCCAACTTTGTTGTCTGTATCAAAAGTTAAGTATTCTGGTACGAAGTTATTAATTTCCATTGATTCGTTTACAACATCAAGGTTTTGAGATTTTTCACGAAGAGAAATTTCTTGACCTGCTTTTAAACGGAATGAAGGAATATCAACGCGTTTACCATCAACTTTAACGTGACCGTGATTTACTAATTGACGTGCTCCACGACGTGTGCGAGCAAGACCTAAACGGTAAACAATGTTATCAAGGCGAGTTTCAAGAAGGATCATGAAGTTTTCACCATGTTTACCTGGCATTTTACCAGCTTTATCAAATAATGTACGGAATTGACGTTCGTTTATACCATAAGAGTGACGAAGTTTTTGTTTTTCTTGTAATTGCATACCGTATTCAGTTAATTTTTTACGTTGAGTAGGACCGTGTTGTCCTGGTGCGTAAGGGCGTTTTTCTAATTCTTTACCAGTACCGCTTAGTGAAATACCAAGACGACGTGATAATTTCCATGATGGACCTGTATAACGAGACATATATGTCTCCTCCTCTATTGTTGGTTTTATTTTGTTGTAAAATAATACCAGATGTATTCAGACTAGCAGACATTTTGTTTTCATGTATCATCGCCCTAGCAGCCAAGGGTTACGGGATACACCATCTATATATAGTATAGAGGAACAAAATGAGCAATCTAGGCCATACAACTGCTGCATTTATTTTACACAAATCCCATTGTAACTCTATATATATTAAAAGTCAAACGATGTTCTAATTCAAAAATTTATTGCAATTGTTTGATAGACACAGAATGGATAAATAGGGTAAAGTATAGTTATATTGAATTATTCGGAACTGTGATAAAAGTATCATAGTTGCTCTTGGAAAGCTAAAGAGGTGAAGGAATGGAAAGCAAGGATTTAATGAGCCATCTAAAAAGCGCTATTCTAGATATTTGGAATGAAAGCGTATTTACACATGAATCAAGTAATAAGTGGTTTGAAGACTTAAAAGTTGTTATGTTGGACTTTTTTGACATACAAAAAGCAGAATATTTTATATACGATTCGGAAACATTCTTACAACTTTCATGGAATCATTCTTTTACAAAAAAGCTAAATGCTATTAAATGGTCTGAGATTGAAACGTTTTTCTATGATAAAGACTTTATCGATGTGCATACACATCAAATAAAATATTGTTCCGATAATGACGCAGCTTTGTTATTAAGAGATGCGGACCAACAGCCATTTGGATTAATCATAATGGAATCCACAGAAAAATGGAAAGAATTTACGCAAACACTGGAAATAGAAGAATTCATGGAATCTATTACTAAATTAGCTAAAATCATTAGAAAATCAGTATTCTTAACACAACAGGAAAACCAGTATCGAAATTTGTTTAATTTAACGAAAATGTTTAATTCGACATTAGATATCGGTCAAATATTAGAAGGGGCTCTAAACTCGATTCAAATAGCTTTTCCTAATTTTAAGTCGATTCTTATCCTATCAAATGATCAAGATCGTAAAACGTCTGCGCCATATAAGTTATTCGATTATACTACCGAAAGAAATACTACGGTTGAGGCCTTTGTCTCTGGCGAAATTACAACAGAGTTAGCTCAGGACTTAGGCTGTAGATTACTGAATATTCCAATCGTCGGAAAACAAGGGATATATGGCATTTTACAACTTTTTGCTCCATTAGATTACTTATTTTCGATTAGGCAAAGAGAATTTGCCATCTTACTTGCTGCAGCTGCGGGCAATGCATTAGAAAATGCTAAGTTATATATTCAGTCGCATCGTTTGGTATCTGATTTACAACTGATCAACGAAACGTCGCATAAGCTGAATTTGAATTTATCATTAGATCAAATGGTTGTCTTTTTAAGAAATCAGTTTATGAAGTTTTTCCAACCAGAGCACGTAGGCTTTGTATTTATAGAAAATGATGAATATAAAATTTCACCAGCAAGTACTGAATTATTTCATACGATAGATGGGCAGCTTTATATTCAATATGTCACGAATCACTTTAAAAAAGCTAACGATTCTTTATTCATTGCCGATTTCAATCGTTTAACCGATTTAAAATATGAGTATCGTTCTATAGTGGCTATACCTTTAAAAGAACAAAGCAATATAACTGGATTTAGTATTATTATGCATAAGGAACCCTATTTTTTCTCTTTTGACAGTTACAAATTAATGCAGTCCTTAATACAGCATTCGTCTTTAGCTATTAGCAATTCAGCCTTAAGAAACAAGCTACAACAAATGGTTGATCGAGATCATTTAACAAATCTTTTTGCACGAAATTATTTAGATAGGTATGTTGAAAAAGCGATGGAGACAGATGTTCAAGGTGTCTTTGTACTTATTGATATTGATAATTTTAAACGTATTAATGATACACATGGTCATCAAAAAGGGGACGAAATTTTAATTCAAATAGCAAGGGTTATACAAGGAATGATTAAAAATAAAGGAATCAGTGCCAGATGGGGTGGGGAAGAGTTAGCTCTATACCTTTCACATATGTCACTGGAACAAGGTATAGAGATGGGGAAACAGTTATTAATGGCTATTCCTCAAAATACCAACCCTTACGTAACGGTATCTATTGGTATTTCGAATTGGCATCGAAGTGAAAATTTAAGTTTTAATAAACTTTTCCACTATGCAGATACCGAATTGTATAAAGCAAAAAATAATGGTAAAAATCAACTTTCCGTTTATAAGGCATCTCACTCATCTTGAGGAGGTGTCTTTTCTTTTTGAAAAATTCCATGTACACTGTATGTAAGCGTTTACAAAAAAGGGGGTGTTTTTTTTGAGTAATTCAAGTTTTTCTAAAGAGACCATGTATATCCATAGAGGATATACAACCGGAGAGCACCATGATAGCCTTTCTGTTCCACTTTATCAGACATCTACATTCGCATTTGAGACCGCAGAACAGGGAGAAAGAAGATTTGCTGGGGAAGAGCCAGGTGGAATTTATTCTCGTTTAGGGAACCCTACCGTCCAAGTATTGGAGGATCGAATGGCTGCAATGGAGTTGGGGGAGGGTGCACTTGCATTTGGATCTGGTATGGCTGCGGTAAGTACTATTTTAGTTCACCTTACTAAAGCGGGTGATCATATTCTTTGTACAAGAGGAATCTATGGTTGTACGTTCGGACTGCTAAACATATTGAAGGATAAGTACAATATTTCGCATGACTTAAGAGCTTTAAAGACAGAAGAAGAGGTAGAAAATGCGATTAAACCAAATACTACTTGTATTTATATAGAAACACCTATCAATCCTACAATGGAAATTGTAGATATTGAACTTATAACAAAAGTTGCGAAGAAGCATGGTATTCCGGTAGTTGTAGACAATACATTCTCCTCACCTTACTTACAAAATCCGATTGAACTAGGAGCAGATTTCGTTCTTCACAGTGCAACGAAATATATTAATGGACACGGGGATGTGATTGCGGGAATCCTAGTAGGTACAGACAAAGTGGAAATGGAGAAAATACGCGGTTCTGTTCAAAAGGACTATGGGGGTATTATTTCACCTTTCGATGCTTGGCTATTAATACGGGGGTTAAAGACGCTGCACATACGTATGGATAGACATTCGGAAAATGCTAGTAAAGTATTCGACTTTTTAAAGGCACATCCATCCATTGAAAATATTTATTATCCATTTGATGTAGATAATCCGAGATATCATGTGGCGAAGAAACAAATGAAAGCTGGTGGGGGTCTTATTTCATTCACGATAAAAGGAGGAGTGAAACAGGCGCAAAAGCTAATGAATGAACTAAAGTTGATAAAAATTGCGGTTAGTTTAGGAGATGCTGAAACACTGATCCAACATCCGTCAACGATGACTCATTCTTCTGTACCAGAAAAAGAAAGGTTAGAGATGGGGATAACGGGTGGCTTACTAAGACTTTCCGTTGGGCTAGAGAACTCTAGTGATATTTTAGAAGATTTACAGCAAGCCTTATCTAATATGTAAAAAGTGGAAGGAGAAGTCTCCTTCCACTTTTTAGTTGAGCTTTTTCAAGTAAATAATAGAATTGTGGAACTTTTTGAATATTCTAGCGTACTGTTTAGTAAATGGAATGAAGGGGGGATATAATTGCAGATTGATTACCTTATTTTTAATTCATTACCTGATGCTCTTTTATTAGAAAGCATCATAGAATTACATAAAGAAATTTTTGGTGCTTCTAATGATTTAAGTTACAAAATGACAAATAAACCTGGATTATTAGTTATTACCGCTATGAATGGTGCAAAAGTTATTGGATACAAGATTGGATATGCTTTAGCCAATGATAAATTTTATAGTTGGTTAGGCGGGGTGGATACTAATTTTCGGGAATTTGGTGTTGGGTCTACATTAATGGAAAAGCAGCATCAATATTTAAAAAAAGAAGGCTTTAGTGTCGTTCAAACAAAAACAATGAACAGATGGCGTAGTATGTTAGTTTTGAATATTAAAAATGGCTTTGATGTCATTGATACATATACTGATGAAAAAGGATTACATAAAATTATACTTGAAAAGTGCTTACTGAATTAACATATTATTGATTTTGCTAGTGCAGGTGAAGAGTCACATTAAGAAAAACTAGGAGTGTACTATGAAAAAATTTGTTTTTATATTTGGACCACAAGCAGTTGGTAAAATGACTGTCGGACAGGAATTAGCAAAGATGACAGGATTAAAACTGTTTCATAACCACATGACTATTGATTTACTGGAGCCACTATTCGGATTTAGTCCAGAAATGTGGAGATTAACACATCTCTTTCGGAATGAAATATTTAATTCGTTTTCTAAAAGTGATAATTACGGGATGATTTTTACAAAGGTATGGTATTTTGATCAACAAGAAGATTGGGATGATATAGAAAATATGTGTCAAACTGTAGCTTCTCAAGGGGCAGATATCTATTTGGTAGAATTAGAAGCTAACGTAGAAGAAAGGTTAAAACGAAATAAAACACCACATAGACTTGAACATAAACCGACTAAACGAAACATCGAACAATCAGAACAACATTTACTTGGTACTATTGAAAATAGTAGATTGAATTCTTATAAGGATGAACTTGAAAAAGAAAATTACATAAGAATAGATAATACATATTTGAGTGCCGAAGATGTCGCCAAAATAATAAAACGAGAGTTTCAATTATAGTATTTTATATTAATAAACTAGCTATCAAAATCAATGGAAACTCTTGTTTTATATGAAATTGTAAAAAAACTTGAGATAATCATAATATACAAAACTACCATTATTAAAGGGGGAGAGAACTTTGACAAAGGAAGCACTATTAGTAATTGACGTTCAAAATGGAATGTTCCTAGAAGGTGAAGAAGTGTTCAAAGGGGATAGGGTTTTACAAAATTTAAATGATTTACTAACCCGCGCACGATCTATGGAAATACCGGTTTTCTACGTACAGCATAATGAGCCGATGGGGAAACGATTCGAGCATGGAACAAATCCATGGGCAATACATTCTTTCATTTCTCCAAATATGGAAGATATTATCATTCAGAAAACAACCCCAGATTCGTTTTTTAATACCTCTTTACATGAGGAACTGAAAAAACTAGGAATAGAACATTTGATTATCGCCGGCATTCAAACAGAACTATGTGTTGACACAACATGTAGAAGAGCTTTTAGTATGGGATATAAGGTGACCTTAGTTTCAGATACACATAGTACGTGGGATTCTGAGGAACTTACTGCAGAGCAGATTATTAACCATCACAATAGCGTGTTGCGTTGGTTTGCTGATGTTTATCCAAGTAAAGACATTAGATTCAATTTATTATGATTTTTTATTACCGTTTAGTTTGAAGGATTTTAACTACCTTATAGAGATAGATAAGTTATTGATTTAGAAATCAGTGTTAAGTAAGGAGTTTATTATGGAGATTTCATTGATCAGACACGGGAAATCACAATTGACAGAAAATGATAAAATACCTTCAGAAGAGTTTAAAAAGTGGGTTCAAAAATATGACTTTAACGGAGTATTTGAAGAATCTAAGTACCCTGTAATGACACTAGAAAAAGTAGCAACTGCAAAGGTTGTAGTTACAAGTGATTTAAACAGATCTGTTGTGTCAGCAAGGTTATTAAATCCCAAATCAAAAATAATTTCGGACCCTATATTTCGAGAAACAGAGTTACCTGTTAATCCAACAATCTTATTTAAAATGAAATTAAAGCCAAATACGTGGGCAATAATTTTAAGACTACTATGGTTTAGTGGCTATTCTAACAATTGTGAGTCATTAAGTGGGGCGAAATTGAGGGCAGAAAAAGCTGCACAACAACTAATTGATTATGCCAATGAATATAAATCTATAGTTTTAGTCGGTCATGGCTTTTTTAATATGTTAATCGCCAAGCAATTAAAGAAAAGTGGTTGGACAGGAAAGAGAAAAGTTGGTTCAAAACATTGGAATTGTACTACATATTCACGTTGATCAAAAAGGCGGTATTTCTAGATTAAGCTGAGACGAAAATTTTTCGCATACATAGGTAATAAACAAAGATTTAAACTAACAGAAAAGGTATAAAAATAACTCGAAGGAAAGTATAGGGTTTCTCTCTCGTCTTCTATATTTACAAAATTACATTCAAATCAAAAGTAGGAACCTATTTTGTATTAACGGGGAGGAAGTAAATGAGAATATTTAGCTTGATCCAATTATTAATGGCTTTATTTGGGTTCGGTATTTATTTTTACTTTATTGAACCTATGATAAAAGAAAATATATGGCTTAAATTTTTGATCTTTGGAATAGTTTTCTATACTCTTAGTTATTTTTCCAGAAAATTTGAAGGGCATTTTAACTTTTGGGAAAGACGGATTGATAATACACTTAGTATTTGGATTGTATTTGGTATACTTCTAATTCCATTATTCTTTGATGTTCTTTGAACTAACTGTTGCGTAATGTGATAATTAAAGAACAAATAAAAAGGACCTAAAAGGGGTCCTTTTTAAAAGATAGGAAAGTATATAAAAATACAGCATGAACACCAGTTTTACAGGACTTTTAAGAATGATTAATACTACTGATTTCCGTTTCAGGTGGACGCTTTCCGTGGGCACGGCTTCAATCTCCTCGTCACTACGTTCCTGCGGGGCTTTCAGCTCGTGCTGTTCCCACAGGAGTCGCCACCCTGCACTTCAATCAATTAAGTGAGTAGTACTCAACTAGGAGATATTGCATAGACTCTCGCTTATATTAGAAGAGTAGTCCGAGTTAATGTAGGGATAAAACCGTCTGTTGAATTTGGGAATGAAATTGTGTAATGAAGGATGGAGATAGTAGATTTCCTTTTTTACTAGTGGAAAAAAAGAAAAATAGTAAGTGTCTACCCAATAAAGAAGCGAAATAGCGAACGAAATTGCATCTTCAGGCCCGCACGATGCGGGTCAGGCAGTCGTTGCGACAAGATGTCGCGTACTTAGACTGTCATCATCTATCCTCAATTATTAGGATAGTATCTTTTCTCTAGTTACCCCAAAAATGAACTAACCCGTTTCTAAAAGTTGTAGAAGGGCGACGGGCAGTTAATAGCCATAAGATTACCGAGAGAAAAAGATGCTGGTCGTGACTTCAGTCACGACCAGCATCTTTAAACAATCAAACGGTAATTATATAGCAATAAGTCTGTCCAAAGCCCTTTGAAAATAGTAGAAACAGGTTTAGATCCTAAAGGGTCGGGCATTTTTTTCCCGGTTTTTCTTATAATCAAATATTCTAAACTAATTATATATGCTTGATCAATACTTGTATAAATTGTTCCAGACCTTCTGCATCCTGCTCGTTGAATCGATTCTTGATGGGACTGTCAATATCTAGAACGCCTAAAAGTACACCGTCTTTAACGATAGGTACTACAATTTCAGATTGTGACGCTGCATCACATGCGATATGCCCTGGATAAGCGTGTACATCTGGGACAATAACTGTTTCTTGTTTTGTAGCAGCCGCTCCGCACACACCTCTACTTAGTGGGATTCTTACACAGGCAGGTAAACCTTGAAATGGCCCTAATACTAGCTCTCCATCCTCCATTACGTAAAACCCAACCCAATTAATCTGATCGAAAAATTGATTTAATAAGGCGGAAGCATTACTTAAATTTGCAATTGCATTTGTTTCTCCAGTTAGAAGAGCGTCTAGTTGTTTTGAAAGCATCATGTAGTTAGCTGTTAAGTCTTCTGAGTAAGCGGGTCTTGTGAACATATTTATGGTCTCCATTCTATAGTAAGTTACTTATTTCATAGTAAAACTGATGTAAATCCTTTGCTTGATGTGCATCCGATCCAAATACAAGTGGAATCCCCAGATCCTTCGCTAACTTTATATAAGCAGGTGGAGGGTAAATTTCTAAACAATAAGGCTTAGCTAATCCAGCACTATTTACATCTAGCTCAAGCTGCTGGTGTTTGATTTCATTCAGAATAACTATTATTTCCTTATGGTCTTGAACTACCTCCGCAAAGGTGTGCTGGAATTTGTGCACTAACGTTATATGACCAATTCTCTTTGGTTTAAAATCTCCAAGATTACTCATTATTGAATCTAGCAGCGTTTTATAATACAATTTATACACAGACATTGGATCTCCAAGTCGCTCGATGAATGCTAAAAATGTAGATTTAGAGAAGTCAATGCACGTATAATCATTTTCGTGTTTTAAGAAGTGAACAGATAAAATAGAGTCATCTAAATATTTTCCATATGTATTGAGGAAAGTAGTAGTATTTTGTTCAAACCCAGATATAAAATCAATTTCTAATCCTGTAGATATAACAATATCTTTGTTATATTCATTTTTCAACTTTTGTAGCTCGGAAATATAAGATTCCAATTGGTTCATGCTCATCCCACTGTCCATATCAGGTGTGGGGTCTATAAACCCTATAGGTAGGGGTGCATGCTCTGTAAAGGTAATTGCCTCGAAGCTATTTTGAATCGCTTTTTCAATATACAAATGAAGAGAATCTTCTGTCCCATGTGGAC
Organism: Psychrobacillus antarcticus; assembly: GCF_029533155.1. Lineage (GTDB taxonomy): Bacteria > Bacillota > Bacilli > Bacillales_A > Planococcaceae > Psychrobacillus > Psychrobacillus antarcticus. Next base: position 63,109 of record NZ_JAIZDB010000013.1, on the reverse strand, counting down.
AATAGGGTGTGTGGATATGACCATCCTTTTTCAATAGAAAACAGCCTCCTAATTATAGAAATATAATTTTTTGAAAGATTTAATTGCTTTTCTCTTATTTTATGAAACAATAACATAAAAGCATGGTAAGATATAGAGTAGAATTGTAAATAGAACTTTTTGAATTTGGAACAGGGGGCTTACGATGAAGTATATCATCCCAGCAGTCATTATACTTTTAGTAATTGCGATTTTTGCATTTATCATACGACGAAAACATAACGCTGAAATAGAGAGATTAGAACATGAAAAACATCAAATTCAAAACAAGCCAATTTTAGAAGAAATGACAAAAGTGAAACAACTGAATATGAATGGTCAAACAGAGGAAATGTTTGAAAGATGGAGAAATACATGGACAGAAGTAATGGACGTGCATATGCCTAAAATTGATGTTCTGTTATTTGACGCGGAAGAGAGTATAGATAGATTTATTTTTCCAAAAGCGACGAAAATTGAAAAAGAAATTCAAATATTGATATCTCTTTGTGATCAAAAAATGTCTGGAATTTTAACTGAACTCGAAGAGCTAATCGGTAGTGAAGAAAAAAACCGTATCGAGATGGAGCAACTAAAGGATCAACATCGTGCTGCTAGAAAAACACTTCTTGCACATCAGCATTCCTTTGGAGAAGCAGTGAGGGCACTTGAGCAAAAGCTAGAATCCTTCATTCCACAGTTTGAGGAATTTAATCGATTAACAGATACCGGGAATTATTTGAGAGCTCGTGAACTTGTTATAAGTGTGCAGGATGAGGGGCAAAAGTTCTTCCCTAAACTGCATGATATTCCTACAGTTCTATCCGAAATACAGCATAAAATTCCAGCTATTATTCATGAATTGCGTAATGGACAAAAAGAGATGGAAGAAAGTTCTTACTACTTACAGCATCTTGAAATGAATAAAAAGTTAGATTCCATTGAACTAGAACTTGTTGACTTAAAACAAGCAATCATTGAACTGAATGTCGGTAAAACAGTTAGTAGAGTAGAAGAGTTAAATGATGAATTAGATATGTTCTATGATTTGTTGGAAAAAGAAGTGCTAGCAAAAAAATATGTCGATCAATATAGAGAACAAACTGGTACTCGTTTACGTGAAGTTACATCTGTTACACGTGCTGTTAGTGAAGAAGCAGCGTATGTACAACAGAGCTATCGTCTACCTGAAAAAGAGGCGGAAATTCCACAAAGCTGCTTAAAAGAGCTAGAGGAATTAGAGAAAAAGTATGCATTGCTTTCTAGCAGGGTAGAGGAGGAACAATCTGCTTACTCAAGCCTACAGGAAGAGTTAAATGAAATTGCTGAAGAAATTGATCGACTTTATGAAGAACAAGATCGATTTGCCAATCGTTTGAAAAACCTTCGAATTGACGAAAATAGTGCGCGTGAAAAACTAGACGAACTGAAAGATATGTTACATGATACCGACCGTATGTTACAAAAAGCTAATATACCTGGTATTCCAGAGGATATGGATGTTCGTTTAGAAGAAGCAGAGGAGCATATCTACGTTGCAATGCAAAGCCTTCAAGAAGTACCTTTAAATATGTCGTTGGTAGATAATTATTTAGAAAAGGCAGAGGCGTGTATGGAGGAAGTACATAATAGAGCAAAAGAAATGCTTGAAAATGTTTTACTCACAGAAAAAATTATTCAGTATGGTAATCGCTACCGCACAAGTCACCCTCAAGTTCATGCACGACTAATAGAAGCAGAGGAAGCCTTTAGACAATTACGTTATTCGAAGGCATTAGAAGATGCAGCGACAGCAGTGGAAGAGGTAGAGCCGGGAGCTTTAAAGAAAATTGATGCATTAGTGAGAGATGAAGCTTGGCGTACATAAACAAATGATTTAAAAACAGTATGAAATTGTAAATGTTTGAAAATCCTATTTTGTATACAAACGTGAACCACCTCACTATGTGACGGTGGTTTTTTTTCGAAAAGGAGAGTTATTGTAAATGATTTATCTTGATAATAGTGCGACAACAAAAGTACATCCAGAGGTACTTAATACCTTTGTCACTGTAAACGAAAAATTTTGGGCAAATCCAGCTTCCATTCATACGTTTGGACATCAGACAAATGAATTGTTACAATCTGCTAGAGAACAAATTGCAGACATACTAAAAACCTCGAGTGAAAAAGTATATTTTACATCAGGTGGAACTGAATCCAATAACTTAGCGATATTTGGTTTAGCTCAAAAATATAAGCATCGAGGGAAGCATGTATTAATTTCTGAAATTGAGCATCCTTCCATTATAGAAGCAGCTAATAAACTAAGTGGACAAGGATTCAAAGTTGAGTGGATACCCGTTGATACAGAAGGAATCATTCGGTTGGAATCATTAGAAACACTTGTTCAAGCTGATACTATATTGGTAAGTGTCATGCATGTGAATAATGAAACTGGGGCAATACAACCAATCGAAGAACTTTCTAAAATTGTAAGAGAACAAAGCAGAGCACTTATTCATATGGATGCAGTTCAAAGTTTTGGGAAAATACCAGTTGATTTTAACCTATTCGATGTTGATGCTATAACAATCTCTTCTCATAAAATACACGGGTTAAATGGATCGGGATTACTTGCTTTAAAAAAATTCATCGAAATAGAACCAATATTATTCGGTGGTGGTCAGGAATCAGGCATTCGTAGTGGTACTACATCCGTACCTTTGGCCGTGTCTACAGCGAAAGCAATGAGACTTGCTTTGGAGGATTTGGATGGAAAGATAGCAAAATTACAAAGCCTGTCAGATAATTTAATGGATTTTTTACAGACTTTTCCTTTGGTTAAAATAATATCTCCATCGAAGAAAGCACCACATATAATTTCATTTTCGGTGCAAAAAATTAAAGGAGAGGTATTGATTAATGCGTTACAGCAACAGAATGTCATTGTATCTACTAGTAGTGCTTGCTCTTCTAAACAGACGAAAACAAGTCACGTGCTAAAGGCTATGCACATTTCGGACGATTATATAAAAGGCGTATTGCGAATAAGTCTTAGTCCTATTAATACCCAACAAGAAATAGACCAATTTAAAATTGTATTCAAACAAGTAATGAATGTAATTAAAGGAGATTAGAAAAGAATGAAATGGGAGAAGATATTAGTACGCTATGGTGAATTATCCACTAAAGGAAAAAATAGAAGGGAATTTATTTCACATTTACGAAATAATATAAGGTTTTCCTTTGTAGATTTGCCTAATATTAAAATTCAAGCAGAAAGAGATCGTATGTTTTTGACATCAACCGATGATTTGGAAATGAATGCGTTAATAGAACGATTGCCTAAAATATTTGGTATTCAATCATTTAGTCCAGTAGCTTCCTGTTCAAAGGATTTAGATGATATTCAAGCAACAGCACTCAAAATTATGGACAGCCTAGATAGCCAAGATAAAACGTTTCGTGTTACCGTCAAACGTTCAGATAAATTTTTCCCAATGGACACATATGAGTTACAAAGTATTGTAGCGAGTAATGTATTAAAACAATACTCTACTTTAAAAGTTCAAATGAAGAAAGCCGAAATAGATTTACGAATTGAAGTATTAAAAGATGCTGTGTATATGATGGCTCAGGTCATTCCTGGAGCAGGTGGAATGCCACTAGGTTCAAATGGTCGTTCCTTATTGATGTTATCAGGTGGAATTGACAGCCCAGTAGCGGGATATATGTTTTTAAAACGTGGTGTTCGCCTCGATGCAATACATTTTCATAGTCCTCCATTTACAAGTGAACGCTCGAAGGAAAAAGTGATGGATCTTGCCAATCAGTTAAGTCATTTTGGTGCAACTGTAAGACTTCATGTCATACCTTTTACAGATATACAACAAAGTATACAAGCGCAAATCCCTGAGAATGTATCCATGACTACGACAAGACGCTTAATGATGAAAATTGCCGATCTTGTACGCGAGGAAATAGGAGCTTTAGGAATTGTAACTGGTGAAAGTTTAGGTCAAGTTGCAAGTCAGACATTGGAAAGCTTAACTGCCATTAATGCTGTTACTACTACGCCGATTTTCAGACCACTAATCTCTATGGATAAGTTAGATATTATAGATATTGCCCGGGAAATTGGAACGTACGAAACGTCTATTTTGCCTTATGAAGATTGCTGTACGATCTTTACACCATCCTGTCCAAAGACTAAACCAAAACTTGAAAAAGTAGAATACTACGAGAGCTTTAAGGATTTTGATGAATTAATAACAGAAGCAGTGAAAAGTAGAGAAGTTCTTTCATTCCCAATGAAAAAGTCGAATGATTTTTCAAGTCTCCTTTAATAATTAGAAAATAATACCTTTTCTCCTCTGTGTATGAATTAGATGAAATTGAACAATCTAATTTCACAAGGAGGTGAGGAACATGCCAAACAACAATAGCTCAAATCAACTTCTAGTACCTGGAGTAAGACAAGCACTTGATCAAATGAAATATGAGATTGCTCAAGAGTTTGGAGTACAACTTGGTGGTGAAGCATCATCGCGTGCCAACGGATCCGTAGGCGGAGAAATTACGAAGCGATTGGTTGCCCAAGCCCAACAACAAATGAACGGATACCAAAAATAAGTGAAGATAAAAACCGGTAGCTTTTGCTGCCGGTTTTTTTTGAAGTTAATGCAGCGGAAAGAGCTTCTCTTGTTTATATTTGGGAAGTATATAATATATTAAAATAATGTCTGAAAGTTCGAATTTTATATTCACTAAAAGTGGTGATTTTCCTTTATAATAAGAAAGTAAAAAGGAGGAAATCTAATGAACAAACAAGATTTAATTGCCCCAGAACATTATAACCTCGTAACTGAATTTGAAAAATTTGCGTTAGATGAAGAAAGGTTAGCGTTGATATGGGAATCAGAAGATGGGCAGCAAAAAAAGAGTACATACAAAAATTTAATCCTAAGAGCTAATAGAATAGCCAATCTATTCATGCGTAAAGGTCTTCAAAAAGGAGACGTGCTATTAATAATGGTACCCCGTTTGATCGAAGCGTATGAAATATATATAGCTGCATTAAAGGCTGGTCTCGTTGTTATACCAAGTTCTGAGATGCTTCGTGCAAAGGATATTGAATATCGATTGACACATAGTGATGCAAAAGCAATTATTGCCTATGAACCATTCTTAGATCAATTTGAAGAAGTTCGTAACTTGGATGATCGACTATTGTTTGTGATTGGCAACCAGAAAGACAATTGGATATCGTTGACGGAAGAAATAAACGCTGAATCGGAAGAATTTCAAACAGTTGATACCTTAAATGACGACGTGGCATTCCTTTCGTATACTAGTGGTACAACTGGAAATCCTAAAGGTGTTGTCCATACACATGGTTGGGCTTTCGCACATTTACGGACTTCTGGACCAAACTGGTTAGCAATTCAAGAAGGAGATATAGTTTGGGCAACTGCAAGTCCAGGCTGGCAAAAGTGGATTTGGAGTCCCTTCTTAGCTACGCTTGGTAGTGGTGCAACTGGTTATGTTTATAACGGGAATTTTGAAGCTAAAACTTATTTAACCAATATTGAAGAGAAGCAAGTCAATGTACTATGTTGTACACCTACCGAATACCGAATGATGGCAAAGGTGGATACGTTAAATGAGTATAATCTATCCTCTCTACATAGCGCTGTTTCTGCTGGGGAACCGTTAAATAGAGAGGTAATTGAAACATTCGATAAAGTATTTGGTTTAGAAGTGCGAGATGGCTATGGTCAAACTGAAAATACGTTACTAGTTGGAACGATGAAGGGTATGGAGGCAAGACCTGGATCAATGGGGAAACCGACACCTGGAAATACAGTTGAAATTATTAATGACTTAGGGGAAATTTGCGCTCCTGGAGAAGTTGGAGATATAGCTGTACATATAGAAACACCAGCATTATTTAAAGAGTACTTAAAAGATCCCGAGAGAACGTCTTTGCAGTTTAGAGGAGACTATTATATTACAGGTGACCTGGCAAAAAAAGATGAAGATGGCTACTTCTGGTTTGAAGGTCGTGGAGATGATATTATAGTCAGCTCAGGCTACACAATTGGACCATTTGAAGTAGAAGATGCATTAACGAAACATCCAGCAGTGCAAGAATGCGCTGTAGTCGGAGCACCACACCCAGAAAGAGGAAGCATTGTTAAAGCGTTTGTTGTACTACGTGATGCATCTATAATAGGTTCTGAAGATTTAATAACAGAACTCCAAAATCACGTTAAACAAATAACTGCTCCTTATAAATATCCAAGAGAAATTGAATTTATTGACGTATTGCCAAAAACAGCATCTGGGAAAATAAAAAGATTAGATTTACGACAAAGAGAAAATGGTAAAAAGTAAGTTGGTGAGCTAAAATTTGTTCGGAAAACACGGAGAGAATATTACCTCTCCGTGTTTTCTTATTTACTTTAGTGATTTAAAGCAATATAATAACCTAATATTTCGAGTCACAAAGGAAAGAGGTGTCATAATTGGGAACGGAAGAAAAAAATGGAATCATATTTGTAGTACTGGCATATATTTTATGGGGGTTTATGCCAATCTACTGGAAGCTATTAGAGCATGTTTCGAGTGATGAGATACTCTCAGGTAGGATCATTTGGTCATTTTTATTTACTCTGATGCTAGTAATAGTAGGAAGAAATTTAAAACAGCTGAAAATAGATCTAAAGGATTTATGGGCAAACCAAAAATCTTTTTGGGGGCTTTTTGTAGCTTCCTATTTAATATCAGCAAATTGGTTTACATACATATTTGCAGTGAATGCTGGTTTTATCGTACAGACAAGCTTAGGGTATTACATAAACCCTCTACTTTCCATTTTATTGGGAATTATATTTTTAAAGGAAAGATTATCAAGAGCGCAACAGTTGTCTGTTCTACTTGCAGCAGTTGGTGTAATTATTTTAACTGTTTCTTACGGTGGAATTCCTTGGATAGCGTTTACGCTGGCCATTACATTTGCGTTATATGGTCTCATAAAGAAAAGTATTAAAATTGATGCACTTCGAGGATTGACGATTGAAACTTTTTTTGTTCTACCTGTTGCACTCGTCTATTTTGTCTATTTAGTAGTTACCGATAAGGCAGTATTTTTCACTTCAGATGCTCCTACCGTCATCCTACTCCTATTCACTGGTGTTGCAACTGCTGTTCCTTTAATTTTATTTGCTAAGGGAACGAAAACAATGCCGCTATATATGTCAGGATTTTTTCAGTACATAGCACCTACGCTAATGCTACTAGTTGGGGTTTTATTATACGATGAGGCATTTAGCAAAATAGAGTTTCTATCATTTTCATGTATCTGGCTTGCGCTAATTTTGTTTACGATTTCTAAAATAATGCAAGTGAAAAAACAAGATAGACCCTCTGCATAACAAAGCTATCTTGTTCAAATTATAAAAATGATCTTTTCACTTTTTCCCAATAACTATTATTTTTCATTTTAACCGTCTTGATGACTTTATCACTTAAACAAATGGATACATTTTCGACATGCTGAATACTAAGTGCTTCGTTATCTGTGCTCATAGAAGGATAATCATTCCAATCCTTATGCAGTCGAAGTTCTAGTGTCCTTTGACCACTTAATATAAAGGATGAACCTAGAGTTCTATATTCATTGCTATTAACAGAAGCAATCTCTGCCACTTGAATACAAGGCAGAAGAGGGTCAACCACTGCACCGTTTAATGACTTATTATAACCTGAGCTACCTGTTGGAGTGGAAATGACCATGCCATCGCCTCTAAAGGACTCAAAATGCTTATGATCAATAATTATATCTAATACAAATGCTTTAATGATGTTCGAGCGAATCGTAAATTCATTTAAACAAAGAAATTTAGGGTGATTATTTACTGAAACTTCTAGCAATGGATATTTACGAACTTGAATGTTCTTAGTTAGAACTGCTTCGGCCATAGCTTCTAGATCATCTGCTAAAAAATCACAGTACATACTGAGGCTATCTGTTGTAGAAATACCCGCATACAAACAATCCTGTCTAAATCCAGTTTTGCGGACTGCTTGTAAAAATGAACCATCCGTACCAATGCTGACTATAATCGAAGCGAACTGGGAATCCTCAACAATCGTAAAACCATGACTATGTATTGCTTCGGCAATTCTAGCTTTTCTTTGCAAAGATTTTGTGTCATTCTTAGTATATAAATATATTGCGTTTTTGGAGGTCATAAACATTCTCCTTTGCTATTGTATATATTTATTTTACCATTTCGTGAAACATTTAGATATTCTTTACGTATGTAGAGAGAAGTAATAAAGGAGGAATTGTACATATGAATATGAAACGCTGGTTTGCTATTTTAGGAGCATCATTATTATTACTTATTTCCATTTTTGTGAATACGGTCTCTACAGCATTTACAACAGATTGGACAACGTATTTGGATGAATTTGCATCTGCTACTGGTTCTGACTTTTTTGAAACGGTTGTAGAAGAGGGCAGTATGAATGAAAGAATCGCATTACTTACAGTAGATGGAGTCATTCAAGATACGGGTAGTGCAAGTACTCTTTTTGCAGCGGAAGGATATAACCATCAATATTTCCTGCAGCAATTAGAGCAAGCGAAAGTAGATGACACGGTAAAAGCAATTGTTTTACAAGTAAATTCACCAGGTGGTGGAGTTGTCGAATCGGCACAAATTTATAAAGAAATCATTGAACTTCAAGAAGAAACTGAAAAACCAATATATGTTTCTATGGGTAGTATGGCTGCTTCAGGTGGTTACTATATATCCGCACCAGCCGACAAAATATTTGTTAACAAAGAGACGATAACAGGTTCCATTGGTGTCATCATGCAAAGTATAAACTATGGTAAGTTAGCAGAAAAATATGGCGTGGAATTTGTAACAATTAAATCAGGACCATACAAAGATATTATGAGTCCAACAAGAGAAATGACAGAAGAAGAAAGAGCAATGCTTCAAGAAATGTTAAACGACTCGTATGAGGACTTCGTTGATATTATCGAAAAAGGCAGAAATATGACGGAAGCAGAAGTGAAGAAAGTTGCTGACGGACGAATATTAAATGGTCGACAAGCAATAGAAGCTGGATTAGCAGATGAGCAAGGATTTTTAGAGGATGTCGTTCTAGCTATAAAAACAGACTATGACCTGGAGAATGCAGAAGTATTTGAATATGGTTACTCACAAAACTTTGCTTCGATATTTGCCATGAAAGCTCAATCATTCTTAGGTTTAGACATGGAATCCAAACTAATTGCAAAGTTAATCACGGAAAATAGCTCACCAAGAATGATGTATTTATATGGCAATGAATAAGGAGGGTTTAAGATGAGTGAATTTGTACAATCAGAAGATCAGCATGTGCAAGCGAACACCTCTGCAACTCAACAAGTTATTGTTCATCAAAATGCACAATTTGAACAGAAGGCTGCAGGCTTTTGGATTCGTTTTTGGGCATATATAGTAGATATTCTCGTTTTAGCATCGGTTGGAATGTTATTGATCAAACCTATATTTCGTTTGTTTTCATTGGAATTAAATAATCCTGAATGGTATGCGCCGTTTACGATAATTACAGCAGTAATTTTTTATGCGTACTTTGTGTTGATGACGAAATTATGCAACCAGACTGTTGGAAAAATGATATTTGGCATTCGAGTAATTTCCAAAGATGGTGGAAATCTAAAATGGGGGACTGTAATATTTAGAGAATGGATTGGTCGACTAATATCTATAATCCCACTAAGTATTCCCTATTTAGTTGTAGCCTTTACACCTAAAAAACAAGGGGTACATGATTTTATCGCTGATACTTTAGTCGTTCATGAATCGGTATATGATGTAAAAGAAAAAGCAATATATGAAAGTCCTACTGCAAAAGAGTTGCATGAGCCGAACGTATTCTAGTAAGATGAAGGTATTGAAAAAGGAGGCTACATATTATGGCAGAAGTAACATTCAAAAATAATCCTGTAACATTAGTTGGTAAAGAAGTGGTAGTTGGAGAAAAGGCACCTAACTTTTCAGTGCTAGCAAATGATTTATCACCCGTTACTTTACAAGATTCAGCTGGTAAAATTCGTTTAATCAGTGTAGTACCTTCCCTCGATACTGGAGTTTGTTCTACACAAACGAACAAATTTAACTCAGAGGCTGCTAGTTTAGGTGAAGATGTAGCAATTTTAACAGTTTCAATGGATTTACCTTTCGCGCAAAAACGCTGGTGTGGTGCGAATGCTGCTGAAGCAATTCAAACTTTATCTGACCACCGTGATGCATCATTCGGAGAATCATACGGAGTACTTATGCAAGAATTACGCTTATTAGCTCGTTCTGTATTTGTAGTAGATAAAAACGACGTTGTAACTTATGCTGAATATGTTGGAGAAGGAACAGATCATCCAAACTATGAAAAAGCATTAGAAGCAGTAAAATCATTAACAAACTAATTAACTAAAATAATGCAAGCCCACTCTGAAGTAGAGTGGGTTTTACTATGAGGGATACTATACTATGCACACACATGTTGAACAAATTTTTACGTTTATTGATCAGGAAAGTAATTTTATAGAGAACGAAGCATCTTCTACTTATTTAGAGGGTGTGGTTTATGCGTTAGAACTATGGCTTAATGATAAAAAAGTGCCATCTGTTAGAGACGCAGGCAAAGAAGAAATCCGTAAAGCTATTCAGTTAGCCATATTAAAAGGGATGAAGAAGTCGGTTCAAGTTAATCATCAAATGACTCCCGATGCGATTGGTTTATTAGTAAGTTACTTTGTCAAAGAAATGACTAAGGACAGAAAAGAACTATCTATTTTAGATCCTGCCCTAGGAACTGGGAATTTGTTGTATACGATTATGAATGCATTACCGACAGAAAACTATGCATTTGGTGTAGAAATTGATGATTTATTGATTCAGCTGGCAGCACAAACGGGTGAATTGCTGAAGCATGATGTGCAGCTATTTAGACAAGATGCGTTAAAACCATTACTAATTGACCCAGTTGATATTGTGGTAAGTGATTTGCCGGTAGGATATTATCCTGATGCAGAAACTTCACAGGACTATTTCCTTCACAGTACGGAGGAAATGCCCTATGCTCACCATTTATTCATGGAGCAGTCAATGAAGCATGTAAAATCGGGTGGCTATCTATTCTTTTTAGTACCAGATACTATATTTGAATCGAAACAGGCACCGAAGCTTCATGAATTCATCAAGGAAAATGGTTGGATTCAAGCGGTCATTCAATTTCCAAATTCCATTTTCAAAACAAAGGGACAAGAGAAAAGCCTGTTAATATTACAAAAGAAAAGCAGTGATTTGAAAGCTCCTAGAGAGGTTCTATTAGCGAAGGTTCCTAATATGATGAACAAAGAAGCGATGGAACTGTTTTTCAAAAAGATCGAAATTTGGCAAGAAGAGAACATGAAGTAAGTTGCTAGCTCCTTCCTTGAACGGTACAATTAAATTACTAGTTCAAAGAAGGAGCGTTTTTTATGCCAATAATATTAGCTATAAATGCAGGAAGCTCTTCATTAAAATTTCAAGTTTTTGAAATGGTAGACGAACGGGTAATTGCTAAAGGGTTAATAGAGAGAATTGGTCTAGGTAATCCTATTTTTACAATGACGACAAATGAGGAACGTATTAATATAATTGAACATGTGGACAATCACGAACAAGCGGTTAGACTACTGATGAGTATGTTAGTAGAAAAGAATGTGATTCATTCATTAGATGATATACAAGGAATTGGGCATCGGGTAGTACATGGTGGCGAGGTTTATAGTGATTCCGTGTTAATAACCACCGAAGTGTTAGATACGCTAGAAGAATTATCGGAGTTAGCGCCTCTTCATAATCCAGCGAATATTACTGGAATAAAAGTATTTAATCAGGAGCTTCCGAATGTCCCAGCTGTAGCTGTTTTTGATACTGCTTTTCATCAAACGATGCCAGAAAGCTCTTATTTATATTCCATTCCTTATGAATACTATGAAAAATTTGGTATTCGTAAGTATGGTTTTCATGGGTCTTCGCACAAGTACGTTACACAGAGAGCTGCAATGCTATTAAATAGACCACTGGAAACAACTCGATTTATATCCTGTCATCTAGGCAATGGGGCAAGTATTGCTGCTATTCACCATGGTAAATCGATCGATACCTCTATGGGGTTTACACCACTTGCAGGTGTGACAATGGGAACAAGATCGGGTAATATTGATCCTGCTTTAATCCCTTACTTGATGGAGAAGACAGGTAAAAGTGCGGAAGGTGTATTAGATATTTTAAATAAGAAATCAGGAATGCTAGGTGTTTCTGGTTTCTCCAGTGATTTACGAGATATTGTCGGAGAGGCTGACAAAGGAAATGAGCGTGCACAGCTGGCACTAGATGTATTCGCCAATCGTATTCATAAATACATTGGCTCCTATGCTGCACGTATGAATGGTGTTGATGCCATTATTTTCACAGCAGGAATCGGAGAAAATAGTGAAGTAGTGCGTGAAAAAGTGCTAAAGGGACTCCAGTTTATGGGAGTGTTTATGGATCCAGATTTAAACAAAATAAATGGCAAAGAAAATTTCATCAACTATCCCCATTCCCCAGTAAAAGTAATCGTTATCCCGACGAATGAAGAGATTATGATTGCTAGAGATACCGTGAGAATTGCGAAGCTGTAATAAAGACTAGAAGTAGACTAAACTCGCATTAAAATAAAAATAGGTTGGTCGTGAGAAGATTCACGACCAACCTATTATATCATTGTATAATTTTATGCATTTAGTGGTTCGTCTGTACGAACTACTAATACATCGCAAGAAGCGGAACGTACGATATATTCAGATACGCTACCGATTAAGAATCTTTCCATTGCATTTAGACCAGTCGCACCACAGATGATTAAATCTGCTTGTACTTTTTTAGCGATGTCTTTCGAAATCATTGTTTTTGGTGAACCATAATCAACTACGACATTCACATTTTGTACTCCAGCAGCAAGCGCTTCTTTTTTGTATCCACCTAGCAAATCTTCTGCAAAAGTTTGAGCTCTTTCTGCAATCGAACGATCATAAGCCTCAATTGCAGCAAATGAACGAGTATCGATAATATTGATTAAGTTTAAAGTTGCGTTATTACGTGCTGCAATAGATACAGATTTTTTAAATGCATATTCTGCTTCTTTAGAACCATCGACAGCAACTAGAATTTGATTGTATTTTAATGTCATTATTAAAACCTCCTTATTGGTTATATATATAGTATTCGAGATTGTTAGGTATATTCCTCCCTCCCTTTTATATTTTTTTAGTCTTATTTGTGAACGTTTTTAATTGAAACTCAAATAGTTGAAGTATTTTAAATATATAGGTGATAGAATAGATTTGTATGAAATGATGCAATCAGATAATGTGTCATTTCACACCAACATGGTTTACATAGGAGGATACAAGAAATGCGTATTGGGATTCCAAAGGAAACAAAGAACAATGAAAATCGCGTTGCAATGACGCCAGCTGGGGTAGTAAGTTTAACGCATTATAAACATGAGGTTTTTATTGAAACTGGAGCTGGACTTGGGTCAAGCTTTACCGATGAAGACTACATTGCTGCCGGAGCAAAAATTGTACCAACTGCAAAGGAAGCATGGGATCAAGAAATGGTCATGAAAGTAAAGGAACCTACTCATGCAGAATATGATTTCATTCGCGAAGAGTCAATTCTTTTCACCTATTTACATCTAGCACCTGAAGCAGACTTAACAAGAGTATTATTAGAAAAAAAAGTTACAGCAATTGCATATGAAACCGTTCAATTGCCGAATAATACATTACCTTTATTGTCTCCGATGAGTGAAGTTGCTGGTCGTATGGCAACTCAAATTGGAGCACAGTATTTAGAGCAAATTAATGGAGGAAAAGGGATATTACTTGGGGGAGTTCCTGGAGTACCACGTGCGAAAGTAGCCATTCTTGGAGGGGGAATCGCTGGTGCTAGTGCCGCTCGTGTAGCAATTGGAATGGGTGCACTTGTAACGATCATTGATCTAAATCCAGATCGTCTTCGCCAATTAGAGGACATCTTTGGTGCAAGTATCCAAACATTAATTTCTAACCCATATAATATTGCAGAAGCAGTTAGGGAAGCAGACTTAGTTATAGGATGTGTATTAATACCTGGTGCAAAAGCTCCGAAACTAGTAACGGAAGAAATGGTCAAAACAATGTCTGTTGGTTCAGTTGTTATTGATATTGCAATCGACCAAGGCGGGATTTTCGAAAGCTCTGATCGTATTACAACACATGATAACCCAACATATGAAAAGCATGGAGTAGTACATTACGCTGTTGCTAATATGCCTGGAGCAGTACCAAGAACTTCTACTATGGCGCTTATAAATGCGACAATCCCTTATGCGTTGCAAATTGCCAATAAAGGCTACAGACAAGCATGTCTAGATAATCTTTCTCTTCAAAAAGGACTTAACACGCTTGCTGGACATGTTACATTTAAGGCAGTAGCAGAGGCGCAAGACTTACCTTATGTGGATGTAACGACACTTTTAAACTAATATCTTAAATTCAATCACTCGAGGCAATAATGCCTTGGGTGATTTCCAGTTAATGGGGTGATCGAAATAATGTATATGTATATAGGAATAGCTGGTGCCTTAGGCGCAATTACAAGGTATTTGGTAGGTGTTGTGATGATTTCTGAATCAGTGTTTCCATTCGCCACTTTGCTGGTCAACCTAACTGGATGCTATGCATTGGCTTTTATAACCTCCAGATCGCTACCTATTTCAAAAAAACTGAAATCTGCTATTGGTACGGGATTTATAGGTTCTTTTACCACTTTTTCTGCTTTTAGTGTGGAAACGATAACGATGATAGACGATGGACAAATTGGTCTTGCCGTACTTTATATTATACTTAGCGTTGTTGGTGGCATTATAATGAGTAACTTGGGTTGGAAATATGAGGTGGCCAAATGAATATTCTCCTAGTCTGTATTGCAGGTTTTATAGGTGCGAATATTCGATACATTATTTCGGAAAAGCTGAACAAAAGCAAAAGTGGTGCATTTCCCTATGGAACCCTTTCAGTAAATCTTGTTGGTTCCTTTTTACTTGGACTGTTAGTTGGGGGTCAAGCGGGTGAAATTTACATCCTATTAATTGGAACAGGATTGCTTGGTTCTGTTACAACCTTCTCTACATTAAATAAAGAATTATTTACTTTGCAAAAGTATCCCAGATCTTGGCTGATGTATTTTCTTATTACTTATGTCGGCGGAATTATTTTTGCATACGTTGGGTACCTGATATTCTAGTGTAAGAAATATTAGTGGGAAAGGTATCATAAATACAGATGTAGTAGATTTGTGCAAAGGGGATTAAGATATCATGACACATTACCAAAAATTCACAAAAGCGAAGTGGGATGATGGACATAGATTATGGCCACTACCTAAGTCTCCTTGGGTAATGAAGCAAACTTGGAATGATTTACTTTTTGCTCACTTTCCGGTTAAATTTGATCTTTTACGTAAACTAGTACCTGATGTTTTCCCGCTAGATACTTTTGATGGTATGTGTTGGGTTGGTGTCGTGCCTTTTCATATGACCAATATTCGATTACGAGGATTACCTCCTGTTCCGGGAACTGATAAATTTCCTGAACTGAATGTTCGAACATATGTAATGATTGATGGAAAACCAGGTGTATACTTTTTTAGTTTAGATGCAACGAATCTTCTTGCGATAAAGGTTGCTAGAACGTTCTTTCACTTACCGTATGTTCATGCACATATGAAGGTTGAAAAGCATGGGGATTTGATTGGATATGTGAGTAGGAGAAAGGAAGGGGATGCTCGGTTCGTAGCTAATTATCGTCCAGTCTCAAAGGCTTATTTTGCAGAGAAAGGCTCATTTGAAGAATGGTTGGTGGAACGTTATTGCCTTTATACAGTGAATTCGAAAGGTGTTCCTTTACGCTGTGACATACTGCATCATCCTTGGCTACTACAACGTGCAGAATCCGAAATAAAAGTAAATACAATGCTTAGTAGTCAGGGGATTGTAGTGGAGAATGAAACCCCGGTTTTGCATTATTCTAGAAACATAGAGGTAAGAATGTGGCCGCTTGTTAAAGCATTTTAAAACTAATAAAAACCGGGCAAAAATACGTCCGGTCCTTTAGGATCTAAACCTGTTTTTACTGTTTTCGAAGGGCTTTGGACAGACCTATTACTATATAATTACCGTTTGATTTTTTAAAGATGCTGGTCGTGACTGAAGTCACGACCAGCATCTTTTTTTCTCGGTAATCTTATGGCTATTGACTGTCCGTCGCCCTTCTACAACTTTTAGAAACAGGTTAGTCCATTTTTGGGGTAACTAGAGAAAAGATACTATACTAATAATAGAAGAAGCTCACGAAGATGCAATTTCGTTCGCTATTCCGCTCCTTTATTGGGTAGACACTTACTATTTTTCTTTATTTCCACTAGTAAAAAAGGAAATCTACAATCTTCATCCGTTATTCCTAAATTCATCAGACGATTTTAACACTACCTTAACTTGGACTACTATTATTATCCAAGCGAGAGGCTATGCAATATATCCTAGTTGAGTACTACTCACTTCATTGATTGTAGTGAATGTGGCGCCTCCAGCGGGATAAGCGAGAAAGTCGAGACCTCCGCAGGGAAGAAGCGTAGCGACTGAATGAGGAGGCTCGGCCTCGCCCGCGGAGGCCCACAGGATGTGGGTATGCAATCGTTGCCGCAGGACGTGGCGCCCTTAGCTTTTGTTCTCCACATGTAACGGAAATCAGTAGTATTAATCATTCTTAAAAGTCCTGTAAAACCAATGTTCATGCTGTATTTTTATGTGCTTTTTTATCTTATAAAAAGCACTGCAGGCAATCTGCAGTGCTTTAAAATATTTTATAAAATTTGTAATTCTTTTGGGAACTTCGTTAAAACTTCCACACCATCTTCTGTTACCACGACATCATCCTCAATACGAACACCTGTAATTTCCGGATGATAAATACCTGGCTCGATTGTAAATACCATGCCAGTTTCAAGTTTCATCTCGTTTACACCAGTAACCGATGGGAATTCATGAACAGAAATGCCAAGTCCGTGGCCTAAACGATGTGTAAAGTATTCCCCATAACCAGCTTCCGTAATAATATCTCTCGCAATTTTATCAAGTGCCATAGCAGTAATACCAGGTTTTACTGCTGCAACTGCAGCTTCCTCTGCACGACGAACTGTTTCATAAATTTCCCGTTTTTCAGGAGTAGGGTCTCCGAATGATACTGTACGAGTAATGTCTGAACAATAACCATTGTAAACTACGCCTAAGTCAAATAGGATAAAATCCCCTTTTTGTATTTTACGATCTCCTGGAGTTCCGTGAGGAGAAGCTGTTTTAGGTCCGCTTAGCACCATTGTGTCGAATGACATCTGTGTAGCCCCTTTTTGTTTTACAGCTAATTCAATCGCATTTAATATTTCAAGCTCCGTTTTACCTTCTGCAATTTCCTTGCAACCTACTTCAATTGCGTAGTCTGCAAGTTCAGCTGCCTTACGCATGTTGACTAATTCTACTTCTGATTTAATAACACGAAGGTCATTGATTTTTTCATCGATTCTAGATACTTGAAGATTAGTCAATCGTTCTTTTAGGGCCTCTAATCTTTCCAATGTCATATGTGATTTTTCAACGGCAATACTTTCGATATTACCAGCTGTTGCTTTGATTTTTTGAACAAGAATATCCCAGGCATTTTCCGTATCCTGATGTCCGATTATTTCTCCATTCCATCCAGCTGCTTTTGCATCGGGAATTTCCATTTTAGGACAAATGATAAATGGTGCAGCTTCTTTGAAAATAGCAACTCCTAAAAGACGCTCATGTGGATTACTTCTAAACCCAGTAAAGTAAAAGACGTTGTCTGGAGTTGTGATAAATGCTGCATCCACCTGTTGGGATTGTAGATATGATTTTATTTTTTCTGTTTGATTCATACTGGCACCTCTTTTTATATTTGATACGATAAGCATATCAGAATAAAGGATTTCTGACATCTACGTTGAATGAATAATAAGGAGCATACATTAAAAAATGTCTATCAAAAGGAGAGAATCCATTATGCAAATTAGCTATCACGGACATTCAGTTGTGAAAATAAAAACAAATACGCACATATTCCTAATAGACCCATTTATCACAGGAAATGGGCAAACTGATTTAAACGCATCCGAAGAGAAAGTAGATATTATTTTATTGACACATGGTCATAATGACCACCTTGGGGATACAGTAGACCTAGCGAAAAGAAATAACGCCACGGTGATCGCGACTTTTGAGCTTGCCAATTATATCGAATCATTTGGCATTAAGGTGCACGCAATGGGTATAGGGGGTGCTTATGATTTTGAGTTTGGAAGAGTGAAATTCACGCAAGCATTCCATAGCAACTCTTATACAACAGAAGATGGAAAAATTATCTGTGGTGGAATGCCTGCAGGAGTACTTCTTACAATACTAGATAAAACAATTTACCATGCAGGGGACACCGCTTTGTTTGGAGATATGAAACTAATAGGGGAACGCAATGATATTGATGTTGCATTTCTTCCAATAGGGGATAATTTTACCATGGGACCAGAGGATGCTGCTTATGCAGTACAATTATTAAAACCTCGAATTGTAGTACCTGTGCACTATAATACATTTCCTCCGATTAAACAGGATCCACAATTATTTAAGAATCTAGTTGATTCG
The DNA here is from genome assembly GCF_029533155.1 of Psychrobacillus antarcticus. Lineage (GTDB taxonomy): Bacteria > Bacillota > Bacilli > Bacillales_A > Planococcaceae > Psychrobacillus > Psychrobacillus antarcticus. The sequence goes on along the minus strand of NZ_JAIZDB010000013.1, from coordinate 44,236 downwards.
GCAGAAGTTCAAGTATTGAATGCAGGAGATTATGTGCAATGGAATCGTGACTAGCATAGAAGGCTTATGTGGTACAATAAACGTATAATAATCGTTTGGATGTGACTACATGACAACAAAACATGAACAGATATTAGCATATATTGAAAAACTTCCAGTTGGCGATAAAATATCTGTTAGGCAAATTGCAAAGGAATTGACTGTCAGTGAAGGGACAGCTTATCGCGCAATTAAAGAAGCAGAAAATAGAAGGCTAGTTAGCACAATCGAACGAGTAGGAACAATTCGCATCGAGTTAAAGAAAAAAGAGCATTTCGAGCGTTTAACTTACGCCGAAGTAGTTAACATTGTGGATGGTCAAGTATTAGGTGGAAGAACTGGATTGCATAAAACATTAAATAAGTTTGTAATTGGTGCAATGCAACTCGAAGACATGATGCGGTATGTGGGACCGAGTAATCTGTTAATAGTAGGAAATCGACTGAAGTTTCACGAAACTGCATTAAGAGCGGGTGCGGCAGTATTAGTTACAGGTGGTTTTGATGTTTCAGAGAACACAAAAAGATTAGCGGACGAGCTGGAGCTCCCTATCATTTCCACTAGCTTTGATACATTTACTGTAGCTACGATGATTAATCGTGCAATTGATGATCAACTTATAAAAAAAGATGTGTTATTAATAGAGGATATATATATTCCACTCCAAGAGACATCTTATTTGTACGTAACAGATAAGGTCAAACAGTACCGAGTGCTAAATGATGTTACGACGCATGGTGTTTTCCCAGTAGTAGATGTATCGAAGAAATTAGTTGGGATTGTAACCGCAAGAGATGTCATTGGTAAATCGAACAATGAACCGATTGAAAAAGTTATGACGAAAAATCCGATTTCTGTCACGATGAAAACAAGTGTATCTTCTGCAAGTCATCGAATGATCTGGGAAGGCATCGACTTATTACCTGTGGTTCGAGATACAAATTATTTAGAAGGTGTCATTAGTAGACAAGATGTTTTAAAAGCATTACAGGCAGCCTCTCGACAGCCACAAAATGGGGAAACGATAGATGATATTGTCAAGCAACAAATAAAACTCATTTCTTCAGAAGAGTTTATATTTGAATTTGTTGTTACTCCACAAATGACAGATCATTATGGTGCAATGTCCAATGGAGCTTTTACGATATTAGTAACCGAAACAGGGGCACAAACGTTGAAAATCCGTAAGCGTGGAGAAAGTGTCGTGGAAAATATGACCATCTATTATACGAAGCCAATCCAACTAGAGAGTATCTTGCGCATTCAAGCTAAAGTGTTGGAACTGAGCAGAAAAGTAGCGAAGATGGATATTGAAATTTTTCATGACAAACTACTAGTTGGAAAAGCGATGGTCACATATCAGTTATTGGAAAGATAAAAAAATGTAAGAATGACGAGCTTGCAGCAGTGCCCGCGTAAAGCGTCGACTTTTTACGGAAATAAGCAGTAGGATAAAAAAATGATGCAGCTAGTTTAGCTGCATCATTGATTTATAGATAATTCTTCTACTACGAATTGCCCGTAATGCTTGGCCACTTTTACATTGTGATACATAAAATAACCACCCAGCAAAATAAACAGACCGGCAACAACATATGTTATGGAAGACTGGTAAATGAATAAAAAGTTAATACCGAAAAATAACAAAAAAGCACCGAGGCATACAGATGCTTTTGCCCCAAACCATTTTTTGTGAATAGGTAATGGTGTACGGAACTGTTTCGTTTTAAAATAGAAATACCACACAAATGTAGCTACTATAACAGCAACTAATAATATATTAAACATGATGAACCTCCAATAAAATGTTAGCTATCTATCTATTGTAAAGGGAAATTATAAAAAATGCGAATAGTAAAACGAGACAAGAGAGGTAATTTTAGATGAAAAGACAAATCATAGACATAATCGAAAAGTATGACAAAATCATTCTGCATCGCCACGTTAGACCAGATCCAGATGCATATGGTTCCCAAATAGGATTAAAAGAACTTATAGCATTAAATTATCCAACAAAGAAAGTATTAGCAACTGGTACACATGATGATACATTAAACTTCCTAGCTCATCCAGACAACGTTTCCGATGAGGACTTTCAAGATGCTTTGATCATTGTTACAGATACAGCAAATACAGAAAGAATTGATGATGCCCGTTATAAACTGGGAAGTTTTGTCGTGAAAATAGATCATCATCCAAATGATGATGCTTATGGGGATTTACTTTGGGTAAATACAGATGCTAGTTCGGTGAGTGAAATGATCTGTGAGCTGTTCAAGGAAGCAAAAAAAAATAAACAGTGGAAAATGAATGCTTCGATTGCTCGGTTATTATTTGCAGGAATTGTTGGTGACACAGGTAGATTTATGTTTCAAAGTACAACGAAGCAGACAATGGACTTTGCAGGAGAGTTGCTTACATATGGTTTTGATAGTACTGCGTTATTTAATGGAATGTATGAAGTCGAAAGAAATCTCCTGCAGCTAAAAGGCTATATATATGAAAACTTTGAGATGGATGAAACTGGTGTAGGTCATGTTAAACTTACGAAAGAAATTCTACAAAAGTACAAAGTAGATCAATCAGAAGCCTCTCTGTTAGTAAGTGCCTTAGCTGATGTGAAGGGTATGAAATGCTGGGTATTCTTTATAGAAGACACCTCAGAAATTCGAGTCCGTCTTCGTTCCAAAGGACCTGTTATTAATGAAATAGCCAAAAAGTATGGTGGAGGAGGACATCCGCTTGCTTCAGGAGCTGCTGTAAAGACATGGGAAGAATCGAATTTGGTTATAGAAGATTTAAAAATGCTTTAAATTGAGGTGTCAACATGAAAACAGTATATCCACAAATTGTGACATCGGCGGATATGCTGAAAAGCACAATACAATTAGAACAACTTACGAAAAAATTAAAACAAAATAATGCTAAGGCAGCTGCCATTACAAATAGTAGATTGTATGGATTACTGCCTTTTTGGCATGCATTACAAGAGCAACAGATTAAACCTGTCCTAGGGCTCACTGTAAATGTTCAATTAGATTCACATATTGTAGGTCTTGTGCTATATGCGAAAGATCATAATGGATATGAAAATTTGTTGAAAATATCGAGCAGTATGGAGACAAGAGATATTACAGTGCTACCCAAAAGATGGCTAGAAGCATATAAAAAAGGATTAATCGCTGTTTATAAAGGAGGGTCTTCTACTTCCCAAGAGATGCTTACCGAATTACAAATGATTTTTGGGACTGTTCATTTCTACCTAGCAATGGAACGACCAAATGGGGAAAAATTAGCGCATGAAGAAATGATTATCCAGTTGGGTGAGCAGTTATCCATACCAATTACTGCGTTCCATATGAGTCGATACATAGAAAAAGAGGATGCTTTCGCATATGAAGTATTAAACGCGATGGATCAATCTCTAAAAATGACTGATCACGCTCGCTTAAAACCTTCTACCAATTCCCTTCACGTACTTTCTAAGGAAGAGTGGAGTGAATGGTTTGCTGATGTTCCAACATGGATTGATCAGGCAGAGCAGATGCTAAATAGCTGTAACGTTACCATTGAAAAAACAGCTTCTATTATGCCTAAATATCCATTGCCCGAAAAGAAGAATTCGAAGGATTTCTTAAGAGAACTTTGTGAGGATGGACTGCGTAAACGGATAAAGGACGTTACGAAGTCATATATAGACCGCCTAAATTATGAGTTGTCCATTATTAACAAAATGAACTATGAGGACTATTTTTTAATCGTTCAGGATTTTATGAACTTCTCTAAACAACAACATATATTAACGGGTCCGGGTCGTGGATCCTCTGCCAGTTCCTTAGTAGCATTTTCTTTGTATATTACCGACGTGGATCCTCTTCGTTACGGTTTACTATTTGAGCGATTTTTAAATCCAGAACGTATTACGATGCCGGATATTGATATTGATTTTGCCGATTCGAGAAGGATGGAAGTTATTCAATATGTTGTAAAAAAGTACGGTCAGAACTATGTTTCTCAAATTATAACGTTTGGTACATTATCAGCTAAAGCTGCAGCGAGAGAAGTTGCTAGAGTGTTTGGATTTGAATCGACCACTTTGGAAGCTATTTCTTCTTTTATTCCTACTAAGCCTGGAATTACGTTAAAAGAGGCTTATACGATGTCTGAGAAATTGCGTGAGTTTATACAAACAGAAGACATCCGAAAAAAATGGTTTCAAGTTGCTCTTGCTCTAGAGGGGTTACCAAGGAACGCTTCTACTCACGCAGCAGGTGTAGTGTTATCACCAATTCCTTTAGTGGATGTTATACCTATTCAAAGTGGGCATGAGGATATCTATTTAACGCAATGGCCGATGAAGGAAGTAGAACAAGTAGGATTACTTAAAATGGATTTTTTAGGTTTGCGAAATTTGACGATTATTGAAAGAATTTTGAAAATCATTAATTTTAAGCAATCAAACCCATTTACGTTAACGGAAATTCCGCTCCATGATGAACTGACCTTTCAGCTATTACAGCAAGGAGATACTACAGGAGTATTTCAACTGGAATCAGCCGGAATGCGTCAAGCCCTTAAACAAATCAATCCAACTAAATTTGAAGATGTAGTTGCGGTAAATGCATTATTCCGCCCAGGCCCGATGGATAGCATACCTTTATACGCAAAGAGAAAAGCAGGTCATGCACCGGTAACCTATGAACATCCCATATTAGAGCCGATTTTAAAAGAAACCTATGGAATTATTGTCTATCAGGAGCAAATTATGCAAATTGCCTCTAAAATGGCTGGTTTTACATTTGGGGAAGCCGATTTACTACGTAGGGCTGTGAGCAAAAAAAATCGAGAAGTATTACAAAATGAACGTGTCCATTTTGTTCAAAAAGCTATTCAAGAGGGGCATTCGGACCAGTCAGCAAATGCAGTTTATGATTTAATCGTCCGATTTGCTGACTATGGATTTCCAAAAAGCCATGCGGTAGCCTATAGTGTTATTTCTTTTCAAATGGCGTATTTAAAAACACATTTCCCAGTAGCTTTTTATAGTGCACTACTGAGTACAGCTACAGGAAACCAGGCAAAGATAAATGACCTAATGATGGAAATGAGACAAAGAGAAATGGTGATTCTCGCTCCATCCATTTTTAGTAGTCAACGCTTCTTTACCGTAGAAAAAGGTGGGGTGCGGTTCGGGCTGCAGGGTATCAAAGGAGTTTCCCATAATTTTATACAAAAACTATTACAGAAACGTATGGAAAGAGAAAACAAATGGGAGGACATTTTTGAACTGGCCTCCGATTTGTCAGCGGTTCATTTTACGAGAAAAAACGTAGAGCCATTGATCAAATCAGGTGCTCTAGATGAATTTGGACTCGACAGATCTACTCTGTTGAGTACTTTAGATGCAGCTGTTAAATACGCTGAATTGATAAGTCCTACAGAAGAATCCGACTTATTTGGTGGAGACTCTTCTCATTTTGGTAAGTCTAAGTATATAAAATCAGATCCACTGCCAATTATGATAAAGCTGCAATTTGAAAAAGAAGTTTTAGGTCAATACTTTTCAGAGCATCCTACAGTATCTAAAAAGAAATTGTTGACCGATAAAATTATTAATATTTGGGATATTTTGCAGACAACAACAGATATGCCTGTGAAAATAGTTGGACTAATACAGGAAATCAAAAGAATTCGTACTAAAAAAGGAGAAGCCATGGCTTTCCTAACTGTACAGGACGACACTGGTAGCTTATCAGTAACACTCTTTCCAGAGGAATATGCAAAATTCAATACATTATTAAAAGAGCAGGAAATGCTTGTTATCACTGGAAAGTCAGAACTTAGAAATGGACGCTCCCAAATTATTACTAAATTTATGGAAAAGTAAACTGCGTATAAAATATGCAGTTTTTTCTTTACGTATGCCCAAATCTTTTGTATGCTATTAGTTATGAGTGGTCTGACCACTTTGTAATTTATGGAAGAGTGAGGCTAAATGAACTCAACGAACAACCCTAAAAAAATGTTTGTAGAAATAGTAAAGCAGTTGAGACAGCTAATTGCGGAAGAAAATATTACTGTTGGCGGTAAGTTACCTTCTGAAAGGGAGCTAGCAGAGCGACTTCAAGTAGGGAGATCAACTGTTAGGGAAGCACTTAGGAGTTTAGAATTACTCGGTTTAATAGAAACACGCCGAGGAGAGGGTACTTTTCTATCGGATTACAGAAAGCATAGGCTAGTAGAGCTATTATCTACATTTATCCTAACAGAAGCTCAATCAAAGGAAGATGTGCATACAACGAGGCAAGCATTAGAAAAGGATGCAATCCATACAATTTGTATGTCAGAAAGACTTAATGCACTACATATATGGGACGCTTTTAAAGAAAAAATTATAGAAGAAGAAATAATTCGAGAAGATATAATCCGAGAAATTATTATCATATCCGATAATCGATTAAGTTTAAAAATATGGTTTTTATTAAAACAGTTTGCAGGGGAGCCTTACCAAGAAAATTTAAAGTTAGAAGAGAAGTCCGTTTGGATACTGCTTCTAACTGCTATACAAAGTGGAGAAGAACAGCAAGCGATTTCTCTATATAATGAATGGCTTTTGTTAATTAATAGGGGAGATGTATAAATGAGCATTAAAGATATATTTAGAAAAAATCAAAAGAAAAAGTATGCCACCATACCAACTGAAAAAGCAAAAAATGATGTACCTGAAGGCATTATGATGAAATGTCCTGAATGTAGAAAAAATGTATTTACAAAAAATTTGATGAAGAATTTAAAGGTTTGTCCTACATGTGATCATCATATGAAAATGACAGCCTGGGAGCGTGTAGAAATATTTCTTGATGGAAATTCGTTTGTGTCAATGGATGATCATTTAGAAACAGTAAATCCATTGAATTTTCCAAGTTATACGGAAAAGATAAAGGCAGACGCAAAAAAAACAGGACTGAACGAAGCTGTTCTTACTGGAATTGGAAAGCTAGATGGTCAACAAGTCGCAATAGCAATTATGGACTCACATTTTCGAATGGGATCGATGGGCTCAGTAGTAGGCGAGAAAATTACGAGAGCTATTGAAAAGGCGACAGATCTTAAAATTCCTTTTATTATTTTCACTGCAAGTGGTGGAGCAAGAATGCAAGAAGGCGTTCTTTCTTTAATGCAAATGGCTAAAACGTCTGTTGCTTTAAGAAGACATAGTGATCATGGTCAATTATATATTTCCATTCTTACGCATCCCACGACGGGTGGAGTTTCTGCGAGCTTTGCATCGGTAGGCGATATTAATATTGCGGAACCTAAAGCTTTGATTGGTTTTGCTGGTAGACGAGTTATTGAACAGACAGTACGAGAAAAACTTCCAGAAGATTTTCAAACGGCTGAGTTTTTATTGAATCATGGTCAGCTCGATGCCATTATTCATCGCAAAGAAATGCGAGAAAAAGTAGCTTCCATCGTTCATCTTCATATGGCTAAGGAGGTAACAAAATGGTAAAATTACTACCTTTTGAAGAACCAATTGTACAATTAAAAACAAAAATAGAAGAGTTGAAAGAGTATACGATAAATGCAGACGTAGATATGTCCGTAGAAATCGTTAATCTAGAAGCAAGACTAGAGAAATTAGAGCAAGAAATATACGAAAATATGGAACCTTGGGACCGTGTTCAGGTCGCTCGTCATCCTAGTCGTCCCACTACGAGAGATTATATTCAATTATTATGTACAGAGTTTATTGAACTTCATGGAGATAGACTTTATGGAGACGATGCGGCGATTATAGGTGGAATAGCTTTGTTTGAAGGAAAACCAATAACCATTATTGGCCATCAACGAGGGGTAGATACAAAAGAGAATATTAAACGTAATTTTGGTATGCCTCATCCAGAAGGTTATCGAAAAGCATTGCGATTAATGAAACAAGCAGAAAAGTTTAATAGACCTATTATTTGTATGATTGACACAAAAGGTGCGTATCCAGGAAAAGCAGCCGAGGAACGTGGCCAAAGTGAAGCTATAGCTAGAAATTTGGTAGAAATGGCTGGGTTGAAAGTGCCGGTTATAAGTGTTGTTATTGGAGAAGGTGGAAGTGGAGGAGCATTAGCATTAGGAGTAGCTAATCATATTCATATGTTAGAAAACTCTACGTACTCCGTTATTTCACCTGAAGGGGCAGCATCTATTCTGTGGAAGGATGCATCTTTGGCGAAACAAGCTGCAGAAGCCATGAAAATTACTGCTCCAGATTTAAAGAAAATGGAGATCATTGATACTGTCATTACAGAAGTTCATGGAGGAGCACATAAAAACATAGAGGCACAGGCTATGTATTTGAAGGAAACGCTCATTACTTCATTAAAGGAATTAGAGAATTTAACTCCAGAAGAACTTATTGAAAATCGATATGTTAAATTTAAAAATATAGGGGAATTTAAAGAATAAAATGCGTCGAAAAAGGCGCGTTTTTTTTAAATTCATTTCATGTTAAGCTTATATTATGAAATTCATAGTATGGAGGGAAATAGATGAAGAGAATTGGTGTTTTGACAAGTGGGGGAGACGCTCCTGGTATGAATGCAGCTATTCGTGCTGTTGTAAGAAAGGCCATCTACGAGGGGATAGAAGTAGTGGGTATCTTCCATGGCTATCAAGGGCTTATCGATGGTAAAATGGAAGTTTTAGACTTAGGTTCTGTAGGGGACATTATTCAAAGAGGTGGAACGAAACTATTTTCTGCTAGATGTCCAGAATTCCGAACAGATGAAGGTCAACAAAAAGCATTAGGGCAACTAAAAGCTAATGGTATAGAAGGATTAGTAATTATCGGTGGGGATGGTTCTTATCGTGGCTCTATGAAACTAACGGAAAATGGTATTCCTTGTGTCGGAATACCAGGAACAATCGATAATGACATTCCGGGTACAGATTATACGCTTGGATTTGATACAGCGTTAAATACAATTATTGATAGTATCGATAAAATCCGAGACACTGCGACATCTCATGAACGTACATTTATCGTGGAAGTAATGGGGAGAGATGCTGGAGACCTTGCTTTATGGGCTGGTGTTGCAGGTGGGGCAGAAACGATCATTATTCCTGAAGTAGATATAAATATGGAAGAAATTATTGGACGTCTAAAAAGTGGTTCGGATCGTGGCAAAAAGCATAGTATTATTATCGTTGCTGAAGGTGTTATGAGCGGAGCAGAATTTGCCAGTAAACTAAAGGATGTAGCGGATATTGAAACTAGAGTTTCGGTACTTGGACATATTCAGCGCGGAGGTTCGCCTACAGGTCGTGATCGCGTGCTGGCAAGTTTGTTTGGAGCAAAAGCTGTAGAGGTTCTTTTAGCTGGAAATGGTGGGCGTGCTATTGGCATACAGAATCATCAAGTGGTAGACTATGATATGAATGAAGCATTTGAAAGTCATGAAGAATTTGATATATCTATGTATCAATTATCAAAAGAATTATCGATCTAATGTGGTAATATCACCCCATTATAGAAAGGACTGTACTATGAGAAAAACTAAAATAGTTTGTACAATTGGACCTGCAAGTGAATCTGAAGAAATGTTAGAGAAATTAATAAATGCCGGTATGAATGTTGCTAGATTGAATTTCTCACATGGTAATCACGAAGAACATTCAGCTAGAATTCAAACAATTCGTAAAGTTTCCAAGAAATTAGGTAAAATAGTAGGGATTTTATTGGATACAAAAGGACCGGAAATTCGCACACATAAAATGGAAAATGATGCGATTGAGCTTCAGTCTGGCCAAAAAATTGAAATTTCGATGAAAGAAGTGTTAGGAACTTTAGAACGCTTCTCTATTTCTTATGATAAATTAATCGAGGATGTTCAAGAAGGCTCGATCATTCTATTGGATGATGGACTTATTGAATTAGTCGTAAAAAGTATTGATAAAGAAAATGGAATTATTTCCACGTATATTCAAAATGCAGGAACGTTAAAAAATAATAAAGGTGTAAATGTGCCTGGTGTATCGGTGCAATTACCTGGCATGACAGAAAAAGATGCTGAGGATATCCTTTTCGGCATTGAGCAGGATGTAGATTTTGTTGCTGCTTCTTTCGTTCGTCGCGCAACAGATGTGTTAGAAATCCGTAAACTACTTGAAGGAAACAATGGCGCACATATTCAAATTATTCCTAAGATCGAAAACCAAGAAGGCGTAGATAATATTGATGAAATTATTCAAGTATCTGACGGTTTAATGGTTGCAAGGGGAGATTTAGGTGTAGAAATTCCAGCTGAAGAAGTTCCTTTAGTTCAAAAGAAACTAATAACAAAATGTAACGAAGCTGGAAAACCTGTTATTACAGCAACTCAAATGCTCGATTCTATGCAACGTAACCCTAGACCTACTCGCGCAGAAGCGAGTGATGTCGCAAATGCTATCTTTGATGGAACAGATGCCATTATGCTTTCTGGAGAGACAGCAGCAGGGCTTTATCCATTAGAGGCTGTTCAAACGATGGATAAAATAGCTCGTCGTACAGAAAATGCAGTAGATTATCGTGGAAATGTAACGAAAATTAGTAAAGCACGTGAAGTAAACCTAACAGATGCTATTGGTCAGGCGGTTGCACACACAGCGATTAACCTAAAGGTAAAAGCAGTTATTGCACCAACTGAAAGTGGATATACAGCAAAAATGATAGCTAAATTTAGACCCGGTGTTCCAATCATTGCGGTTACTTCATCAGTTACTCCATCTAGAAAACTTACGTTAGTTTGGGGAGTATATCCGATTGTTGGAAAAAAAGCTTATTCTACAGATGAGATTTTAGAGGATGCAGTAGAAGAAAGTATTCTTCATCAGTATGTTAGCCATGGCGATTTAGTAGTAATTACGGCTGGTGTACCAGTTGGAGAAGCTGGTACAACAAATTTGATGAAGGTTCATATTATTGGGGACATAGTTGCAAAAGGACAAGGTATTGGCAAAAGCACTGCTGTCGGAAAAGCAATAGTTGTAAATAACGCGGAAGAACTGATCGGACAAGATACAACAGATAGTATTATTGTGACATTAGGATCTGACCGTGATATGGTTCCAAGTATTGAAAAATGTAAAGGTTTAATCACCGAAGAGGGTGGTTTAACTAGCCATGCCGCAGTTGTTGGGCTTAGCTTAGGTGTTCCGGTAATTGTAGGAGTTACTGATGCAACAACGCTGATAAAAAATGGACAAGAAATAACGATAGATGCTGTAAGTGGTTTTATCTATCATGGTCACGCTAAAATAATTTAATAATATGCCTCGCCCTAAAAGGTGAGGCTTTTCTAATAGGAAGGTGAAATGATGAAATGGATTATTGGTTTGTTTATTTTAATCCCAGCCATTGAATTATATATTCTTATCCTCTCAGGTAAAACCATCGGAGCGGGATACACATTTATGTTAATCATCGCAAGTGGTATAATTGGAGGGTATGTTGCAAAAAGACAAGGCCTAAAAGCATTTAGAGAAGTATCAGATAGTGTCAAAAACTATCAAGCACCTGGAGAAGCAGCGATAAATGGAATTAGTATATTTGTCGGAGCTATTTTAGTTGTACTACCTGGATTCATCTCCGATATAATTGGCTTCATGCTTTTATTTGCCCCAACTCGTAATTTATTTAAACCGCTTGTTTATAGATGGATACGCAAGAAGATGAAAAGTGGTCAAGTTATTGTGATGAAGTCTTCGTAAAGCTCTCCCATTTATGTGCAAATAGATAAATAAATGGACTAAACAAGATTCCTATAAATCCAAAGATTAAAATGGCTGCCGCGCTCAAATAAAAGACGTGGACAGCCTTTATTTGTGACGTGGATGACCAAAGTACAGATTCGACGATATGTCTTGTTAACTGAACAAACAAGTACAAGAGTAAGATAATTGTACCTACCAAAGGCATTTCCATCAAATAAAAGTAAATACTTAAAGGAATAAGTATTAAGCCTGTACCTAAAAAAGGAACACTATCCACTAAAGAAATTAGAAACGCATATTTAATGGGATTATGTAACCCTAATACGGTGAAACCTATAGAAATTAAGATGAATGTTAAAATAAATAACTTCAACTCTACATGTATAAATTGATTTACTATTGTGGATGATTTCAGCAATGCTCTATGGCAAAGGATTCGCATTTTTTTAGGAAAGTAAACTAGAAACCATTCTCGGTCTTTTACAGATTCGATCAAGGAAAAAAATAGTCCAATACCAAATAAGAATAGCTCAAAAAAATAAGAGGGTATATGCGTTACGTTTAATAATAGATCATTTAATAGTTTGTTTAATATTGTTTGAAACTTTCCTTCAAACAGCATAAAAATAGGATTATTTTGTAACTCCATTACAGGTAACAGAACAACATGTTCATGTAGAAATGGTATTAGATTAATCAATGTCTGTATTAAAAAATATATTATGGCTAAAAAACTAGATAATATTAAAATCACGGTTAGTAAAACACTTAAAAATACTGGGATCTTAAATTTTTTATGAAACAAGTTGGTTACTGGAAATAAAAAATATCCACCAATTATTGACAAACTAAGTGGATAAGCAACAAATGATATTAGTATAATTATTCCAAATGGTACCCATTGTGATAAGAAATCTTTTTTATTTAATTGTAGAGTAATCATTTTCATCCAATCTTTTCAAATAATTAGGAGATTTAAAGATTTATTTCAAAAAACTCAAGCCTTTTCATTCACAAAATCGTCAATATTGATTATACTGATAATGTAAGTATTTCTAAAAACATTAATATATAAATATAGTTCTTCTGATGTAGTGAAGATTTGGTCAGGAGTCTTATATTGTAAAGGGGAGACTTTGTATGACAACAACTAAAGGTTTAGAAGGAATTGTAGCGGCAGAAACGTCAATCAGTTCAATTATCGATGACACACTTACATACGTTGGATATGATATTGATGATTTAGCAAAAAATGCGGGCTTTGAAGAGGTAGTTTACTTACTTTGGCATAAAAGACTTCCAAATGCGGTAGAACTAGCTGAATTGAAACAACAATTAGCTGACAACATGGCTGTACCCCAAGAAGTTTTGAATTTTTTCAAAACGTTTCCAATCCATGATGTACATCCAATGACTGCTCTTCGTACAACAGTTTCTATGCTTGCATTATATGATGATGTTGCAGAAGATATGTCCGATGAAGCAAATTACTTAAAAGCTATTAAATTACAAGCAAAAATACCTACACTAGTAACAGCTTTCTCACGCGTTCGTCAAGGATTAGAACCTGTAGCACCTAAAGTAGACTTAAGTTATGCTGCTAACTTCTTGTACATGCTACACGGAGAATTACCGAAAGACATAGAAATAGAGGCGTTTGATAAAGCACTTGTATTACATGCAGATCATGAGTTGAATGCTTCTACATTCACTGCTCGTGTATGTGTAGCAACTTTATCAGACATCTATTCTGGTGTAGTAGCTGCTATTGGGGCATTAAAAGGACCACTACATGGTGGAGCAAACGAGCAAGTTATGAAGATGTTAACAGAAATTGATACACTTGATAATGTTGACGCTTACATTAATGAAAAACTAGCAAACAAAGAAAAAATTATGGGATTCGGTCACCGTGTATATAGAAAAGGAGACCCACGTGCAAAACATTTACGTGAAATGTCTAAAAAACTGACTACCCTTAACGGTGAGTCTAAGCTTTATGATATGTCTATTCGTATCGAAGAAATAGTTACTGGACAAAAGAATTTACCGCCAAATGTAGATTTCTATTCTGCATCTGTTTATCATTCATTGAGAATAGATCATGATTTATTTACGCCTATTTTTGCAGTATCACGTATATCTGGTTGGAGCGCTCATATTCTTGAGCAATATGCAAACAACCGTTTAATCCGTCCACGTGCTGAATATGTAGGACCTGGAATGCAAAAATATATTCCAATTGAAGAAAGATAATAGTAATATTGTCTTAGTAAATAGGGCTTAAACACTTCCCGTGTTTACTGCCCTATGATTATGATAGAGGAGGAAATAACAAATGACAACAGGTAAAATCACAGTAGAAAATGGTGTACTTAACGTACCAAACACAGCGATAATTCCTTTCATCGAAGGCGACGGAACGGGTCCAGATATTTGGGCTGCAGCATCGCGAGTATTAGAAGCTTCAGTTGAAAAAGCTTATAATGGTGAAAAGAAAATTGAATGGAAAGAAGTCCTTGCTGGACAAAAAGCATTCGACAAAACTGGCGAATGGTTACCTCAAGAAACTTTAGATGTTATTGATGAGTACCTAATTGCTATTAAAGGACCACTAACTACACCTATCGGTGGGGGAATTCGTTCATTAAACGTAGCATTACGTCAAGAACTTGACCTATATACTTGCCTTCGTCCAGTTCGTTATTTCACTGGTGTTCCATCACCAGTTAAACGTCCAGAAGATACGGACATGGTTATATTCCGTGAAAATACAGAAGATATCTACGCTGGTATTGAGTATGCTCAAGGTACAGATGAAGCAAAAAAACTTATTAACTTCCTTCAAACAGAGTTCGGAGTTAAAAATATTCGTTTCCCTGAAACTTCAGGTATCGGTATTAAACCAATTTCTGAAGAAGGTACAAAACGTTTAGTTCGCGCTGCTCTTAACTATATTATCAAAGAAGGTCGTACTTCTTTAACATTAGTTCATAAAGGGAATATCATGAAGTTCACGGAAGGTGCTTTCAAAACTTGGGGTTACGAAGTAGCAGAACAAGAATTTGGTGATAAAGTATTTACTTGGAACCAATATGATCAAATTAAAGAAGAGCAAGGAACAGAAGCAGCTGATAAAGCACAAGCTGATGCGCTAGCAACTGGTAAAATCCTAGTAAAAGATTCTATTGCTGATATTTTCTTACAACAAATCTTAACTCGTCCAAAAGAGTTTGATGTAGTTGCTACAATGAACTTAAATGGAGATTATATTTCGGATGCACTTGCTGCCCAAGTTGGTGGTATCGGTATTGCTCCAGGAGCAAATATTAACTATGTAACTGGACATGCTATTTTCGAAGCTACTCATGGTACAGCTCCTAAATATGCAGGTTTAGACAAAGTTAACCCATCTTCTGTTATCCTTTCAGGAGTACTAATGCTTGAACATTTAGGCTGGAACGAAGCTGCTAAACTTATCATGGATTCAATGGAGAAATCTATTGATGCTAAAGTGGTAACTTATGACTTTGCTCGTTTAATGGATGGTGCAAAAGAAGTTAAATGTTCTGAGTTCGCTGATGAACTTATTAAAAACATGTAATATCAAATTAAATTTTGGATTTTAAGGAAGGGGATTTTCCCTTCCTTTTCTTATATAAACAAGAAAATATATTTAAATATGCTGTGAACACTGGATTCAAGATATTTTTTAGAATGAAAAATTCTACTGATTTCCGTTTCAGGTGGACGCTTTCCGCAGGCGAGGCCGTGCCTCCTAGTTCGCTATGCTCCCTGCGGGGTCTCGACTTTCTCGCTTATCCCGTTGGAGTCGCCACCTTGCACTCCAATCAATACAGCGAGTAGTATCCAACAAGAAGATTTAGCATAGCTTATCGCTTAAATGATAAGAGTAGTCAAAGTAATTAGTGATAAAATAGTCTGTTGAACTAGGGATACTTTCCTTCGAAAACGATAGATATAGGTATTGACCAAATGGAACAGTCGTCTTTTTGCCGGGTTATTCTAATATAAGACTAAAGGAGCGTTTTCTCATGACATTGAAAAGAAGTAAAATTTCAGTAATCGGTGGCGGATTTACAGGTGCAACAACTGCTTTTCTACTTGCTCAAAAAGAACTTGGTGATATTGTATTAGTTGATATTCCACAAGCGGAAAATTCTACTAAAGGCAAGGCGTTGGATATGGCGCAAGCTGGACCAGTCCAAGGTTTTGACGCTAATATCATTGGTACTTCTAACTATGAAGATACGAAAGACTCGGATCTAGTAATAATCACTGCTGGTATTGCACGTAAACCTGGAATGAGTCGGGATGATTTAGTTCAAACAAACCAAAAAGTGATGAAATCTGTTACATCTGAAATAGTTAAATATTCTCCAAATACAACGATCTTAGTATTAACGAACCCTGTGGATGCCATGACTTATACAGTTTATAAAGAATCTGGTTTACCAAAAGAGCGTGTAATCGGACAATCTGGAGTACTGGATACGGCCCGTTTCCGCACATTTGTTGCAAAAGAATTAAACCTATCCGTAAAAGATGTAACTGGTTTTGTCCTTGGAGGACATGGGGACGATATGGTGCCATTAGTTAGATATTCATACGCTGGTGGAATTCCATTAGAAACTCTAATAGACGCTTCTCGTTTAGCAGAAATTGTAGAGCGTACTCGTAAGGGTGGAGCTGAGATTGTAAACTTGCTTGGAAATGGTTCAGCTTATTATGCTCCCGCTGCTTCTTTAGTAGAAATGGCTGAAGCAATTTTGAAAGACCAAAAACGAGTATTACCATCTATCGCATATTTAGAAGGCGAATATGGTATGGATGGAATTTACCTTGGTGTTCCAACAGTGCTTGGTGCTGGTGGTATCGAGAAAATAATCGAACTTGAGTTAACAGAAGATGAAAAATCATTATTAAACAAATCAGCAGACGCCGTGAAAGCTGTTATGAAAGTATTGGCTTAACTACAAAGAAACTACCAATCGAGTGGGGAAACCTACTCGGTTTTTTGATTATAGAAATACACGCATCATGAGGTAACCAAAAGTGCCTTTAGCCACAAGTATTCCAACACTCAACAGGTCCTATCATCACCTTGCACTTTACCTTGGTTTATTGTTAATATAGAGGTAGCTATTTGTAAAGACAGGAACCAAAATACTTTCTGGAACCTGGATTTCATAAATAGAACAATTACATAATGTTATCATTACAGTAATAGCTCAAAATGACCGAAAAGAAATTGTTGTGTGTGGATGGTGAATTTCATATAACGCCTTCACGTATAGAAATAAATCACATTATAGCTGTCATCGATTTGGAATGGGGGTTTCAAATCAACTTTGGAGGCAAAAAAATGAGAAAAGTATTAGTTGTAGATGATGAAAGCTCGATTGTAACTCTATTAAAGTATAATCTGGAGGAAGCTGGCTTTGAAGTCATAACAGCAAGTGATGGCTTAGAAGGGCTTAATAAAGCTTTGGAAGAAAAGCCAGAGGTTATTGTACTAGATTGGATGTTGCCGTCTATGGATGGTATGGAAGTCTGTAAAGAGCTTCGTTTAAAGAAAATACAAATTCCAATAATAATGTTAACCGCAAAAGATGAAGAATTCGATAAAGTATTAGGTCTTGAACTAGGTGCCGATGATTATATGACGAAGCCTTTTAGCCCCAGAGAAGTAACGGCAAGAGTAAAAGCGATGATTCGTCGCTCGGGTATTTCTACTGAGCATCAGCAAGAGAAAACCAAAGAAGAAATGTATACCTTTGGTCACCTACAAGTATTTCCTGAACGCTTTGAAGTGCTTTTAAACAATGAGGTCATTGAGTTTACTCCAAAAGAATTTGAATTACTCGTTTATTTAATAGAAAACAAAAATCGAGTATTAACACGTGATCAGCTGTTGAGTGCTGTTTGGAACTATGATTTTGCTGGTGATACCCGCATTGTAGATGTCCATATCAGTCATTTACGTGATAAAATTGAAGTGAATAGTAGAAAGCCTCATTTCATCAAAACTATTAGAGGTCTGGGATACAAGTTCGAGGAGCCTAAGAGCTAATGAAAACATTTCATTCCAAACTTTTTAGAACTTATTCTATTATGATAGGGTTAATATTAGCTTGTCTAGGACTTATACTTGGACAGCTTTTTCCTATTTACGCAAAAGACACTTCTGAAAAAGTGATTAATACAAAAATAAATGAAGTTTCTAATTACATAAGCTCAACGGGACTAACGCTGGATGAACAGCGAGATATTAATGAAATGATAGATTCTTCTTTCTCTCAAATTGAATTGATTGAAAGTCATTCCTTATGGTCTTTTTTATTCATCCTTCTAAGTATTGCTTTTCTTGTTGCACTGTTTTTAGGGAATAATATTTCCAAGAAGTTTGCCCAGCCAATCGAACATTTGACAGAAACCGCCATGGAATTAGCAAGAGGTAATTACCGGATTCGTGCATTTGAAGATGAATTTTCTGGTATGTCCAAGCTAAGCAACTCAATTAATATACTCGCACGAAATTTACATGATATATCCGTTATGAGAGAAACTGAAAAAGAACGTTTAAAAACGTTAATCGAGAATATGGGTAGTGCCCTTATTATGATGGATCGTAACGGATATATTACGATTGTGAATCGTTCTTTTCTTAAGCAACTTGATATTTCATTCGAAGACGTCGACAGAAAGCTATTTAATAAAATAGGACTTCCCAAAAAGATTGAGACGTTCATTGATGAATTATTTTTGACAGAGGCTTCAAACCGTGAACAAATATCGATAAAGAAAAACTTACACACTTATTCTGTGGATGCTTATGGAGCACCTGTTATCGGGGAACATGGGAAATGGCTTGGAATAGTAGTAGTAATGCATGATATTACGGAGCTTGTGAAACTGGAGCAGATTAGAAAAGATTTTGTAGCAAATGTATCACATGAATTGAAGACACCTGTCACTAGTATAAAAGGATTTTCAGAAACACTATTGTATGGCGCGTATAAAAATGAAGAAACATTGCTTTCTTTCCTGGAGATAATCCACAAAGAAAGTAATAGACTTCAAGTGCTGATTAGTGATTTATTAGATCTTTCCAAAGTGGAGCAAGTTGGATATGAAATGAATTTACAAAAGGTCAATTTACTGGAAGTTGTAGAGCGAAGTAAAGAGATGACTAGTCATATTCTTGAGGAAAAAAATATGCGTCTCGAGACGATATTTGAAAAACCTGTTTATGTACAAGCTGATTTAAATCGTTTAATCCAAATAACGATGAATTTATTGATGAATGCACTGACATACTCCCCAGAAGAAAAAACGGTGATTATATCCATCGGTCAAAACAAAAAATATGGCATATTCCGTATTCAGGATGAAGGAATAGGGATTGCTAAAGAAGAGCTTAACCGGGTATTCGAGCGTTTTTACCGAGTGGATAGAGCTAGAAGTAGAAACTCAGGAGGAACCGGTCTCGGTTTAGCGATTGTAAAACATCTTGTGGAAGCGCATCGCGGGATAATAGAGATAGAAAGTGAAGTAGGAAAAGGAACGGTCTTTACCGTATCCATTCCGCTTGTTAAAAGTTAACGGAGGTCTTTATGAATAACCAACCCTTTATCCCAATAATTATTGGGACAGACATGAATGCATATAATATGGCTATTTCTTTTCACGAGGAATACAATATAAAGCCGATATTAGTAGGTAAAGAAGAAATGTCATTTACTAAATGGAGCAGTATTATCGAACATATAGAGATTCAGCCAAATTTATGGGATAAATCTGCTTTTGTTCAAGTACTTACTGAAGTTGCACAAAAATATAAAGCGAAAGACAAACAATTGCTGTTAATAGGAACAAATGATTTTTATGTACGTTTAATAATTGAAAATGCCGAAGCATTAAAGAAAATGTATGTTTTTAACTATATGTCTGAAGAATTAATGAACAATCTTCTTGTCAAATCGAATTTCTATAAGCTTTGTGAAGAGCATGGCATTGATGCGCCTAAAACATATTATTACTCATGTGCAAAAAAAGCGGCATTTACGGAAGATGTGCTCTTCCCATTAATCATAAAACCGAGCAATGGTGTAATGTATTACAAAAATAAGTTTCCTGGTCAGCAAAAAGTGTATCGTGTAGAGACTAAAGCTGAACTAGATGAGATTTTAGCCAAAGTGAACGCAAGTGGTTATACGGAAGATTTAATCATTCAGGATTATATTCCTGGGGACGATACGTATATGTGGGATTCAGTAATTTATATGAGTTCTAAAGGTAAAGCTCAGCTTAGCACCCTTGCACAAGTGGTTCTTCAAGAGCATACGGTTACTGCTATTGGTAACTATACAGCGCTTATTACTCGATATAATGAGGAACTGATGACAAAGCTTCAACACTTTTTAGAAGCCGTGGGGTACGTCGGTTTTGCAAACTTCGACTTAAAATTTGATGAGCGTGATGGAAAGTTTAAAGTATTTGAGGTTAACATTAGACAAGGTAGATCTAGTTATTATACAACTGCACTTGGACATAATATGGCTCGATATTTTGTAGATGATATTATTTACCAAAAGGAAAAATCACTTACTTTATTAAACGAGCACTATTTGTTTACTGTAGTACCTAAAATAGTATTAAAGAAATTTGTGGAAAATGAAGAGATTAAACAAGAAGTTAGAATGCTATTGAAGTCCGGTAAATGGGGAAACCCTCTCTTCTATAAAAAGGACAAGCATTTTACACGTAAGTTATTTTTAGTTGTAAGACAATTTAATTATTATAAAAAGTATAAAAATAATAATTGGTAAGGGAATATTTACAAATTATTCACAATAGATTAACAATCATTTGTTACATTAAATAAGACCCCTTTTCCAAACGATTTACCTTAGAAAAGTTAGCATTTATGCTAGCTTTTTTTATTTGCGATGAAAGTACATAAAATTGTACGAACACTGGGTTCATGGGAATTAAATGAATGAAAATACTACTGATTTCCGTTTCAGGTGGACGCTTTCCGTGGGCGTTGCCTCAGCCTCGGACCAACAGGATGTTGGTCATGAAGGCGTTGCCACACGATGTGGCGCACTTAGCCTTCCATCCTTAAACGCTGCGGCTTCTCGACTTTCTCGCTGTTCCCGCTGGAGTCGCCACATTCCACTACAATCAATTAAATGAGTAGTACTCCACTAGTAGATCTGCATAGCCTATCGCTTTGATGATAAGCGTATTCAAAGTTACTAGAGGGGTAAAACGGACTCTTGAATTAGGGGTAGTATTATATAAAGTGGACCTAGTTGATTGGAGCGCAGAGCGGCGACTCCAGTGGGAACAGCGCGAGCTGAAGACCCTGGACTGAGCGTAAGCGAGGGAAGCGGCTGAAGCCGTGCCCACGGAAAGCGTCCGCTCGTAGCGGAAATCAACGGCATATCTACGTTTTTATTTTTAGAGGACCGGGCGTTTGCCTGGTTTTTCTTATTAGCAATTATGTAAAAAATTTTCTATTCCAACTAAACCTGCTCAGAATTTTATTCATAAAAAACCCATTAAACAACTATTCTATTATTTTTGAAACTAATTACCAAGTTCAACCGTAAAAGGTAGTATACATAAGAAGGAGGAAATGATATGAGTACTAAAAGGTTACTTTCGATCATCGCAATGTCTTTAATTGGCATTCTCTTAATATCTGCAGTTTTTACTTCATGGTATACAGTTGACGAATCAGAACAAGCAATTGTCATTACATTTGGGGAAGCAAGTGAACCAATAGTCGATTCAGGTTTAAAGTTTAAAATGCCTTGGCCAATACAAAAAGTTGAAACACTCTCCAAAGAAACATTTAGTCTACAGTTTGGTTACAGTCAAAAAGCAAATGGAGAAATTGACTCATTTGATAAGGATACGAAAATGATTACAGGGGATGACAATATTGTATTAACGGATTTAGTCGTTCAATGGAAAATAACAGATCCTAAATCCTATTTATTTAATGCGGAAAATCCACAAGAGCTACTTCATGATGCGACCTCAGCATCTATCCGTTCGGTTATTGGGAACTCTAGAATAGATGATGCCCTAACTTCTGGGAAAGCACAGATTGAAAGTGATACGAATGATTTATTGGGTTCGCTAATAGAAAAGTATGATATAGGAATTACTGTATTAACAGTGAAACTACAAGATGTGGAGCTTCCAAATGCTGAAGTTCGGTCTGCATTTACTGCAGTAACGGATGCTGAGGAAACAAAGAATACAAAAGTAAATCAGGCAGAAAAATATAAAAACCAAAAGTTAAGTGAAGCAATTGGTGAGAAGGATGCCATTATTTCAAATGCGACAGGTTATAAAACTGCCCGTATAGAACAGGCAATAGGGGACGTAGCACTTTTCAATAAGCTGTTCGCAGAATATCAAAATAACAAAGAGATTACAAAACAGCGTTTAGTTATGGAAACGTTAGATGCCGTTCTACCAAATGCTAATTTATATATTATGAATGATGATGGTGGAACGATGAAGTATCTTCCTCTTCAAACATTAGAGTCTTCTAAACAAACGATTCCGCCAACCGAAACTGAGACGGAAAAAGAAGAAGGGAGCGGAAAATAATGGCTGACAACAAAAATCCATTCTCTAATTTAGAAGCAAAGTTTAAAACAGTAAATAGCAAACCAAGTAAAGCGCCTAAAGAAAAAAAACCGATAGATTACAAAAAATATACGAAGTCATTTTTCGCAATCTTCCTAGTTTTTGTCTTGCTCATTATTGCTCTTGCGAATATCTACGTGGTCAAAGAAGGGGAATACAAAGTAATTCGTCAATTCGGAGAAATTAAAGATGTGAAGAAAACTCCGGGAATTCATATGAAAGTACCATTCGTCCAAACTGTTACGACTGTACCTAGATATCAAATGAACTATAAATTATCCGAAGCTGAAATAAATACAAAAGATAAGCGTCGAATTATTATTGATAATTATGCGGTTTGGAGAGTAGTAAATGTAAAAGAAATGATTACAAGTGCAGGTACACTCGTTGGAGCAGGCTCTCGTATGGAAGAGTTCATCTACTCAGTTGTTCGTTCAGAGCTTGGCCAATTAGAGTACAGTGAGATTATTAATGATGAAAATTCATCGCGTGGTAGCTTGAATGATCAAATAACTACCAAAGTGAATGAACTATTGAAAAAAGATAATTACGGAATTGAAGTAATTGACGTCCGTATAAAAAGGATAGATCTTCCGCAAGAAAATGAGCAGTCTGTTTATAATGAAATGATTTCAGAAAGACAAAGTATTGCTCAAAAATTCCTTTCCACTGGGGATGCAGATAAACGCCGTATTGAAGCAGAAACGGATCGTGAAGTTCGGGAAATGCTAGCTAAAGCGAAAAAAGATGCAGCGTTAATCGAAGCGGACGGAGAAGCAGAGGCAGCCAAAATTTATAATGATAGTTTCTCGAAGGATCCTGAGTTCTATTCTCTATACAGAACTTTAGAATCGTATAAGAAAACAATTGGAGCTGATACGATGATCATCATCCCATCAAATTCACCGTATGCAAATATTCTATCCGGTTACTTAGAATAGTATATGAATCGTCATTCCCCTTACTGTCATGGTAAGATATAGGGAATGACGGTTTTTATTATTAAGGAGTGAATATATTTGTCAACTGAAAAAATCCTATTATTAGATGGCAATAGTTTGGCTTACCGAGCTTTTTTTGCCCTACCTTTACTAACAAACGAACATGGTATACATACAAATGCAGTTTATGGTTTTACAATGATGCTACAAAAAATTATGGAAGAAGAAAATCCAACCCATATATTAGTGGCATTTGATGCTGGTAAAACAACTTTCCGACATTCGACATATGGCGAATATAAAGGTGGAAGACAAAAAACTCCACCAGAGCTGTCCGAGCAATTTCCTTATATTCGTAAGTTAATCGATGCGTATGGCATAAAGCGGTACGAACTAGAAATGTATGAAGCAGACGATATAATCGGCACTTTGAGTAAGCAAGCAGATGACAAAGGTCGGCAAGTTGTAATCGTTACCGGAGATAAAGACTTAACTCAACTAGCTACCGATAAAACAACAGTATATATCACGAGAAAAGGAATTACCGATATTGAAAAATACACACCGGAACATGTACTTGAAAAGTACGGTTTAACCCCTCTACAGATTATCGATATGAAAGGTTTAATGGGGGATGCTTCTGATAATATTCCTGGAGTACCAGGTGTAGGAGAAAAGACAGCCATAAAGCTATTAAAGGAACATGGCTCCGTAGAGAATCTTTACAAGGCGCTTGACCAAGTGAGTGGTGCTAAGTTAAAAGAAAAACTTATTGCCAATGAAGAACAAGCATTTATGAGTAAAGCATTAGCTACGATTGAAACAGCTGCACCAATAGAGGTTACTATTGAGGATCTTTCCTATAATGGACCTAATATGGAGGAAGTAATAGAAGTTTGGAAGGAACTATCTTTTAAAACGCTTCTAGAAAAATCTGACTATATATCAGAGGAATCAGAAACTACAGAGGTCGCATTTGAGATTATCGAACAAATAGATGCTACTATTTTAGATAAAGTGATGGCAGTCCATTTAGAAATGTATGATGGTCAATACCATACAAGCGAACTATTAGGCGTCGCCTTATCGAATGGAGAAAAAGGTTATTTTGCGCCAGCTGATGTAGCTTTTCAATCTGCTGATTTTTGTTCGTGGTTAGCAAATGATACGAATAAAAAATACCTAGCCGATTCCAAAGCAACACAAGCAGTGAGTAGAAAACATAATGTGAATGTTCATGGAGTTGAATTTGACCTGCTTTTAGCAGCGTATATAGTAAATCCAGCTATTTCATCAGAGGACGTTGCCGCTATTGCAAAAGAATTTGGTTACTTTAACTTGCTGACCAATGATAGTGTGTACGGAAAAGGTGCTAAAAAAACTACGCCTGAAATCGAGAAAATTGCAGAACATGCAGTTAGAAAAGCAAAGGCAATATGGGATTTAAAAGAAAAGTTAGAAGTGAAGCTTGAAGAGAATGAACAATACGCATTGTATAAAGAAATAGAGCTACCTCTTGCTTCTATCCTCGGGACGATGGAATCTGATGGAGTATTAGTAGACAAACAAATACTAGTAGAAATGGGTCATGAACTAAATATTAAGCTACAGGCAATTGAAAAAGACATTTATACTTTAGCTGGAGAAACATTTAATATTAATTCTCCTAAGCAATTGGGTGTAATATTATTTGAAAAAATTTGCCTTACACCTATTAAAAAAACGAAAACAGGCTATTCAACGGCAGCGGATGTTCTCGAAAAATTAGCAAGTGAACATGAAATAATTGAACAAATTCTTATATATCGACAATTAGGTAAGCTCAATTCGACATATATTGAAGGATTGTTAAAAGAAATCCATGAAGATGATGGGAAAATTCATACACGATATCAACAAGCGTTAACTTCAACTGGCCGATTGAGTTCGATAAATCCAAACCTACAAAACATACCTGTACGTTTAGAAGAAGGTAGAAAGATACGTAAAGCCTTTGTTCCTTCTCAGCCAGGGTGGCTAATGTTTGCAGCAGATTACTCTCAAATTGAATTACGTGTGCTGGCACATATGTCTAAGGACGAAAACTTAGTAGATGCTTTTAATAATGATTTAGATATTCATACGAAAACAGCAATGGATGTCTTCCAAGTGGAGCAGGAAGCTGTGACATCCGATATGCGTCGTGCTGCCAAAGCGGTTAACTTCGGTATCGTGTATGGTATTAGCGACTATGGTTTATCGCAAAACCTGGATATTACTAGAAAAGAAGCAGCGATATTTATTGAGAATTATTTAAATAGCTTCCCAGGGGTAAAAGGATATATGGATGATATCGTTTATGATGCAAAACAAACAGGCTACGTTACGACAATCTTAAATCGAAGAAGATATTTGCCAGAAATAACAAGTTCTAACTTTAATCTAAGAAGCTTTGCAGAGCGTACAGCGATGAATACACCTATTCAAGGAAGCGCAGCAGATATTCTCAAAAAAGCAATGATCGATATGGCAGAGAGATTAAAAACTGAAAATATGCAAACGAAAATGCTACTGCAAGTACATGATGAACTAATTTTTGAAGCACCACCGGAAGAAATTGCGATGCTAGAAAAAATAGTGCCAGAAGTAATGGAAAATGCTATAAAACTGATTGTACCTTTAAAAGTGGATTATGCCTTCGGGTCATCTTGGTACGACACGAAGTAGGAGGTTATATGTATGCCTGAATTACCAGAAGTAGAGGGCGTATTACGCGCCCTTCAACCTATTGTTACAGGTAAGACTATTAAATCTGTGGAGGTTTCTGAAACGATTTATAGATCCAAAGCGAGTGGTAAAGAAGCAATTATTAAAGGGTTGGATGTCGATCAGTTTTGTTTCGCTTTACCAGGTGCAAAGATTGACCATTTAGAAAGAAGGTCTAAATATATTTATTTTCACCTGCTAAAAAATGGAAACCCCCATATGCTCGTATCTCATTTGGGTATGTCAGGAGCATGGTTTTCTGTGAAAAATTTGCATGAGATAACAGAAGCTAAATTTAGAAAGCATGCGCATGTTACTTTTTATTTTGAAGAGGGGGACATGTTAGTCTATGCCGATATTCGACGATTTGGCGAATTGCGGTTGTTAGAAACAGAAGCAGACTATCCTCCTTTATTGCTAATGGCACCGGAGCCTTTCGATCAACATGCATTAGATCATTATCTGCATATGAGTGCGTTGCCTAAATATGAAAATAAAGCAATAAAAGAATTTATCATGGATGGTCATATCGTATCTGGGTGTGGCAATATTTATGCAACGGAAGCGTTATTTCGTATGAAAATACATCCAGCTAGGACGGTAAAACGGATTAGTAGAGAGCGGAAAATTCAGTTGTTTCAAGAAATAGTAATTGTTCTACTTGATAGTATTGAAAACGGAGGTAGTACGATATCCGATTATCGGACTATAAACGGTGGAGCTGGGAATATGCAGCATAGACTTAAAATGTATGGCAAAAAAGAATGTGGAGTCTGTGGAACGAAAACAAAACAGAAGACAATCGGCGGTCGTACATCTACTTACTGCCCAGCATGTCAGAAATAAAGGAGCAACCAGATGATTATCGGATTAACAGGAAGTATTGCTAGTGGGAAAAGCACTGTTGCAAATATGTTCAAAGAAATGGGCTTCCCCATAATAGATGCAGACCTTGTAGCACGCGTAGTCGTTGAAAAAGGTACTCCGACTATTAAAATGATTGAAGAGACTTTTGGGACAGAGGTTATCCAAGAGGATGGAGCATTAAATCGGGAAACATTAGGAGAGATCATCTTTTCGAATCCTTCTAAACGTAAACAATTAAATGATATTATTCATCCTGCTATTCGAGCAGAAATGTTAGCTCAAAAGAGTCATCTTGCGGAGCAGGGACATCCAGTCATTATTATGGATATACCGTTGCTTTTTGAGAGTAGGTTGCAATCCTTTGTGGATAAAGTTCTTGTTATAACGGTAACGGAGCAGATGCAATTAGAAAGATTGATGGCTCGTAATAGTTTTACACACGAGGAAGCCAAATTACGAATTCAATCGCAATTACCTTTATCAGTGAAAGAAGAAGGTGCGGATGCGGTTATTTATAACAATGGAACAATAGAAGAAACGAAACAACAATTAGAAAAAATATTAACTGTTTGGGAACAATCAAGCTAAAGAAAATAGTGAGAGTGGTCGTGACATTAGTCGCGACCACTCTTTTTAAAAGAAAGTATATAAAAATGCAGCATGAACACCGGTTTTACAGGACTTTTAAGAATGATTAATATTACTGATTTCTTTTCAGGTGGACGCTTTCCGTGGGCACGGCTTCAATCTCTTCGGGCCAACAGGATGTTGGTCACGAAGGCGTTGCGATCGCGTGGTGGCGCTCTTAGCCTTTGTCCCTTTCAAACGTTCCTGCGGGGCTTTCAGCTCGTCTTGTTCCCACTAGAGTCGCCACCTTACACTCCAATCAATTAAATGAGTAGTACTCAACTAGGAGATGTTGCATAGCTTCTCGCTTAGATGATAAGAGTAGTCAAAGTGATAAAGTGATAAAATCGTCAGTTGAATTTTGGCCACTATTCTGTGTGGATAGCTAAAGAAAGTAGATTTTCTTTTATTTAGTGGAATTAAAAGAAGTAGTAAGTGTTCCATTCGGGCTTTAACGGGCATTTTTCTACTGCCCGTTAATGCGGGACAAACGCTGTAAGATTACCGAAAAAAGGGGTGCTGGTTGGCTGTGACGAAGGTCACAACCAACCAGCACCCCTAAAAATTCACTCGGAAATAATATAGCAAAACGTCTGTCTGAAGCCCTTCGAAAACGATAGAAACAGGTCTTGAACTTTAAGTACTGGGCATGTACCCGCTTTTTCTTAAAAAGTAGGGAATAATTTAGCACATTGAATCTGTCCAAATCACTACCAATGAATAGCTACTGAAACGAGTAATGAAATGTTTGAAAATACTGATTTTATCATTCTGCATATTTGGGGCTACACAATGAATAAATTGTGTTATACTAATTCAAGGTTATAAACAATAAGTATCACATAGTTACAGGAGGACTTTTCATATGGCAGTTTCAATTGCAATTAATGGTTTTGGACGTATCGGACGTATGGTTTTTCGTCAAGCAATAGCACAAGAGGACATAAATGTGGTAGCGATTAATGCGAGATACCCATTAGAGACATTGGCACATCTTATTAAATATGATTCTACACACGGTACTTTCACTGGGGATATTACACTAGAAGATAGTGCACTAATTGTAAATGGTCAGCGTGTACAAATTGTAGATGATAGAGATCCAGCGAAATTACCCTGGAAAGAGTTAAAAGTGGATATTGTTATTGAATCTACTGGTAAATTTAATGATGGTGAAAAAGCTAAAGCTCATATTGAAGCTGGTGCCAAAAAGGTAATTATAACTGCTCCTGCAAAAAATGAAGATGCAACAATTGTAATGGGAGTAAACGATGATATATTGGATTCATCGATTCACCATATTATTTCAAATGCTAGCTGTACTACAAACTGCTTAGCACCTGTAGTTAAAGTATTAAATGACACATTTGGTATTGAAAATGGGTTAATGACTACTGTTCATGCATATACAAACGATCAAAATAATCTAGACAATCCACATAAAGATTTACGACGCGCACGTGCTTGTGGTCAATCGATCATTCCTACTTCAACAGGAGCAGCTAAAGCACTTTCACTTGTATTGCCAGAGCTTGAGGGAAAAATTCATGGTATGGCATTACGTGTGCCTACTCCGAATGTCTCTTTAGTAGATTTAGTAGTAGATTTACAAACAAATGTTACTGCAGAAGAGGTAAATGAGGCTTTTGTTAAAGCTTCTGAAGGCTCGATGCAAGGCATTTTAGGTATTACAATGGAACCGCTTGTATCCATTGACTTTAACACTACTACACTATCTACCACAGTAGATGGTTTAACCACTATGGTTATCGGGGGACGTAAAGTAAAAGTTCTTGCTTGGTATGATAATGAGTGGGGTTACTCTGCAAGAGTAATAGATCTTACTAAAAAAGTAGCTTCATCCTTATAAGACTCCAATCCTCTTTCTAATTATTAGAAAGAGGATTTATTATATCTTGCATAATTCTTTAAAACAACATATAATGAGAATCGTGTTACTTTTACTTGTCGCACCGACTACTTAAAGGGTTAGGACCTCTTTGGACTAACTTTCCCCCGTGGTAGTCAACTTTGAGGTTAAAAATAAACTTATCAAAGGGGGAAACTCACATTGGAAACAATGGGACGTCATATTATTGCAGAACTATGGGAGTGCGATTTCGACAAGCTTAACGATATGCAATTTATCGAGCAAACATTTGTTGACGCTGCACTAAAATCTGGTGCAGAAGTCAGAGAAGTTGCATTTCACAAATTTGCACCACAAGGTGTAAGTGGAGTCGTTATTATTTCCGAATCGCATTTAACAATTCACAGCTTTCCAGAGCATGGTTACGCAAGCATTGATGTGTATACATGTGGTGATTTAGATCCATCAATCGCAGCTAACTATATTGCAGATGCTCTTAATGCTGGAATACGTGAAACGTTAGAAATGCCACGTGGTATGGGACCAATCAAGAAGCCTGCATCACGATTGACAGTTCAAGCGTAATTATTTATACCTGACTGAGTGAGCAGAGGAAGAGATTCCTCTGCTTTTTCGATTTTACTCGAGAATATTGTTATAATAGATACATAAAACTACCGTGAAGAATTAGGAGAGGTCTATATGAGATGCCCATCTTGTCAATATAATGGCACTAAAGTTGTCGATTCTCGTCCTGTGGATGACAATAAGGCAATCAGAAGAAGAAGAGAATGTGAAGATTGTGGGTTTCGATTTACTACGTTTGAAAAAGTAGAAGAGACTCCATTAATTGTTGTTAAAAAAGACGGCTCTCGAGAAGAGTTTAGTCGTGAAAAAGTGTTGCGTGGACTGATTCGTGCTTGTGAAAAGAGACCAGTTGCGTTAGATCAATTAGAAAATATTGTTTTCTCTATTGAAAAAGAATTACGAAGAATGGGTAATGCAGAAGTGAAATCACAAGAAGTTGGTGAGATCGTTATGGATAAGCTAGCAGAAGTAGATGAAGTTGCTTACGTTCGCTTTGCTTCTGTCTATCGCCAATTTAAAGATATAAATGTTTTTATCGATGAATTAAAAGAAATTCTAAAGAAAAATCCATCGTTATGAATACTATATTTTACAAAATCTAAGGAGAGTAGATACAATTGTCGATGTTATATAAAGAGCTACAGCCAGCAGATTTGTATATGATTCGCTTACCATATTCTTTATCAGATTATGATCGGCAATTGTTAACTTTGTTTTATCAGCCGTTGGTTGGAGCAGAAAGCATAAGCTTGTATTTAACACTTTGGGCAGATGGAGAACAAAATAACAGTGAGCGATGGGCTCATTACCAATTGATGAATGTTCTCGGCATGCCGATCGGTAAAATTTTTCAAGCTCGTCTAGCTTTAGAGGCAATCGGTCTCCTACGTACATGGAAAAAGACGATGGATGAAGGAAGTATATTTCATTATGAGCTTGAAGCACCATTAGATGCAGAGTCGTTCTTAAAAGATCCTTTACTTTCTATGTTTTTGCTCAATAAAGTAGGAGAAAATGCGTTTAAACAATTACGTAAACGGTTTATTCAAAATTCCAATTGGAATGATGGCTTCAAAGATATCTCTAGAACTTTTATCGATGTATTTAAACCTTCAACTAAAATGAATAATACTGTTTCTTTCGATGAAACTTTCGTATCCAAGGAAAGAAAATCTTCTGTACCTTTTTATTATGATGAATTTGATTTTTCATTACTTCAAGAAGGCCTTTCGGAACAATTAGTGCCTAAATCCGCGATGACAATAGAAGCGAAAGAGGTAATTGCAAAACTCGCTTTTTTATATAACTTAAGTCCTGTGGAAATGCAAAAAGTAGTTATTCTAGCGTTAGATGACGATTTGCATTTATCAGAATCAAGATTAAAAAAAGCATGCTCAGATTATTACAAGCTCACTGTTTCTAAAGTTGCCCCTGTAATAGAGAAGTTTGAAAAGAAAGCTGTTCCTATAGAACCTACCGTACCTTTAACGAAGGAAGGTGAGCTAATCCATTATTTAGAAACAACTCCTCCAATATCTGTTCTGAAGGATATTGCAAATGGAAAAGAGCCGATTCTCGCAGATGTTCAGTTAGCTAACCATTTTGTCACTCATTTTAAAATGCCAATTGGAGTCGTTAATGTTTTATTGCAATACGTGTTACTACGGACAGACATGAAACTGACGAAAAATTATGCAGAGAAAATCGCTTCTCACTGGATGAGGAAAGATGTCAAAACAGCCAAAGAAGCGATGGATTTAGCTAGAAATGAACATGAACAGTATGTAAAATGGAAAAATGAAGGTTCTCCACAAAAAACGTATACGAAAAAACCAACACGTGAGGAAAAAGTGCCTGATTGGTTTTATAAGAAAGATGGAGAAACGAAGAAATCTACTGGTACAAGTACAAATGGAATTCAAAATATCGATGAAGAACGTCAAAAGTTATTAGCAGAGCTAGGCATGTTGAAAAGGTAGGTGGAAAAAATGGAACGTATTAATGAAACCTTAAAAAGAGTTATAACACCTGAATTTACTACAAGACTAAGTGATATGAAAAAGGAAGTTTTGGAAAACACTAGAGTGCAGAAGTTTTTAGAGGAAAACGCCTCAGAAATTAATAAAGATATTGTCGACCGTAGTTTGAGTAAGTTATATGAGTTTATCTCTCAGTCTCATGATTGTGTTGGTTGCCCAACGCTAGGTCAATGTCAGAATTACATGAAGGGATATGAACCTAAACTAGTCCTTGATCGAAATTTGATAGATAATGATTTTATTCGTTGTAAACGAGGGGTTATTGAAGACGAACGCAAGAAAGTTATTTCTATGATTGACAGTATGCATATGCCTAAAGAGGTAATGGAAGCAACTCTTGCCGGAGTTGATTTAGAGGATGGCAGTAGGGTTGTTGCGGTCCGTGCTGCTAAAGACTTTCTTAACGAATGGGAGCTTACAAATGTGCTTCCTTCAAAAGGCTTATATATCTACGGCAAGTTTGGTGTAGGTAAGTCCTTTTTGCTAGGTGCTCTTGCAAATGAATTAGCCGCTAGACATATTCATTCGGTAGTTGTTTATGTACCTGAATTTTTAAGAGAAATGAAACAAGCAATTCAAGATCATACACTTGCTGAGAAGATTGAATTTGTGAAACGTGCTCCGGTTTTAATGTTAGATGACATAGGAGCAGAAATAATGTCCAGTTGGACTCGCGATGAAATTTTAGGGACAATTTTACATTATCGGATGTCTGAACAACTACCAACTTTTATGACTTCCAATTTTAACTACGAAGAGTTGCAGCATCACTTGTCTTTCACACAGCGTGGGGAAAAGGAAGTAGTAAAAGCTGGTCGGATCATGGAACGAATCCGAACACTAACGACACCTATTTCGCTTCAAGGTAAAAACTGGAGAGAAAGTTAAAGAATAAGAGAAAAATAGCGAGGTTAAAGTGGGTTTCATCTTGCAATTGATTTTTCAGTGGCGTATAATCATTTTCATAAGAATAAGTAAATGCGAAGAAGAGGACGACAATCAGTTTGTACGACTTTCAAGAGAGAGAAGCCTTGGCTGTAAGCTTCTTAAGTAACGAAAATCGATTTACCACCTCGGAGCAGTAATTGTGAATTCATCTAGCAATTACCGGTCACCGGCCCGTTAGCCGATGCAGAGCTTCGTCTATTTCATTTATCATTACTTTCAGTAATGGATAGACAGAAGAAGGGTGGAACCACGACTTGAACCTCGTCCCTTTTAGGGATGGGGTTTTTTATTGTTTTCACTTATTTAAAATAAAAGGAGTGTTCAAAATGGCAGAAATTATTAAATTGAAATTTCCAGATGGAGCAGTGAAGGAATTCCCTGTATCGACAACTACAGAAGAAATAGCTCAATCGATCAGTCCTGGATTACGTAAAAAAGCACTTGCGGGAAAACTAAGTGGAGTATTAATCGATCTTAAAACACCAATCACAGAGGATGGGGATATCGCAATCATTACACCGGAATCTGACGAAGCACTAGAAATCTTACGCCATAGCTCAGCGCATTTACTCGCGCAAGCAATTAAACGTCTATTCAAAGATGTAAAATTAGGTATTGGTCCAGTTATCGAAAATGGTTTTTACTACGATATTGATTCACCGGAACCTATCACGGCAGAAGACTTACCATTAATAGAAAAAGAAATGAAAAAAATTATTAATGAAAATATGGAAATTATTCGTCATGATGTTTCACGTCAAGTTGCTTTTGATAAATTTAAAGAAGATGAGTACAAAGTAGAACTATTGGAAGCAATTCCTGAAGGAGAACAAGTTTCTATTTATGAGCAAGGGGATTTCTTTGACCTTTGTCGCGGTGTACATGTTCCCTCTACAGGCAAGCTTAAGGAGTTCAAGCTATTAAGTATCGCTGGTGCATACTGGCGTGGAAATAGTGATAATAAGATGCTACAACGTATTTACGGTACTGCATTCTTTAAAAAAGATGAACTTACACATCATTTAAATATGCTCGAAGAAGCGAAGGAACGCGATCACCGTAAAATTGGGAAAGAGCTAGAATTATTTACAACTTCCATAAAAGTAGGGCAAGGTTTACCGCTATGGTTACCGAATGGGGCAACAATCCGTCGTGTTATCGAGCGTTATATTGTAGATAAAGAGCTTAAACTTGGCTATAAACATGTATATACACCAGTATTAGGTTCAAAAGAGCTTTACGAAACATCAGGTCACTGGGATCATTATCAAGATTCTATGTTCCCACCGATGGTAATGGACAATGAAACATTAGTGCTACGCCCGATGAACTGTCCTCATCATATGATGGTCTTCAAAAGTGGGATGCATTCATACAGAAACCTGCCGCTACGCATTGCCGAGTTAGGTACTATGCATCGTTATGAGATGTCAGGTGCAGTATCGGGATTACAGCGTGTGCGAGGAATGACTTTGAATGATGCGCATTTATTTGTCCGTCCAGACCAAATCAAATCTGAATTCCAAAAAGTTGTGGAATTAATCATTTCAGTTTATAAAGACTTCAACCTAGAAGATTATACATTCCGTCTTTCTTATCGTGACCCTCTAAACAAAGAGAAGTATTTTGATAACGATGAAATGTGGGAAAAAGCACAAAGTATGCTAAAAGAAGCGATGGACGAGCTTGGTTTAGATTACTTCGAAGCGGAAGATGAAGCAGCATTCTACGGTCCAAAATTAGACGTTCAAGTGAAAACAGCAATTGGTAAAGAAGAAACTTTATCTACTGTTCAACTAGACTTCTTATTGCCAGAACGTTTTGATTTAAATTATGTTGGGGAAGATGGTAAGCAGCATCGACCAGTTGTTATCCACCGGGGAGTAGTTTCGACAATGGAGCGCTTTGTAGCATTCTTGATCGAAGAGTATAAAGGTGCATTCCCAACTTGGTTAGCTCCTGTTCAAGTGGAAATCATTCCAGTTTCCAATGAAGCACATTTTGAATTTGCTAAACAAATAGAAGAGCAATTAGTAGCCGCTGATTTCCGAGTGGAAATGGACGACCGCGAAGAGAAGTTAGGTTATAAGATTCGAGAAGCACAAATGCAAAAAATTCCGTATATGCTTGTACTAGGAGATAAAGAGCTAGAAGCAGGTAATGTAAACGTTCGTAAATACGGAGAACAAAAATCAGAAAGCATTCCTTTTGCTGAGTTCTTAGAACGTTTGAAAGAAGAAGTAGCACATTAATAGATTTGGTAGTTGACATGACTTTTCCAACATGCTATAGTTATTTAGGTTATTGAATACAAGTTTGCGGTATAAGAAGAGGCTGCCCGCTTCTCACCTGTTTGACACCTACAAGTGTTGTTGACTGGTAAGCACAAGATCGACTGTAACATGTAATCCTACATGTACTCATACAGCGGGCAGACATATATTATATGTCTGTCTGCTTTTTTTATGGATCTAAAACGGCGTAACTTATTCGTTTCAACGAAAATTATGCCCAAACCATGTATTCGCGACACTATTTGGAGGTGGATCATTATTAGCAAAGACATGTATGTAAACGATGGCATTCGAGCACGCGAACTACGAGTTATTGATCAGAATGGCGATCAATTAGGATTAAAAACACGTAACGAAGCACTTGAAATCGCCGGTCGTGTAAATTTGGATCTTGTCCTTGTAGCTCCTCAAGCCAAGCCGCCGGTCGCTCGTATCATGGACTATGGTAAATTCAAATTTGAGCAGCAAAAGAAAGATCGTGAAGTTCGTAAAAATCAAAAAATCATCATATTGAAAGAGGTTCGCTTGAGCCCGACAATAGATGAGCATGATTTCCAAACGAAATTGAAAAACGCGATTAAGTTCCTTGAAAAAGGAGATAAAGTGAAAGCATCTATCCGTTTTAAAGGTCGTGCCATTACTCATAAAGAGATTGGACAACGTGTTTTAGATAGATTTGCAGAAGCTTGTTTGGAAGTATCCACTGTCGAGTCAAAACCGAAGATGGATGGCCGTAGTATGTTTTTAGTACTTGCACCAAAAAATGAAAAACAGTAATAGAGTACAATTGTTTAGGAGGAATTCGACATGCCGAAAATGAAAACTCACCGTGGAGCTGCAAAGCGTTTCAAAAGAACGGGAACTGGAAAATTAGTACATGACCGTGCTTTTGGAAGCCACTTATTCGCTAATAAATCTACTAAAGCAAAACGTAAATTACGTAAATCTAAAGTAGCTTCTTCAGGCGATTACAAACGTATCAAAACTTTATTAACTTACATGAAATAATAACAGATAGCAGGAGGTAATGAATCATGCCACGCGTAAAAAGCACACCAGTAACTAAACGTCGTCGTAAGAAGGTATTAAAATTAGCTAAAGGTTATTACGGTTCTAAACATACATTATACAAAGTTGCTAACCAAGCAGTAATGAAATCATTCATGTATGCATACCGTGATCGTCGTAACAAAAAACGTGATTTCCGTAGACTTTGGATTACACGTATCAATGCGGCAGCACGTATGAACGGACTTTCGTATAGCCGTTTAATGCACGGATTGAAATTAGCTGAAATCGAAGTTAACCGTAAAATGTTAGCAGATCTAGCTGTAACAGATTCTCAAGCATTTACACAACTTGCAGATTTAGCTAAAAAAGCAATCGCAAAATAATTTGAGATAAAAAGCTGATAGAGATTCTATCAGCTTTTTTTGTACAAGGGGCATAATATATATGACAAACGTTATTTTAATTTTCATTTTAATCATGTCGATTATCGCTTTTTTTGTCATGGGTTACGACAAATCGCAGGCAAGAATACAAGGTCACCGCATATCGGAAAAAACACTTTGGACTCTTGCAGTTTTAGGTGGAGGAATCGGAGCATACATAGGTATGCAATTGTTTCGCCATAAAACGAAGCATACGAATTTTCGTGTGGGATTTTTAATGGTAATGATCTTATATGCATTTTTGATATTTTACCTATTAACGACAGACGGCTCTATCATCGCATAGAGCTGTTTTTTTTGTTCTAATTCCCCAAGCATCCGCAAGAAAAAATCACGGAAATTAATAAGTGCATATTATATGGATAATTGTATAGATAAACATATAAGCAGATATGAATTTGGTGTACATAAAAGATTGTACAAATAGTAGCTAAGTAAATACTATAATTTCCGTTTCACGCGGCCGAGGCTGGGCCTTCTGTAGCTCTTAAATAAAGTTTGATTACTTATCAATAAAGTTTGATTAAAATCATCTTTCCTCCGTATATTTTTTAGAGGTCAGATGATTTTTTTTATATGGATATTTTTGTTAATATTATTAATAAGATTGTGAAGAACAATAATAAAAAGAATGAATAATTCATTTGTTTTATGTTATGATTATGAAAATGATGAATGTTCTGACTATTAATTTATCGTGTATAAAGGGGAGAAAAAGTAATGGAAATATTTCAAGCTACAATTGAAGACTTAGAAGGAGTGTCAAATCAGTTTAATTTTTATCGAATGTTTTATCAGCAAGCGTCAGATATAGAAGGGGCAAAAACATACATAAAAAGTCGTATAGAAAATAAAGAATCTGTAATTTTTGTTGTTAAAGATGAACATAAGTATGTTGGATTTACTCAACTTTATCCTACATTTTCATCGGTATCTATGAAAAGAACTTGGTTATTAAACGACTTATATGTAGATGCAACAGCCAGAAAACAAGGAGTAGGAGAAATGCTTTTACAAAAAGCTAAAGATTATGCCGTTGAAACAGAAGCTAAAAGTATTAGTCTAAGTACAGCAGTCGACAATCACGCTGCACAAAGACTATATGAAAAAAATGGTTACGTTAAGGATTCAGAATTTTATCAATATGAATTAAGTCTGATATAAGAATACTAGTCCCCTTCTTCAACTCACGCCGTGCTTTATTGCAAGAAGGAGTAAAGCCTTTTTCTCGAATTGAGCTAAAGCGGAAGTTTTATTTAAGAAAAATAGATAAAAAATAGTAAGAGGGAGATTATTGTGTTAGAAGTGAGACCATTAGAAAATATAGATTATGAATTGATTAAGGAAGCAGAAAAAGTTATTGAAAAGAATTATAGATATGAACGACATCATATTGGTTCAGCGGTAAGGACAAAAACAGGAAAGATTTACTCAGCAGTACACGTTGAAGCGAATGTAGGAAGAATTACAGTATGTGGCGAAGCGATGGCTATTGGTAAGTCTATATCTGAGGGAGACCATGAATTTGAAACTATTGTTGCAGTAGCTCACCCTCATCCTCACGAGGACATAGAAAAATGTTGGGTTGTTGCACCGTGGTATGTGTCGTGAGTTAATAAGTGATTATGGAAAAGATACTGATGTAATCATTTCTTATAAAGGTGAGTTAGTAAAGTGTAATGTAATGCAATTACTACCAGAAAAATATGCAAGTGATACTGAATGACCTTATTCAACTAACGTTATGCTTTATTTCGAGAAGGAGTAAAGCTTTTTTTCGAATTGAACTAAAGCGGCAATTAGTTTAGTGAGCAGGAATTTAGGTATAGGTGTTGAATTAACTATTTTCAACTAGAACTGAACCATATTGAAAGTATTATTGAAGACTTTAAAGAAAATGAAGAACCTGTAGTATTTATAAGAAATTTAGATGATGAAGAAACAAGCCCTTTCAATAAAGAATTGACAAGCTCAGAATTGCACCATTCTCTAAAGGATTATGCTGAAATTGTAATTGAAAAGAAGATGCCTAGTGCTTTTTTTCAGACGGAACTTAGTGATAGGTTAGAGCATCTGGGAGTGAAACATCTTTTTATAACAGGATTTAACACTGAATTTTGTTGCCAGTTTACTGCAATAGCAGCCTATGACAGGGGCTATCAAGTCACATTTATTGAAGATGTTACAGGGACTGTCAATGACGAAGCTACATATGAAATGAAAGGATTGGATATAAGAGATTTCGTGGGGACCGCTTTGCATTGGTCTAATGTTATTGAAGTATTGGATCTAGAGGAATATGTTGATGATTATAAATCAAGCAAAGTTTAAATATTTTAAACTGGAAGACTAAACTATATAAATAAAATTTCATTAAATAAGCTGCTAGTAGTAATCTCCTTAGCCTACCTATTACTAACTTTAGTTCCAAACCGACACTCCTATAAATTATAAAGTTACAACCCCACAGAGTGGTTGAAAAGGGACGAAGGCTAAAGAGCACCACCTCGTGTGGCAGCTCCTTAGTGATCAACATCCTGTTGGCCTCCACTGGAGTCGCCACGTTGCACTCCACTTATTAAATGGGTAGATATTAACATAGAGATTGAACCGAGATAGTATTATAGAAACGATGTTTATTAAAAGTTTATATTTTGAGCTCAAGTTATTCCAAAGCGTCCAATATATAATGTTACCGTATGGAAAAGTAAGTTGATTAATAAATATGATAATTGGAGTACGTATATTTCTTATTTTGTTGGTGATCTATTAACATTTATTTTTTTCCCTGTTTCCGAATCAGATGTGTATTGGAGATCTTGTCCCGTAGAATCCGCATTGTTCTCATCAAAAGAGACACACCACACGAAGTCATAGTTTCTCCCCTGATATGAATACTCCCCATGGATATAATAAACGTTCGTATAAATATTTTCCGTTTCTTCATTTATTAAATCAGGATGTTTATCAGCTGTAATTTGAGCAACGTCTACCTCGACATCATCTAATTCATCATACTTCTCAATA
Source organism: Psychrobacillus antarcticus (assembly GCF_029533155.1). Classification (GTDB taxonomy): domain Bacteria; phylum Bacillota; class Bacilli; order Bacillales_A; family Planococcaceae; genus Psychrobacillus; species Psychrobacillus antarcticus. The sequence continues at coordinate 4,354 of NZ_JAIZDB010000013.1, read as the reverse complement.
ATAGCTTCTGCACGGACTGCTAGATTAGTTAAAAGCTTTTCATTCGTAATTTTACCTTCTGAGACTTTATATGTATCAGTTTCATTAGAATTTCCTTCATTCCCACAAGCTGCTAATAAAAATACAACTAAAGTACCGACATAAAATTTTCTTCTCATACTCTATCATCTCCTTTTATTCTCTATTTTTATTTTTTTGGAAAGATAAAAAGTTAACAACCTTAAGTGAGGGAAGCGAATATCCGTTTAGGATATATAGATAATTGCTCAATTATAAAAAGATTGGCCGAAAATTCTCGACCAACCTTATAGCACTACTAGTCATCTTGCATTAATTGTTCAATAGGACTTTTCCAGTTTATTTTGGCATCTGGATAATTCATTTTAATTTCATTTTGTAAAAAACGTAAGTCTTCTTTCGACAATCCTTGTAGTTTAGCGGGATCTTTTGTCCATATGAAGATAGACACAACTTCGAAGGATTTGTCGGTCGTACCTAAATATTTTTCACCCTCAAATAGTGCACCTTTATATGTGATAAAGAAGTTTTTACGAACATTTTTTACTTCATCATAATAGTAATACTGTTCTTTTTCATATGCCTCATCTAGTTTGCGCTTCGGGTCAAACAAATAGCGAAGAATTTTATAAAAAACGTATATGATAAGCGCCAAAATAAGCAATCTTAGTAAATAGAACATCTCAAATGTCCTCCTTGTAAAATACATTGTACTTGCTATACGATAGAGGAGGTAGTTTGGTTTCAAAATAAATTAATATATTTGGAGGAAATGATGAATTTACATAAACTTTTTACCATGCAGCGTGCTTTAGACCAATATATCCAATCGAACAAGCAAGTAACGGAGGATGTTTTTATAAAAAAAGGATTGGCACTGCTAGTGGAACTCGCGGAACTGGCAAATGAAACGAGATGCTTTAAATTTTGGAGTGAAAAGGGACCGTCCGAACGAAGTGTTATTTTAGAGGAATATGTGGATTCTATTCACTTTATATTATCCCTAGGGATTGAGAAGGGGTATCAAGATTTACCTGAATGGCCAAGTGAAATTGTAGAAGGTGATTTAACGGTACTTTTCATAGCGACGAATAAATCTGTATTAACATTTTTAGAGAAACCAACTAAACCTCACTATGAGAAAGTGTGGATACTTTATGGTGCAATTGCAGAAAAGCTTGGCTTTAGTAGCGAGGATGTTTTACAGGCGTATATTGAAAAAAATGAAACAAATTATGAACGACAAAAAAATGGTTATTAATATTAAATGAAACTTTTTCTCAGATAAACCGTAAACTTAACAACTAATATGAGAGTAGTGGTGTAATCAATGAAAAAGTTTCTTTTATCTATTATATTGGTATTACTGTCCCTCTCTTTTGGAATAGTGGCAGAAGCGAAGTCCTATTCTATTGAAAAAGTACATATTAAGTCTTGGATTCAACCAAATGGAGATATGTTAGTAAATGAAGTATTTACATACAATTTTGAAGGTTCTTTTTCTAATTTACGACGTTCTTTCCCAGAAGTCCACCGCAGCAACGTTGAAGAGTTTGGTGCTTATAAGTTATCTCAGTTAGACTTGGAACCTGGGTTTATTGAAAATAATAAATTGACGCTTTTGCAAGTTACCAAAAATAATAATACATTTCGTTCTAATATTGCTATAAGCGATCAGAAAGTATCGTTTTTGTATACATATATACTAAAGGATAGTGTCAATGCTTATGATAATTACAACGATCTGGATGTTGTCTATTTTGAAGAAGGGGATGCACATGATCAGGATTACTTTAATGTAACAATTGATTATATTTTCCCGGATACAATTGAACCAAATAGATTTGAAGGAGTTTTTTACAATAAGGAGAAAGTATTTACAGAAAAAAATACATTTGGTATTCGATTTAACACTCATAGATCGAAAGCTTTTACTGAAACGAAAACTAGTTTAATATTTCCAGCAGAGCTAATTTCATTAACCCATAAAACGAAAGCGCCATTATCCTATGAAAATGCATTAGCTAATGAAATAAAAGAGCAAAAAAATTGGAATAAAAAATTGACCTACATGGATACACTTATCTCGATTTTGCCGAAAGTTGGATTTGTGTTACTAATCATCATCCTATGTTTCTTATTTCTCTTACCACAGAGGCATTTTTGGAGAAGAGGACATAGTGACAAAGTTTTAAGTACTGATGTATTATATTTGTTTTTTGTTTATAAACATGGAAAACCTAATCCTAAAGCCTTCCTTGCAGGCCTATTTTCATTGGTAGAAAAAGGGGTCGTGAAGGTTAAAAAAGCAAAGCCTGCACTTCGTTTTAAAGATGATCCTAAAGCTCCAGAAGAAACCTTGGATTTCAGGCTAACAAATGAGGGGTTGGCAACTTCCGTATTTGAAAAGCAAATGATTAGTTGGCTATTTACAACAAGAAGTGGCTCTAGCAAGTGGGCATTTCATTTACATGATGCTGCAGGTGCTGCAAAAGATGATAAAAATTCCAACTTCTTTCATACCAAAGTAAAGGTATTCAAAAAGAAACAAACGGAGTGGCATCATTTAGTAGAAAAAGAGTTAGAAGAGGCGGGGACTATTAATAGTAAAATTCCTTTACTAATCTTAACTGTGACAACCCTAATAGTTTCATTGATTACTATGTTTGCTTATTATGCTGATGCACAAAGCTATTTGGGCATTACTTTCCTTGGAATATTCACGATTATTTTCTTAGTTATACTTTGGATAAAAAAACGTTCTACATTATTTTTTAGTATTTATGCTGTGCTAATATTTTTCTATTCACTATCCATTGGAAATGAAGATGCAGTAAATTTAATCAGTGGATTGCTACTAATGGTTGTCCTTTTATATATAGTCGTACCAAGAAATATTCTTTCGATGAATGCAGTACGTGCAAAAGATGCAGTGCGTTCTTACCGAAAGGAATTAAAGAGTGGGATGCCAGTTACTTTAAATAACGTTGAACTAGAAAAATGGGTAGTTAGGGCTTATTTGCTCGGAAGAAAAAATGTAGAAATACCACTCGGAGATCTTTCTTTGCCACTTGCTACATTGCTACTAGCAAGTACAGATCCACTAGATTATGTTAAAAAGTCTTGGTGGTGGACTTATATCTCAAGTTCCTCCCATGGGGGGGATTCTTCTGGAGGAGGTTCTTCTGGAGGAGGAGGAGGAGGAGGCGGCGGAGGCGGCGGTGGCGGCGGGGGAGCCGGAGCCGATTGAGGTGCTATGAATTTTGAAAATGTCATTAATTTAGAATATAATTAAATCGTACATATATTTAGGAGGTTGAAATAATGCCGAAGCTAGATGATACATTAATGATGTTAAAGGAATTGACAGATGCAAAAGGAATTCCTGGTAACGAACGTGAACCACGAGAAGTGATGGAGAAATACATCGTACCTTATGCAGATAAAATTGAATTCGATAACTTAGGCAGTCTGATTGCAGAAAAAGTTGGAGATGCGAATGGTCCTAAGATCATGGTAGCTGGACATTTAGATGAAGTCGGCTTTATGGTTTCTAGAATTGATGACAAAGGATTCTTGAGCTTTCAAGCTGTAGGAGGCTGGTGGTCTCAAGTAATGCTTGCGCAGCGTGTAACAATCGTGACGCGTAAAGGAGATACGATCACTGGTATTATTGGTTCAAAACCTCCGCATATACTATCTCCAGAAGCTCGAAAAAAAGCAGCGGATATGAAAGATATGTTCATTGATATAGGTGCATCCTCGAAAGAAGAGGCAATGGAATGGGGAGTATTACCAGGTGATATGGTTGTTCCTTATTTTGAGTTTACCGTCATGAACAACGAGAAACTTATTTTAGCTAAAGCGTGGGACAATCGTATTGGTTGTGCAATCGCAATAGATGTATTAAAAGGACTAAAAGATGAAAACCATCCTAACATTGTATACGGAGTAGGTAATGTCCAAGAAGAGGTTGGTCTTCGTGGTGCCAAAACATCAACCAATAAAATCAAACCAGAAATTGGCTTTGCAGTAGACGTAGGTGTAGCTGGAGACACCCCAGGTATGTCAGCAAAAGAATCGACAAGTAAAATGGGAGAGGGCCCCCAAATCGTATTATTTGATGCGTCCATGGTTTCTCATAAAGGATTACGTGATTTTGTAACGGATACCGCTGACGAACATAATATTCCTTATCAATATGAAATGATCCCAGGTGGAGGAACTGATGCAGGTTCTATGCATATTTCTGTAAATGGTGTACCTTCTCTTGCGATTGGTGTTGCAACTCGCTATATACATTCGCATGCAGGAATACTGCATAGAGACGACTATG
>NZ_JAIZDB010000012.1 GCF_029533155.1 Psychrobacillus antarcticus | reverse complement strand
TCCTTAATCCGATGATATCTAAGTCGAAACCATTCTCTTCAAAAATCTGTTTAGGACCTTTTCCTGCCTGACTTTCCTTTACCGCACGAATTTTAAATTCCGCTGTATATTGAATAGCTCGATCAGATACGGATCCGACATTCAGATTGGCTTCTAATAAGCGCTGTTGATGTTCGTTAAAAAGTATTTTACTCATAATGTTTTCTCCCGTTCAAAGTTTGTAAATTTTAGTATAACGGGGTTTTGAAAAAGAAAAAACCCTGAATAGCTACACTTTTTATAAAGTGTCTACTATTCGGGGTTCAGTTCAAGTGTTAAAAGTCATCTCTCTTTTTTTTCTCTCTTTCTCGTTCCTCCAGTATTTCTGAACGATCTCGAAGCATATGCTTATGAATAAGAAAATGTAAGTCTACATTCGTTTCTAAAGGAAGCTGATTTACTAAAGATTGTAAAGTAGGGTTAGTAATGGCGATGGTAAATCCTTGAAATTTTTGACTGTTAATCATTGATTCGAGTGCGAATTCCATATTCTCTGTTAGCTTTTTGTAATCGAAGTTCTCAAAGAAAGGGGAATCCTGTGTTGCTTCCATTCTTTTCAAACTCGATTCCATAGTTTTTATAGCACCAGTAAAATTCCCGCGGCGCCAGTGATACATAGAAGTTGCTAACAAGATTAATGAAGTTAAAGCATGATGTTTATTTCTTGGCGAAACTTCCTTCCAATAGTCTTCCAACAACTCGTGACACTCAAAATAATCGAAGGTCTCATTAAATTGTTTGAGAAACGCCACAAAACTAGTATGAAATGTAGGGTGCATTACAATCACCTTTCCTCTATAATTATGTTAAAAACCGATAATAGGTGGAGTTTTATGTCTTATGAAGTGAAAACAGAAGCGTTTGAAGGACCTCTAGATTTATTATTACATTTAATAAATCGTTTGGAAATAGATATATATGATATAAAGATGGCAGAAATCACGGAGCAGTATATGGACCATGTTCATGCAATGCGTGTTCTAGAACTCAATGAAGCAAGTGAATACTTGGTTATGGCGGCAACTTTGCTATCCATAAAAAGTAAAATGTTGTTGCCAATTCATCAAGACGATGACATGGATGATGATTTTGATGTAAATTTACAGGATCCAAGGGATGAACTTGTACTTAGATTAATAGAATATAAGAAGTACAAGGAAGCAGCAGAAAACTTGCATGAGATGGAGGAGACCCGTTCACTCTATTATTCTAGACCACCAACAGATTTAAGTGAATACCAAACTAGTAAACAACTAGAATTACTTGAATTAGACGCGAATGTGTTTGATATGCTCGGTGCTTTTCAAAAGATGTTACGAAGAAAACAACTGAACGCCCCACTTAATACGCGAATAAGCAAGCAAGAAATATCGATTAAAGACCAGATGAAACATGTTATAGAGGTGTTAAAAAGAGGGGGAGGAAAATTATCATTTTATGACTTGTTCCCTACAAGAGATAAGAAAACGATTGTTACTACTTTTTTATCCCTGCTTGAATTGATGAAACGCCAGATTATACAAGTAGAGCAAAAAAGTAATTTTGAAGATTTGTTTGTGCAGTTGCGAAAGGAAGATATAGAAAGTGAATTCCAAGATGAAATTGATGAGTAATATAGAAAGTCTGTTATTTGTAAGTGGGGAGGATGGACTAACTAAAAAACAATTAGCTTTTCTAACTAGTTCGGCTGAGGAAGAAATTGAAAAAATCCTCCAGGAAATGATTCAGGAATATAAAACAAATCAAAGTAGGGGAATTGAGATAAAGCAATTAGCGGGAACCTTTCAATTGGTGACTAAACAAGAAAACGTAGATAGCATTCAGAAATTAGTAGAAAATCCAACAGCTCAGTCTTTGTCACAAGCTTCCCTTGAGGTACTAGCAATTATTGCGTATAAGCAACCAATTACAAGGGTGGAGATAGAAGAAATTCGTGGTGTCAAATCAGAACGACCAATTCATACTCTTTCTGCTAAAGGTCTAGTACAAGAAGTAGGTCGTGCAGAAGGGACAGGTCGGGCTATTTTATATGGAACGACAACTGAATTCCTTCAGTACTTTGGGTTAAAAGATATCACAGCACTTCCGCCACTTCCAGAAGATTTGTCCGTTGATGAAATGGAAGACACAGATTTATTTATGACAAAATTTCAAGAGACCTTTGAAGGATCGAAATAATTAAAATGAGGAGTATGATCCATTTTTAAAAAAACGGTACTATTTCTGTTGCTTTTTCTATTGTGGAATTTAAATGAGGCAGAGGCTTCATCCTCCTATGTTGTGATTGACGCAAATACAGGAAGATTACTAGAAGGTAGTAATCCAAATGCAGAACTGCCTATCGCGAGCTTAACTAAAGTCTGGACTGCTTTAACTGTGTTGGATAATGTTCCACTCGATGGGGAGATAACTATCTCCAATGCTGCTGCTACACAAGAAGGCTCATCCTTATATTTACAGGCAGGTGAGGTTTGGACTGTCGAGTCCTTATTGTATGGATTGCTGTTACGGTCGGGCAATGATGCAGCGTATGCGCTTGCTGAGCATACAGGAGGTTCGATAGAGGGCTTTACTAAATTGATGAATGAAAAGATAGAGTTAGCTGGGCTAGAAAATGCGCATTTCACTAATCCATCGGGACTACATCATGAGGAGCATTACGCTTCTGCAATGGATATGGCTAATATGTTCCGCATGGCTTTGCAGAACGAGGCATTTAAGCAGATTGCAACAGCCAAATCTTATACCCCAAAAGAAAAATCCGTCACTTGGGGAAATAAGCATAAATTATTGCACTTTAATGAATTTGCCTTAGCTGGAAAAACAGGGTATACAAAAGTAGCTGGAAGAACGCTAGTGACTTATTTTGAAGATAATGGGAAAAAAGTTATTGTGGTAACATTAAACCAATCAAATGATTGGAATACCCATACTGAACTTGCAACAAAAGTCTTTCAGACATACGATAATGTGAAGATTGTGGAAAAAGGGAAATATCGCCTGTTGGATAAACAAGTAATAGAAGTAAAGAAAGATTATTTCCTTTTACTAAATAAAGAAGAACAACAGACAACCAAAAATGTATTAATAATTCCACGTAAATCATCGGAGACAAAACCCTATCTGTGGAATGTTATGATTAATAATGAGGTTGCGTTAAAATTCAATGTTAAGAAAATTAAATAGAATTTTGAGGGAGACAGTTATTATAAAAGACTGTCTTCTTTTAATTTGTCCCAAAGTATGACATAATTCTTTAATATGAATTGGATAGAATGGACGAGGTGAATGTGTTGGAAAGATTACAAAAAGTGCTTGCACATGCAGGTATAGCATCAAGAAGAAAAGCAGAAGAAATGATAACACAAGGAAAAGTAAAAGTGAATGGAAAAGTAGTCACTGAGCAAGGGATAAAAGTTTCCGACAATGATGTAGTAGAAGTGGATGGGGTAAAATTAGAAAAAGAACAAAAAGTATACTTTTTACTTTATAAACCACGCGGAGTAATATCAGCTGTATCAGACGATAAAGGCAGAAAAACAGTAACGGATCTATTACCGAATGTGAAAGAACGTTTATATCCTGTAGGTAGACTAGACTATGAAACTTCTGGCGTACTACTTCTAACAAATGACGGCGATTTTTCATATGCACTCACACATCCCAAATATAAAGTGGAAAAAACATATGTAGCACGTGTAAAAGGAGTCCCTTTAAAAGAGCAGTTGCGTCCACTAGAGCGTGGAATCGTTTTAGAAGATGGTAAGACAGCTCCTGCGAGAGTTAAGCTATTATCATCTGAGCGAAAAGCGGATAAATCGATTGTAGAGATTACCATACATGAGGGAAAAAACCGGCAAGTACGCAGAATGTTCGATGCAATAGGTTTTCCAGTTCAAAAGCTAGTAAGAGAACAATTTGGTTTCTTAGGGCTTCACGGTTTAAATGCTGGTGAATGGAGAGAATTGACTGCGCATGAAGTAAAACAAATGAGAGTTTTAGCAGAGACAGGTAAAATAGGTAAATAAGACCTTTGTTCACAAAGCCTTCATAAGTAAGGCTCTTTTAAATGGTGAATTTTGTTATAATTAATCATGATTTTGGGTTATCTTTTCTTATAGCTATTGATCGAAATAGAAGTGTAATGAAATCGTATAATAATGATATACTGCCAATGACTATCTTGATCAATCTAGATGGTATGATCGAGAAAGTTATTAAAGGCGAAATGTCTGTAGAAGATAATGCGAGTTTGAGGGATCAAATTAAACCTTCATAAAGGAGTTTTAAAGATGGACAAGATAGTTTGTGCATGTGGTAACGTTAATCCAGCTGGTACAGAATTATGTGAAAGTTGTGGTCGTCCATTAAATAAAGAGACAAATGACAAAAAAATTGTAGATATGCGATATGAAGGATCTGCAAGACGTTCTCAAACGTATAACAAGACGATAATAGATAAAGTATGGAATTTCTTTTCCAGTGTAAAAGTAGGTATGTGGATAATCGTTGCGATTTTGGTTGCTGCAGCAATCGGTACTATACTTCCACAAGTATTTTATGTCCCTGCAACAACTGAAACGGATATTGCAGCATATTATGAGAGAATCTATGGTTGGTTTGGGACGATGTATTATAAGCTTGGCTTATCGGACTTATATAGCTCCTGGTGGTTCCAAGGATTAGTTGGAATGTTAGGTATTTCCTTAGTAATTGCAAGTTTAGATAGAGTTATACCACTTTATAAATCTCTAAAAAAACAGCAGACAAAGAGACATATTAGTTTCTTAAAGCGTCAACGAATTATTGGTATGGACCAAGCAAATGTTACAGAAGAATCTTTACTAAAAGCAGAACAAAAGCTTAAAGAGCTAAAATACAATGTTAAACGTGATGGCAATGCTATCTTAGCAGAACGAGGACGATTCTCACGTTGGGGTCCTTACGTGAACCATTTAGGTCTTATTCTATTTCTTTTTGGTGTTATGCTTCGTGCTCTACCGGGTTTTTATGTGGATGAAACGATGTGGCTACGTGAAGGCGAAACGCTTTATGTGCCCGAAACAGACGGTTATTTCCTAGAAAGTAAGGAATTCATTTATGAGACCTACTCAAAAGAAGAGTCTAAAGAAGTTTATGGGGAAGCAATCGATCGAGTGGGGACCATTGCGAAAAACTATCAAACAGATGTTGCCTTGTATAAAGGTCCAGAAGGTTCTATAGCGGGACATACGGAAGATTTATCATTTGTAAAAGAAGTATCTATTCAAGTAAATAAACCAATTAAATTTGATAACTTTTCTGTGTTCCAAATGGACTTCCGATTGGATGAACTGGCTACGATGACTTTCCAGTTACAAGATAAAGCAACACAACAATCATTTGGTGAATTTACGATAGATTTAGCAGACCCTCAGCCTGTTTATGAATTGAAAAAGGGGTATAAAGTCGAGGTAATGGATTATTACGCAGATTTTACTGGATTTGAAGAAGGGGTGCCACAATCTCAATCACCACTTCCTAACAACCCTGCCTTTTTAATTAAGATGTATAGTCCTGAATTCCCTAAAGGGGAAACAAGCTTTGTCATGATCAAAGAAACGGTTGAACCACTTGGAGAAAACAAACATAAAATTGCTTTCCAAAGTGTCGAAACTAGAGATGTATCTGGATTAACAGTTCGTAAAGATCTAACACTTCCACTTCTTGCGTTAGGAGGGCTTATATTCATGATTGGTGTAGCCCAAGGCGCGTACTGGAATCATCGTCGAATCTGGATTCAATTGTTAGAGGATGGACAGACAGTTGTTGCTGCTCATACAAACAAAAACTGGTTAAGTGTTAAGAGAGATTTGGACAAGGTTACAGAAGTAGCTCATCTTCCTAAATATCTAGATCAGCAGGATATAGATTCTTTAGAAGAAAAAGTGGATAAAGAGGAAGGAGTTTAACGAAATGGATATGGCATCCTTAAGTAGTACCCTATTATTTGTAGCTTTTGTAGCATATTTAATTGCTACGTTTTTATTTGGAGGAGCAGTTAAATCCTCCAATTCTAAAACTACCAAGTCCTTTGAAAGATGGGGTAAATTAGCAATTACCGTTACCATTTTAGGATTTATAGCTAATCTTGGTTACTTTATTACTAGATGGATTGCTGCAGGACATGCTCCTGTAAGTAATCTGTTTGAATTTACTACTGCATTTGGCATGATGGTTGTAGGAGCATTTATTCTTATATACTTTATATATAAAACACCTGCTCTTGGATTATTTGCATTACCAATTGGAATAATAATAATTGCATATGCAAGTATGTTCCCTACAGAAATTACACCATTAATACCAGCTTTGAAAAGCTACTGGTTAACTATTCATGTAATTACTGCAGCAATGGGTGAGGCGATTTTAGCGATTAGTGCTGTAGCAGGATTTATATATTTATTGAAAAATATTGATCTAACTAAAAAATCCAAGGAACGTTTTTGGATTGAAGCAGTTATGTTCGTTCTAGTACTTGTTATAGGTTTTATCGTTGCTACGGTTTCTTTCTCACTAGCGGATTATAAAGCAGAATATTCGTATATAAGTAAAGATGAAACGCAGCATAACATTGAATACACTATGCCAGCTTTATTTGGGATGAATGAGTCAGTAGCTCTGACAAAAGGTGCATTCGAACCACTAGTGGAAATGCCACCAATAGTAAATGCCAAAAAATTAACTACTGTAATTTGGACTATTCTTTTCGGTACAGTAATTTATATATTGTTACGTTTAATACTGCGTAAGCGAATTGCTTCTGTATTACAACCACTTACGAAAAAGTCTAATTCTCAATTGATGGATGAAATTGGTTATCGTGCCGTATTAATCGGTTTCCCTGTGTTTACACTTGGAGCATTAATATTCGCTATGATTTGGGCTCACGAAGCATGGTCACGTTTCTGGGGCTGGGATCCAAAAGAAGTATGGGCACTAATCACATTCTTATTTTATGCAGTGTTCTTACATCTTCGTTTATCAAAAGGCTGGGATGGTAAGAGATCGGCTTGGATTGCTTTAATCGGTTTCATCATCATTATGTTTAACTTGATTGCAGTAAATCTTATTATTGCGGGATTACATTCTTACGCATAACTTAAAAATTGTAAGTGCATAAGTTAGTTCTGACACAAAAATTAGTACTCTCTTGAAAAGCTCTTTTCTCTTTAGTGAATAAAGGGAAGAGCTTTTCTTTCATTTTGAGTACAGTAATTGTACAATATAAGTAGATGTTGAAAGAAAGGTTTGATAAAACTATGTCTGACATAATTAAACTTTTAGTAGTTGAGGATGAAGAACGTATTCGGAGACTATTAAAAATGTATTTAGAACGTGAAGGCTATGAAGTTGAAGAAGCTGAAAATGGCGAAGTTGCATTACAGCTCGCTTTAGAATTCGATTACAATTGCATCCTATTAGATATAATGATGCCCGAAAAAGACGGCATAGAAATGATGACAGAACTACGTTTGCAAAAAGATACACCTATCATTTTATTGACAGCTAAAGGCGAAGAAGCAAACCGTGTAGAAGGTTTTGAACTAGGAGCAGATGATTATATTGTGAAACCGTTCAGCCCAAGAGAAGTAGTGTTACGAGTAAAAGCACTTTTAAAACGTTCTACAGCTTTTGCACCTTCTCAAGGAGCATCTATTTCTAAAGAGATAGTAGTTTTCCCACATCTTACAATAGATCATGATGCACATAGAGTTACCGCGGATGGGGTGGAAGTAGGTTTGACTCCTAAAGAATATGAATTACTTTATTTCCTAGCGAAATCACCAGACAAAGTATTTGATCGCGAGCAGCTTCTAAAAGAAGTGTGGCATTATGATTTCTTCGGTGATTTAAGAACAGTTGACACGCACGTCAAACGGTTGCGTGAAAAGTTAAATAGAGTTTCTGAAAAGTCGGCTAAAATGATTGTCACTGTTTGGGGTGTCGGATATAAATTTGAGGTCATAAATGAATAGAATTTGGAATAGTGTTGTCGGGAAGCTTTGGGGGACCATATTGCTTCTCGTCTTATTTGTGTTATTTATCGTAACCGTTTTACTACTTGAATTTCTAGGAGATTTCCACACCGAGCAGGCGGAAGAATCACTTCGTAAAGAGGCCGTAACGATTGGTAAAATTGTGGAGCAGCATGACAATGTTGAAGACTCGTTTGAAATAATACGAGATATTTTAGGTACAGAAACAAATACTTTAATCGTCCGCAATTCAGAATCGGTTTTTTTATCTGTTCATGAAGGACTTAACAAAGAGGTAATACAAGAAAAGATCTTGGATGATAAGGACTTGTCTGAAATATATATATCTGAGACGCCAATCGTGAAGAAAATGCTGATGCCTGCTATGAATGGTGAAGATCGGATGGAAGATTATATAATACTAGCCACCCCTTTAGAATCCGATGAAAATATACATGGTGCTGTATTTATTTATCAAAGCTTGGAAGTAGTTAGTAAGACTACCAATAGTACGACGAAAATTGTTTTCTTATCCGGATTTATCGCATTGCTTTTAACTACGATGTTTACTTTTTTCTTAACCTCTCGTATTACATTACCGCTAAGGTCTATGCGAGAAGCTGCTATTGAGTTAGCTAAAGGTAATTTTGAAAAAGAAGTTCCTTATTTACAAAAGGATGAAATTGGAGAATTAGGAATCGCCTTTAACCAAATGGGAAAACAACTGAAGCACCATCTAGAAGTTATCAATCAAGAAAAAGAGCAATTATCGAGTATCCTAACGTCAATGACGGATGCGGTTATTACGTTTGATACTAAATTTGAAGTTCAAGTTAGTAATCCACAGGCAGATCTTTTGCTCGAAAAGTGGTATAAAAATGCCCAAACATTAGAAGATTCGAAACTGCCAGCCGAACTTCAGCATCTTTTGGAATATGTTTTCGATGTTAAGGAAGAGTTTGATGAAAAGCTAGAGATTAAAGGATCCTATTTTGCCGCATCTATCAGTCTTTTATACGCTAGTGGAAATAATGTGCGTGGTGCAGTAATCGTGCTTCGTGATATGACTGAACAGCATCGTTTAGATAAAATGAGGTCAGATTTTATCGCCAATGTTTCGCATGAGCTCAGAACGCCAATTTCGATGCTTCAAGGCTATTCAGAAGCAATAATAGACAATGTCGTCACAACAGAAGACGATAAAAATGAAATGATCCGCATTATATATGATGAGTCTAAGCGAATGGGTAGACTAGTAACCGAATTGTTAGATTTAGCACGACTAGAATCAGGTTATCTTAGTATATATAAAGAGAAAGTTTCTGTTGTCCCAACAATTGAGCGAATAACACAAAAATTTGATCAGGTTGCTAAAGAAAAAAATATTGGATTGTTTTTGGAGCATAACTTAACTGAAAATTTATCGATGGAAATTGATGAGGACCGTATGGAACAGGTCTTAACCAATCTAATCGATAATGCTCTTAGGCATACGAATGAGAATGGCTCTGTTACCGTCCAGTTAAGTAAGATTGATGCTCAATTTATCATAAAGGTAATTGACACTGGTTATGGAATTCCAAAAGATGATCTTCCTTATGTCTTCGAACGCTTTTATAAAGCTGACAAGGCCAGAACAAGAGGGAAAAGTGGTACTGGCTTGGGATTGGCTATCGCAAAAAATATAGTAGAAAGACATGATGGTGTCTTAACTGTGAAAAGCGAAGAAGGGGTAGGTACATCCTTTATTATCAATTTACCGATTAAAAATGTGTAACAAATATGTACTTGAAACGACTAATTGAAAGAACGGGGGGAGCCTATGAATGACTCCGTTTTCCACCGCCTGTATGATTCATATCATCAAGATGTTTTTCAGTTTCTCATATATTTGGTGAAAAATAGACAAACTGCCGAAGACTTGGTTCAAGAAGTATATGTACGAGTACTTAGAGCCTATAGTAGCTTTGAGGGGAAAAGTTCAGAGAAGACATGGTTGTTTTCAATTGCAAAAAATATAGCAATTGACCACTTTAGGAAACAAGCGGTCAGAAAAAAGAGGTTATTTGACTCATTTGACTGGGAAACGATGCAACTTGCATCTTCAGATATGTTACCGGAAGATTTAGTGCAGCTTAATGATGAGATGAAATCATTATTGGTAGCATTGGATGATTGTACCGGAGATCAGAAAATGGTCATTATCATGAGATATTTCCAAGAGCTCTCGATTGCAGAAACGGCCGAAATTTTAACTTGGTCCGAAGGGAAAGTAAAGACAACGCAACATCGTGCAATTAAAGCACTTCGTGAGCGATTATCTGATAGGCGAAAGGAGGCAGATGTTCATCATGAGTGAGAAAAAGACAGAAGATCATGAATTAGATGAGCTATTAAAAAGTATGCCTCGGTTTACAGATGAACGCTCGAAGGATGAAATATACCAACAAATTAAGTCGGTAATTGATACTCAGGAGAAGATGGAGAAAGGGAATCGGCTAGGCGTTTCATTGAACAAATGGATGCCATTTGTCATTTCCGTAGCGTCCGTATTAATTTTAACTGTTCTCGTCTCTTCCTTTGTAAATAATAATGAACGTTCCAGTCATGATAAGGCTGCTGAATCATCAATGGCTCAAGATAGTGCCAGTATGAAGTCGTCAGAAGTGACAGAGGAAGCTGTGGAAGAAGCAGAAGGAATTTCTAATGATAATATGACGGTTATGTCTGAAAAAGTAGCTGCCACGTTTGAATTAGTGCCATTCGATAGCCCATTTACTTCCGTTTACGAAAATGATTTAAATGGCGGAACCGTATTTCATTTTTCTTTGTTAGAAAATGCTCTTTCAGTTCCAATCACAATTGTAATTCCTAAGGAACAAATCGAATATAATTTTCCAAATAGGATTCCAAATAGCTTGGAACTTTATGAAAGGTATGCGTTTGAGATGGATGAAACTTCCCTTGGATTCCAAGACTATCATCCTTACAAAGGTTACTTTTTGGCAGAAGGCAATATGTTAAAACATTACTTGCCAGCAGATCACGGCTACGATACTACCCCTGGAACAGCGGCTCCATATTTTTCTTCCATCGATGAGATTTTTGCTGATTTTGATTCGTTAGCAATTGTAAAGGAAGATGGATCGCCGATTGAATGGGATCAGGTAGGCACTTTAGATGACGCAGTGGCACTGAATGGTAAAGAGAAGAAGGTAAGTTATTTTGCCTATAAGGCTTTTAATGAAGAGACATATTTAACACCTAATTTTAACAAAAAATTTGCAACACTAACAGAAGCGCTAATGGATATGAAAAATCCTGAAAATGACATTTATGCTTCTGTTATACCGAATGATGTGACGTATACAGTGGAAGAGGATAGTGGTTTGGTAGTGCATTTTGATGAGCCATTAAACTTGGAGTTATTAGATGCGAGGGAAGCATCTCGTTTGATAGAAGCTTTTTCCTTAACAGCAGCAAGCTTTAATCAATCCATCCAATTAGATAATATGATACAAGATAATTGGAATGGAATCGATCTAACAAGCCCCCTTCCAGTACCAATTGGTCCGAATGGCTTTGCTATGCAAACCAATTAAATAAGGTAAACTGCCAATGCTTATAAATTAAGCTTGGCATTTTTTGTTTTGGGATAGGGCGTAAACTTGTGTAAAGACCATAAGGTTTCAAATATAGCCCATAAGTTATGCGAAATAGCCCTTAAAATTACTTTGATAGCTCATAAGCTATAAATGAAACAGTAAAAATAAATCGCAACCTGAAGTCCCAGTTGTTTCTTAAATACAAACAGTTATATTGCATATACTGTTTTAATTTGTTAAGATGTTATTAATTCAAGATAATATCTTGAAGGATAATAAAATATTGATTCATCTTCGGGGCAGGGTGCAATTCCCGACCGGCGGTAGTAGAAATTTATTTCTTCAGCCCGCGAACCTTAACAGGTTGATTTGGTTAAATTCCAAAGCCGACAGTATAGTCTGGATGGGAGAAGGTGAAGGTGCAGTCGTTTTTCGTATGCTTATACGGATACGCTTATTAAAGTGTACCTTGTTCTTCCTTGAACTTTTATTAGTTCGAGGGGTTTTTTAAGTATACAAACGTTCTGAACTTTTCTTCTTGTTGAATCGCAAAAGGAGAGAGGATTTTATGTTAAAAGGCAATACGCGGATGCTTATTGCAGTCGCAATGCTTAGTAGTATTTCTTTTGTATTAATGTTACTTGCATTTCCATTACCGGCATTACCGGCTTATTTGAAGGTGGACTTTAGTGATATACCAGCTTTAATCGCTGCTATCACGATGGGACCAGTAGCTGGGATTTTAGTTGCATTTTTAAAAAACGTGTTAGATTGGCTATTTGCAGGGAGTCCAACTGGTGTGCCTGTTGGTCATATGGCAAACTTTGTAACTAGTATCTTGTTTTTAACACCTGTGTATCTGATTTATCGTAAAGTTACTACGTCAAGAGGAATTATGGTCGGATTGGGAGCAGGAACTGCTTCTATGGCGATTGGTATGAGCGTACTAAATTATTATGTGTTTTTACCAATGTACTCTTATTTCTTAAATTTCCCAATGGAATCAGGAACAGCATTGTTTAATACGATTATTTTTGGTATTTTACCTTTCAATCTCATTAAAGGTATATTAGTAACTATTGTGATGATTGTATTATTCAAACGAATGAAGCCATTCCTTGATAAAGTAACTAGTTCATATATGAAACCTAATACAAATTAACAAAAAGTTGTTTCTCCAATAGGAGGAACAACTTTTTTTACTAGATTAAAAGTATAGGAGATTATTTTTGCTGCGATCCCAGATATCCGAGTATGTCAAAGAATTAAGAGATACCCCTGATTTGCGTTTCATGTGGAGAACAAAGGCTAAGTGCGCCACTTCCTGTGGCAAAGCCTTTGTGACCAACTTCCTGTTGGCCTCCTCGTTCGCTACGCTCCCTGCGGGGTCTCGATTTTCTCGCTTATCCCGCTGGAGTCGCCACCTTCCACTCCAATCATATTATGTGTAGTACTCAAAAATAAGATTTAACATTGGCTTTCGCTCTGATGATAAGAGTAGTCCAAATTAATATAGGGATAAAACCGTCTGTTGAATTAGGGATACTATTCTGTCATGAAGAATGTAGATCTTCTTTAATCTAGTGGAAATAAATAGAAATAGTAAGTGTTTACTGAATAAAGAAGCGAATAGCGAACGAAATTGTATCTGCGTGAGCTTGCTCTATCAATAAGAAAGTATCTTTTCTCTAGTTATCTAAAAACGATTTTACCTGTTTCTAAGTGTTGTAGAAGGGCGACGGACAGGTAAATGCCATTAGATTACCGAAAAAAGGGATGCTGGTTTGGTTGTGAGGTCCGTCACAACCAAACCAGCATCCCTAAAAATTCACACGGTAATCATATAGCAAAACGGCTGTCCAAAGGCCTCCGAAAAAAAATGATTTTGACCTTAAAGGATCTTCGTCTTTTTGTCCAATTCTTAATAGAATAAAAAAATGGTGATCATGACATTGTCACAACCACCATTCTAAATACTATTCGTATTTTAGTGCGTCGCCTTCGAAAGACTCGTCTGCTACTTTAATTGAATCTGTAGGACAACCTTCAAATGCATCTTCCATATCTTCCATTAGTTCTTCTGGAACTTCTGTAGTACCCATGTTATCATCTAAAATAACGAAGGCAATGCCCTCATCATCATAATCATAAATATCAGGGGCAGCGGCTCCACAAGCTCCGCATGCAATACATGTATCTTTATCTACAATTGTATATTTTGCCATTATTATGTTCTCTCTCCTTTATAACTTGTAAAACGAATATGCTATCGTATTCATTCTAATGATGTTTCTCCTACATTTCAACCAAAATACTTCAGAAAAGAGAGGTATTCATATGCGTTTTCATCAAACATTACTATTTATTATACATAAGATAAGCGGTCAGCGTTCTGAGAATGCGCCATATTATTTGTTAAAAGGTAAAAAATCAGGCCAAACTATTCAAGATGTGACATATTTTCAACTTCATGCATTTTTCTCTATTCTTCCACAATTATCAAAAGAAGATTATGATGCAGCGATAGCTGAATTGATTAATGGGAATTTTATTCAGTTAAAAGAATCACTCGTTCATATAACCGAAAAGGGAATAGAAGCACTTCCACAAGACAAAAAGGTCCTCTTAAACGGTTGGCAATATAGAGGGAAGGAACAAATCTTTTGGAAGAGAATTGATTTAGTTGTCCAAACATTGTCACAGTTTCGGGCAAATGAGAAAAAATTTGTACCAAACCAAAAGGATCTTGCCACTCAGCATTTCGTTAAAGATTATTTAATCCAGCATAATTATCGGGAATTCAACTTGAGTACTGATATTAAGCGGGAAATAGTTCATTTACTCGAAAATCCTTTGTTAGATGACCTACACAGAACATTATTTATTTATCGTCTTAGTGGCTATAAAAAAGCTGGTTTGACATGGGAGCAACTGACTCGATACTACCAAATGACAGATTTGAGTATCAAAATTTCTTTTTTAGAATGCCTGCATATTATGTTAGATAATATTTCGGTGGAGACAAATCCTCGGTTAGTAGATTTGGCAAAAGATATTCACATCGATACACCACTAACTGACTCTGCTTTTAAAACAAATAGCTTATTTGAAAAGGGATATACTATGGATGAAATTGCTAAAATAAGAAAGTTGAAGATTAATACAATAGAGGATCATGTGATTGAAATAGTCTCTACCAATAAAAATTTCTCTATTTCAACTTTTATTTCGAAAGAGCAGGTAGAAAGAGTTCTTCACCTATCAAACGAGTTACATACAAAGAAACTCACCATCATAAAAGATAGGATACCAGAAGTTAGTTTCTTTCAAGTACGTTTAGCATTGACAAAGGGAGAACAAATTCATGAATAAACTAAATGAAATTCTTCAAAAAAAGTTCGGTCATGCAAGCTTCCGAGATGGGCAACAGGAAATAATTGAACAAATGATCGATGGAAAAGATGTCATCGCAATCCTTCCTACTGGTATGGGGAAATCGCTTCTGTATCAGCTACCAGCTTACCTGATGGAAGGAACGGTAATTATCGTGTCACCTCTTTTATCACTTATGCAGGATCAAGTGGAGCAATTGAAAATAATAGGGGAAAAAAGAGTGATTGCCATCAATTCATTTTTACCATTCCAAGAAAGAGAATTGGCTATTCGCCACCTAGCTGACTTTAAATTCATATTCACTTCCCCAGAGATGCTGCAAAATGAACAATTTAACAGAGCGCTAAAGAATCTTTCTATCGCCTATGTCGTGGCAGATGAAGCTCATTGTATTTCTCAGTGGGGTTTTGATTTTAGGCCAGATTATTTAAGAATATCCAATTGGTTACATTCACTAAATGATGTGAACGTTCTAGCTTTGACAGCAACAGCGACAAAAGATGTTGTGGAGGATATTAAAAACACTTTACGAATGAACAACCCATTTGAATACATTCATTCACTCGATCGAGCTGCTATTGCTTATGAAATGGTAGAGGTAGAAAACCAACAAGAAAAAATGAATTGGATTTTAGGCAGAGTCACCTCTACAGAAGGTCCAGGGATAATTTATACACAATCACGTAAAAAAACGGAAGTTTACGCAGCGATGCTAAGGGAACAAGGAATTTCTATCGCCTATTACCATGCAAAAATGGAGCAAAGTGACCGGATATTAATCCAGCAACAGTTTCAGCAAGGGCAATTAGATTGGATTTGTGCGACAAACGCTTTTGGAATGGGTATTCACAAAGATAATATCGGGCAAATTATTCATGATCATATTCCGTCCTCGGTAGCAGGCTATATGCAGGAGGTTGGAAGGGCTGCAAGAGATGGAAAACAAGCAATCGCCTCTCTTTTATATACTTCTACAGATGTTGAACACACTTTTTACGTAGCGATGCAAGACTTTCCAGAAGAACAAGATATTCATATCGCCTATCAGCCTGAGTACGCTGAAGTAGAACAGGCGGAGACAACAACCCGTATTTTAGCTTACTGGAAAGAACGATTAAATGAACAAGAAACCATTCAATTATTTAAACAAATTAAGCAAAAAAAGTGGCAGGACATTCAAAGTTTTTACTCCATGATACAAAATGATACTTGTATCCGTCGGCAACTACTACATTATTTTGACCAAACATTGTTAGAAAAACCTGCCCATTGTTGCTCCAAATGTAGGTTAGACGTTACAAGCGTCTTACGAAAGAGAAAAGATGAAAAGAATAACCAAGATAGATTGAATTGGAAAAATAGACTAAATATCCTCCTACCATCGTAATACATTTGTTAAGTTTACTTTTTCTACAATATTCGTCATAATAGAAGTAGATATGAAGGTAGAAATGGAGTTTGAATAAAATGAACCAAGATGATTATCAAAAAAAAATCGACGAACATCGACAATCCATTGGACAAGATGACGATTCCAATGAAATGAGAAGAAGTAGAAGTATAAATAAGAAACCAAAGAAGAAATCTAAAAACTTATTAATCCCTACTGTCTTTTTTATTTTTATTTTAATACCAGTTAGTATATTTATTTATGTACAATTCTTTTATGAAGCTGATCCAAATAAAGCAGAAGTAGTAAAAAATGATACGATTCATGTTGAAACACAAACGATTAATAATGGAACAGAAAAAGATGAATCAACCAAAGAAGAGGTAGAAACTCCAGTAGAAGTTGTCCCTGAAAAAACGGAGCAACCAGCCGAAGAGCCAGCAGCGGTAATAACGGAAGAACCAAAAGTGGAAGTGACAGAAGAGCCAAAGCAAGAGCCAGTGGTAGTTGAAAAAACAAAACCTACTGAAGTAACTAGTTCTAAATCGCATATAGTGAAGGAAAATGAAACGCTATATCGTATAGCTGTAAATTATTATAATGACCCAACAGCAGTCGAAAAAATAAAATCTGCAAATGGTCTTTCATCAAATGAAATTTCAGTTGGACAAAAGTTAGTGCTACCTTAAACGTTAGAAAGAAGGATATTTATCACGAATGTTGAATATATAAAGTATATCCTAAGATGGAAGAGGTGCTAATATGTTTGTAAAAAGTGTGATGATCCCAAAAGAAAAATGTATAACAGTTCAAGTGGGTACATCGGTGTTGTCGGCTCTCCGTGAATTAGAAGAAAAAGAAATGGATGCTTTACCGATTTTAGATAATGGGATGTATGTGGGTATGTTCAACAAGTACCTTGTATATAAAGCTTATTTCTATAGCAATCTGGATAAAGTAACGTTTATGGAGCAAACGAAAGTAACTGATATTATGACATACGAAGATATATTTGTTACGTATGAAGATGTTTTCGAAAATGCAATGATTAAGCTTCATGATTTCCCAGTCATAGCAGTTGTCGAGGATCGAAAGTTCCTTGGATTGGTTACCCGATATGATGCAGTGGAGCAATTTAAAAGTGCATTTGGTATGAATATTAAAGGGACGCGTATCACGTTCACTTCTGTTGAATCAGAAGGGCAGATTCAAAAAATGACGGACGTCCTTCATAAATATCATGCCTCGGTCATTTCCATCGTAACTTTTGATGAAACCGATAAATTATTCAGACGTATCGTATTAAAAATAGCAAATGATACAAAGCTTGATCGTATTTTAGCAGATTTAGAAAAGTCAGGTTTTCGTGTTCTACATATTGATAAAGAAGAGTAGCGTTTGTAGGTAGTAAACTCGAGTTTAGGACAGGGGAATTTCCCTGTCCTTTTCCATGTTGTTTGGGGGTATATCATTGGCTGTATGGATAATTGGTAGTGCTTTGTTTATAATTTTTGGCCTTTTTTTGTATATGTTATTTTTAGCTTTTCAAACAAATGTTCATACCCATTCTTTATTAATTGACGAATGGCCGAGGGACCATCAATTTCATGTTTTTTTTATATCTGACATTCACCGGAGAAAAATAAGTGAGAAACTTATTCGAAACCTCAATGGTAAAGTGGATATAGTAATTATTGGAGGAGATTTAACAGAGAAAGGCGTACCTTTAAAACGAACAAATGATAATATTAAAAAACTTGCCAAGTTAGGAAGTACTTGTTATGTGTTTGGTAACAATGATCGCGAAGTGGGAGAACAAAACTTACGAAGCATCCTAAATTCACATGACGTTCACATATTGGAAAATAACTCCATGAAGTTTGAGAAAAATAATTTTTCAGTTCGTATAGTTGGGATTAATGATGGATTTGCCGGGAATGTAAAAATATATGAGGCATTCAAAGAAGTGGAAGAATCGGATGTCATCATTTTTGCAACGCATGCTCCTACGTACTTCCATAATGCCAAAAAGGTCAGTAAGCCACATCTTCTTTTAGCTGGACATCTTCATGGTGGGCAAATCCGCTTCGGTCCATTTGGAATTTATGAAAAGGGTAGCTATCGTGAAAAAGAAAATAGTACTGAGCTCATTAGTAATGGATATGGAACGACGGCAGTTCCACTCCGACTTGGAGCAAAATCTGAATGTCATCTAATTACTATAAGTGGACGGCATTAAGAGAAAGAAAGAAAGAAAGAAAGAAAGAAAGAAAGGAAGTTTTTTTGTGTATCAACAGGTAGATGTATTAATCGTTGGAGGAGGACCTTGTGGATTAGCAGCTGCTATTTCTACGCAAAATATTGGACTTAAAACCATCGCAATCGAGAAAGGGAATGTAGTCGAGGCTATTTATAATTATCCCACACATCAAACTTTTTTTAGCACAAGTGAGAAATTATCCATCGGCGGGGTTCCATTTATTGTAGAAGAGAGAAAGCCAAAAAGAAATCAAGCGCTAGTCTACTATCGTGAAGTGGTGAAACTAAATAATATAGATGTCCATAAATATGAACAGGTGCAAAAAGTAGAGAAACAAAATAATAATTTTAAGGTGTACACTTCAAAGGAAATATATTTAGCTAAAAATATAGTCATTGCAACTGGTTATTATGACCACCCTAACTATATGAACATTCCTGGGGAAGACTTAGCAAAGGTACATCATTATTTTAAAGAGGGGCATCCGTATTTCGGTCTAGATGTATTGGTAATAGGCGGTAAAAATTCGGCTATCGATGCAGCACTAGAACTGAACAAAGCAGGAGCTAATGTGACAGTAGCTTACCGAGGGAGCGAATATTCATCGAGTATAAAGCCTTGGGTCCTTCCTGAGTTTGAGGGTCTTGTCAGAAATAATGATGTACAAATGCATTTTGAAACAGAAGTAATAAAAATCGGAACTTCTGACGTAACATTAAAAAGTATTAAAACAGGAGAATTCAACATTCCTAATGATTATGTATTTGCCATGACGGGTTATCATCCTGATCATGCATTTTTAAAACAAATGGGTATTCAAATCGATGAAGCTACAGGGAGACCTTCCTATGACACGGAAACGATGGAAACGAATGTAGGAGGAATTTTCATTGCTGGTGTTATTGCTGCTGGTAATAACGCAAATGAAATATTCATTGAAAATGGACGATTCCACGGGGATCAAATTGCCAAAGAAATAATGAGAAAATCAGACAATGAATAATAATATTGAATCATCCCTAAATTTTTGGTATTAGGGGTGTTTTTTTGTGGACAAAATCAATGGATGAAAATAAGTAATGGATAAATTTACCGTTCCGCAAGTAAATCCTTATCGTCCACAAGTAAACAGCGATGGAGAGCTAGTAACCAATAGGATTGAGCTAGTAAAATACGATGTGGCGCAAGTAACTATCAGGTGAACGCAAGTAAATGGTCAGGAAGTAAAGTGGATAACATTAAATGGACGAATTACTTAATAGTTTCTCCAAATTTGACCCCATTTGAAAAAAGAGTAGCTGTCGTAGACTCACTGAGTTACGACAGCTACTCTTTAATCATCTGTACCCCTAAAAAATAAACTTAATTGCTTTCTGTGGATCAGGATGGTTCAATGCGATCAGTAAGGCGAGTCGGGCTTTTTGTCCATTTAAGCCTTGTGCAAAAATCACTCCTGCGTCTTTAAGTCCTTTTCCTCCACCTTTATAACCATAGACGTCTTGTGCAATTCCATTAAAACATCTGGAAACTAATACAATTGGAATGCCTTTGTTTAACGTTTCTTCAATGACAGAAACAAGGCTAGGAGGCACATTTCCCTGACCTAAGCCCTCCAATACTATTCCATCATATCCTAAATCTATGGAAGCTTTTAGCAAGTCTGGTTCCATGCCTGCATATACTTTAAACAATGCGACTTTTTTCTCGATATGCTCAATTGGAAAGACAATTCGATGGTTGGGAGAATGATGAAAATGTACCATTGATTTAGATATAAAGCCTATAGGGCCATATTGTGGACTCTGAAAAGTACTCACATTACTTGCATGAGTTTTCGTTACATTTTCCGCAGTGTGTATTTCATCGTTTAATACAACTAGTACCCCTTTCATTTTTGCATCATCTGAAGAAGCGACTTGGATAGCGGATAGCAAATTATACAATCCATCTGCTCCAATTTCATTCGAAGAACGCATTGCACCAGTAAGGACAACCGGAATATCTGTATCAACGGTTAGGTCCAAAAAGTATGCAGTTTCTTCTAGGGTATCTGTTCCATGCGTAATAACAACCCCATCTATATCAGCAGTTACGATATAGTTATCGATAAGCTCTTTCAACACCAACATCTCGATAGGTGTAATATGAGGTGATGGTAGATTAAAAGCCTCTATTTCTACTATATTTGCCAATGATTTAAGTTTTTCCGCCTCGATTAAAAGCGGATTTTGATCTGCTGGCACTATAGCTCCAGTTTCAGCGTGTACCTGCATGGATATCGTGCCACCTGTGTGAATAAGTAAAATAGTTTTCATCTTAAGTACCTCCCATATTCTGATTATTTAAGGTATAATAGTGATAATGAAATGGAAGGAGTAAGGATATGTTCATACTACTTTCCGTTGCAATAGCCCCTGCTTTAGCACTGTTAAGTTATTTTTACTTGCGAAAAGAAATTTCTGCAGAACCTTCTAGATTATTGTTACATACATTTATATATGGCGCCATTCTAACATTTCCAATCTTGTTTATTCAACATGTTTTTCAAGAGGAACAGATTTTTTCTTCTTTATTTATACATCAAGCTATTGTAACGAGTTTATTAGAAGAGTTCTTTAAATGGCTTGTTCTAATTGTTGCTATCTACAAACATGTGGAGTTCGACGATCCCTATGATGGCATTTTATATGGTGCAAGCGTAGCGTTAGGTTTTGCGACTGTTGAAAATATATTATATTTATTGAATTTTGGTATGGAGGCAGCAATTTTACGAGCGATTCTTCCAGTTTCCAGTCATGCCCTATTTGGTGTTTTGATGGGATACTATATCGGCAGAGCAAAATTTGCGACCTTAACGAAATCTCGTTATGAAATATTTTTTGCACTAATGGCACCATTAATCTTGCACACGATTTATAATAGTATATTAGGGTTAGACATTACAGGCTTAGAGCTTTTATTGATGGTACCATTTATGCTGTTTTTGTGGTTATTTAGTTTATCCAAAGTAAAGAAAGCTCATGTTTTATCACGTAAAAAAAGATTTGTGGATCATGAATATTATGTAGAAGAAAAAGTCTAGCCAATTGCTAGACTTTTTTTGTATATTTTAGAGCATCTTACACCATGCTAAGTAAAAAGGAGAGATGTCGTTTGAAACAAATAAAGTACATTCTGATTTGTTTGCTATTTTGTACGTTCAGTTATACTTTTTTCAATGAGCAACCAACTACCCAGGCCTTCTCTGCTCAAATATTAGAACGAGGTGCCTATGGAGATGACGTTATTGAACTCCAAGCAAGATTACAGTATATAGGGTTTTATAAGAGTGAGATAGATGGTAAGTTTGGTTATAGTACCTATTGGGCATTAAGGAATTTTCAGGAAAAGTATGGCCTTCCCATAGATGGACTGTTAGGAGAAAACACCAAGAAAAAATTAGTAGGTGTTTCAGATTATGATAAAGAATTTGTTCATGAGCAGATAAAAAAAGGGAATAGTTTCACATATTATGGTGGGATAGATTTAGATAAGCAAGTAAAAACCCCACAAAAATCAGAGAGTACAAATATGCAATTACCACCACAATATTCGGAAAAAGATTTAAAACTGATTGCCAATGCTGTGTATGGTGAAGCTCGAGGAGAGCCTTATGAAGGACAGGTCGCAGTGGCAGCGGTAATTTTAAATCGCGTGGAACATCCTGATTTTCCAAATACAATATCAGAAGTAATTTTTCAACCTCGAGCTTTTACAGCTGTAGCAGATGGACAAATCTGGCTAGAACCAAATGAACGTGCAAAAGAAGCAGTATTAGATGCACTAAATGGCTGGGATCCAACCGAAAATGCTATTTATTATTTTAATCCCGCTACCGCAACGAGTGAATGGATTTGGAGCAGACCACAAATTAAAACAATAGGACAGCATATATTCTGTGCTTAAGGAGATAAAATGAAAAAAATTATATGGGTAATCGTGTCTTCCGTTGCAGCAGTTTTCCTTGTGTATCATTTCTCCGTTCAGTCACAAAATAATAGGCTTGAAAATGCATTAGCAGTACAATATTCCAACCAGTTGACCTCAGCTTCTGAGAAATTAACGAAACTAACAGAATCTGTAGATCAAACAATGTTATTTACAGATAAGGAGGCTTTAGAACAGCCTTTAGATGATGTATGGAGGATTTCTTCAGATATTAGAACTTCTATAAGTGCATTGCCAATAAATAGTGAAACATCTGCAGTATGGATGAATTACTTAAACAGACTAGGCAATGGCGCTGCACAAGTGAAAGAAGGCAAAGTACCAATTGAAGAATGGCAAAAGAATATGGTTACTACTAGAGAAAACTTGCAGGACCTTTCCAATCAATGGGCATTTACAAACAAAGACGGTGGGAGTAAGGATTATATTGTTAAAGCATTTGTTCAGAACAAATTAGATCAAAGTGGTGAAAAGAGTTGGAAATCTCTAGGTAACTCTGTGAAAGCTTATACAGAAAGCGATTTCCCAATGACTGCAAGTGAAGCGGATCAACAAAAGAAAAAAGATTTACAGCACATTAAGGACTCCGATATTACATCAGCGGAAGCAAAAGAAAAGTTCTTTAAATTGTTTCCGGAATTTAAGGATGCAAAGATTCACATAACAGAAAGCTCACCAGATGCTCCTTACCCTTTTTACCATATCCAATTTCATAAAGGCATTCGAATAGGGTATGCAGATTTGACTAAAAAGGGTGGACATATATTATCATTTTTAATGGAAAGACCTTTTGAAAAGACAACGATAACCGTACAACAGATGAAAGATAAATCCGCTGAGTATATGAAAAATTTAGGTTTTACTGACACGGAGATGGTCGAATATCGTGAAAATTCGATAGCCTGGCATTTAGCATTTGCAAGAAAAAGCGAAAATAACGATGCTTTAATCTATGCAGATGGTATACAATTCAAAATTGCGAAGGATAATGGTGAATTACTTGGTTTAAATGCAATGGAATATATTCAGAAAGAAAAAATTGAGAATCAAAAAATAGTGCCATTAAATAAAGCGGATCTTTTTTCAAGTAACTTTTTGGTAGAAGAAGAGCGATTAGCATATGTGGAAAATAAACAGCTGCAACAACGTTTGGCCTACCAATTATTAGCAGTGAACGAGTCTATTGGCACATATAAAATTTATATTGATACTGAAAACCATGAAATTTTACATGCAGATAAACTTCCCTAAAGATTTTTTTTATAGAAATATATCCACTTAAGTGTCATAATAGAAAATAAATTATGATATTAAAAGAGGGTTGCATATGAAAATCAAACTCGGCACACAACTAATACTAGAGCCAACCTCTACAGATAAATCAGAAAAATATCGATGTAAGGTGGTAGATTTAGACGACCAATTTATTTATATCGACTATCCAATGGATACACTTTCCAATAGAACGGTTTTTTTAATGGATGGCATGCAGCTAAGAGCAACCTTTGTGGAAGAATCAAAGGCAGTTTATGCTTTTCAAACAGAGGTATTAGGAAAAAAATCAAAACAAATCCCTATGGTTAAGCTTACACTTCCAGCAGACGCTGAATTTTTGCGTATACAACGTAGAGATTTTGTTCGTGTGAATACTTCTATTGATATCTCCGTACAATTTGAAGAGGAGAGATACCAATTCGTTACAGATGATATTAGCGCTGGAGGAACGGCTGTCATCATAAACAAACCAGTTAACTTTATAGCTGGTGACGAAGTAATGTTATTAATTCCATTGTTATTTAACAATGGAGATATTAAGTACGTCACAACTCTTGCGCAAGTAGTTAGGATTTGGGAAAAAGGATCCCTAACAATTGCTTCTATACATTTTACAGATACGGATGATCTAGATAAGCAACAAATAGTACGATTCTGTTTTGAACGCCAACTATTTATTCGTAAAAAATCAATGAATTAAATGAAAAGAAAAGAGGCTTCTCAAAAGTAAAACTTTTGGGTAGCCTCTTCCAATTTACGGTGAAAATAAAATGTGAACTTACTTGGCATAACATTCTAAAATAAGTTATCTTTTCGACGCTTGCTTTTTTCTCATTACTACTGTTCTATGATAAAATGTAAAGGAATAGAGTGGAGGCAATTAAATTGAACAAACAAATACAAATAGCCATAGATGGCCCAGCAGCAGCAGGAAAAAGTACGATTGCAAAAAAGACAGCAGAGTTACTAGGGTATACATATGTAGACACAGGTGCGATGTATCGTGCAATTACGTATAAAGCACTTCAAGAAAACATAGATTTGCAAGACGAAGATAAATTAACCAACTTGTTAAAGGAAACTATTATTGAGTTAAAACCTTCTCCAGCTGGGCAATTAGTATTTCTCGATAATGTAGCAGTCACCGAGGAAATTCGTTCTAAAGTAGTAACAGCATCTGTTTCGGCAGTAGCTGCGCATGCAACATTACGAGAAGAAATGGTTAAAAGACAAATGGAGATGGGTAAAAACGGTAGTGTCGTAATGGATGGTAGAGATATTGGTACCCATGTATTAAAGAATGCTGAACTGAAGATTTTTATGAGTGCCAGCGTAGAAGAACGAGCGAATAGAAGATTTTTAGAAAACCATAATAGAGGAATTGAAACAAACTTCGAAGAACTTAAACAAGAGATTGCTCTAAGGGATAAGTTTGATAGTGAACGAGAAGCATCACCATTAATACAGGCGGATGATGCAATTTATATTGATACGACATCCTTAACGGTTGATGAAGTGTCCGAAAAAATTATGCACCTAGCAAAAGAAAGGATGTCCTAATATGAATTTATACTCCTTTGCAAAAACGTTTGTTTTTTCAGCGTTGAAACCAATTTATCGATTTGAAGTTATTGGAACGGAAAACTTTCCGAAAGATGGCGGAATTTTATTATGCTCTAATCATATTAATGCGTTAGACCCGCCAGTGGTCGGAATACTTGCTCCTAGACCTGTCCATTTCATGGCAAAAGCAGAACTATTTAATATTCCACTATTAAAAGCGATTTTACCTGGTGTGAATGCGTTTCCTGTGAAAAGGGGGTTGAGTGATCGGGATGCCCTTCGAACAGCTATTAAGCTTTTAAAAGGTGGAGAAGTAGTAGGATTATTCCCTGAAGGGACAAGAAGTAAGGACGGTACGCTAGGAAAAGGATTTAGTGGAGCGGGATTCTTTGCATTACGTGGGGAAGCAAATGTAGTCCCTTGTGCAATAATAGGACCTTATAAACCTTTTAAAAAGTTAAAAGTAGTATATGGCGAAGCAATTGATATTAGTCCATACCGTGAAAGAAAGGCCTCTGCAGATGAAGTGACAGATATTATTATGGAGAAAATAGGCCAATTAATAGACGAACATAAAGCGAAATAGTAAGAATCTTTTCATTTGCAAAGTGCTTCCTTTTGTAATTCTGTGCCAATTCGCATAAAATAGAATAGAGACGCTGTGAAGGAGGAATATCATATGTCAGAAGAAATGAACTTAAACGACACGAATGAGTTTAAAGAGGGTGAACTAGTTAAAGCAACGGTTGCACAAGTAGATGAGAAATCTATTATTGTAACAATTGAAGGAGCACCTTTTGATGGAATAGTTCCAATAAGTGAACTATCTAGCTTGCATATTGAAAAAGCATCCGACTCCGTTTCCATCGGTGACGAATTAGAGTTAATGATTACCAAAGTGGAGGAAGCTAACTATGTTCTCTCTAAAAGAAGAGTGGATGCGGAAATAGCTTGGGATAAGTTAGAAAAGCAATTCCAATCTGGAGAAATAATTGAAACTGAAGTGAAAGAAGTAGTAAAAGGCGGCCTGGTAGTAGATTTAGGTGTCCGTGGTTTTATTCCTGCTTCCTTAATTGAGGATCATTTTGTAGAGTCCTTTGAAGATTATAAAGGGAAAGTAATAACCTTTAAAATAGTAGAACTTGAAAAAGCTAAAAACAGACTAATTCTTTCTCATAAAGCAGTTGTAGAAGTTGAAAAGTCTGTTAGCAAGCAACAAACCTTTGAATCCATCAAAAGTGGTGACATTCTAACAGGTAAAGTGCAACGTTTAGCTTCGTTTGGTGCCTTTGTCGATATAGGTGGAGTGGATGGACTTGTTCATATTTCACAAATTTCGTACGAGCATTTGGAAAATGTTGCGGACGTTTTATCCGAAGGGCAAGAAGTTAAAGTAAAAGTATTATCGATCGATCGGGATGCAGAAAGAATTTCTTTATCTATTAAAGATACGCTACCTGGACCATGGGCGGAGATTGAAGAAAAGGCTTCAAAAGGAGCAGTTCTTACAGGGAAAGTAAAGCGCCTTGTTTCGTACGGTGCGTTTGTAGAAGTTTTCGCTGGAGTAGAAGGACTAGTGCATATTTCTCAAATTGCCCATAAGCATATTACTAACCCACAAGAAGTACTAAAAGAGGGCGAAGAAGTACAAGTTAAAGTAATGGAAGTTAACATTACTGAAAAACGTCTCTCTTTAAGTATTAAAGAATTAGTTGAAAATGAAGATAAGTATAATATAGAAGATTATCAAATGCCGGAGGAATCACGAGGATTTTCTATCAGTGATGTCCTAGGTGATAAGTTAAAAGGCTTCATGAAAAATAACTAAAACTATACACTATTTAAAACAGGTGACTTTAATAAGTCGCCTGTTTTTGTCTTTTTGTTGTATAATACAAAATAGACGAAGTTGGAAGGATGAATAAATAATGACAAAACCAGTAGTAGCAATCGTTGGTAGGCCAAATGTCGGCAAATCGACTATATTTAATCGAATCGTAGGAGAGCGTGTATCTATCGTGGAAGATATTCCAGGTATTACACGTGATCGTATATATAGTTCTGCCGATTGGTTGACACATGAATTCAATATTATCGACACAGGAGGTATTGAATTAAGCGACGAACCGTTTTTAGAACAAATCAAACAACAAGCAGAAATAGCGATGGACGAAGCAGATGTTATCATATTCTTGACGAATGGTCGTGAAGGGGTTACAGCTGCAGATGAGTATGTAGCTAAAATTTTGTATAAAACAAAAAAACCAGTCGTTTTAGCTGTAAACAAAATCGATAATCCAGATATGCGCGATATGCTATATGACTTTTACGCTTTAGGATTAGGTGAACCTTTCCCTATCTCAGGTTCTCATGGACTTGGATTAGGGGATTTGCTAGATGAAGTAGCGAAGAATTTCCCAGAAGTAGAGGATTTAGAATATGGGGAAGAAGTTATTAAGTTTTCACTAATCGGACGTCCAAATGTAGGGAAGTCTTCTCTGATCAACGCATTTTTGGGACATGATCGTGTAATCGTAAGTGAAATCGCTGGAACAACAAGAGATGCGATTGATACGGAATACACTTTTGATGGTCAGGAATACGTTATGATTGATACAGCAGGTATGCGTAAAAAAGGGAAAGTATATGAAACGACGGAGAAATACAGTGTATTACGTGCGTTAAAGGCGATTGAACGTTCTGACGTTGTTTTAGTTATCCTGAATGCGGAAGAGGGTATTCAAGAGCAAGATAAAAAAATTGCTGGCTATGCACATGAGGCTGGTAAAGCTGTTATTATCGTCATGAATAAATGGGATGCTATTGAAAAAGACGATAAAACGATGATTATGATGACAAGAAAAATTAGAGATAATTTCCAATTCCTAGATTATGCACCGATTGCTTTCGTGTCTGCTATAACGAAACAACGTGTAAATGGACTCTTCCCAATTGTTAATCGGGTAAGTGAAAATCATGCAATGCGTGTTCAGTCTTCTATATTGAATGAGGTAATTGAAGACTCTGTGGCAAGAAACCCAGCTCCAACCGATAAAGGGAAAAGACTGCGTATTTACTATGCGACTCAAGTGGCTATTAAACCGCCAACTTTCGTTGTATTTGTTAATGATGCTGAAATGATGCATTTCTCTTATGAAAGATTTTTAGAAAATCGTATTAGAGAGTCCTTTGACTTTGAAGGAACTCCAATCCGGATTATCACGCGTACAAGAACTTAATCCTATTAGTTTTAAAGGAGCGAAATAGCGATGGAAAAAGTAACTGTACTAGGTGCAGGAAGCTGGGGAACAGCCCTAGCAATGGTTCTCGCAAACAATGGACACGACTGTCTGTTATGGTCTCATAGAAATGATCAGGCAACAGAAATAACTACAATGCATACAAATAAAAAATATTTACCCGATACGATCTTACCGGCTAATTTAAAGGCTACTAGTGACTTTCAACAAGCAATTCAACATGCAAATGTTATTGTGATTGCTGTTCCAACTAAGGCGATAAGAGAAGTTTGCCAAAACATGCTACCTTTCTTGGATGAAAAGAAGCTATTTGTACATGTTTCTAAAGGAATTGAACCTGATTCGCTAAAAAGGATATCAGAAATGATTCAAGAAGAGATATCTGCGGATGTCACAGAAGCAATAGTCGTATTATCTGGTCCAAGTCATGCAGAAGAGGTTGTCTTAAAGCATCCAACAACGATTACAGTTGCAAGTGAAAATATGATTGCTGCAGAAAAAATTCAAGATTTGTTCATGAATAAATATTTCCGGGTCTATACAAACGATGACGTAATTGGTGTAGAAATTGGAGCAGCTCTCAAAAATGTCATAGCTTTAGCAGCAGGAATTGTGGATGGGCTAGGATATGGAGATAATGCAAAAGCCGCCCTAATCACTCGAGGACTTGCAGAAATCTCTCGTCTAGGTATCAGCCTAGGTGCGAAAGGCTACACGTTCTCCGGTTTAACAGGCATGGGTGACTTGATCGTAACATGTACAAGTGTGCATTCTAGAAATTGGCGTGCTGGTAATATGTTGGGTAAGGGAGCAACCCTTGATACAGTGTTAGAGGAGATGGGCATGGTCGTGGAAGGTGTCAGGACTACAAAAGCGGCATATCAACTCGCTAATAAGCAACAAGTGGATATGCCAATTACAGAAGCGTTGTATTCTGTTTTATTTGAACAGGTCAATCCTAAAGAGGCTGTGGACATTCTCATGCACCGCACGAAAAAACATGAATTAGAAGATTATAAAACGTTCTAAAATTGTCACAAATGCAAAGAGTTGTTGTTAATAACAACTCTTTTTTGACTGTATACTAGAAATAATGTTTTTATCAAGTGCTTCTTTTTGAGTGGTTACCTTGAAATTTCTGCTCATCTGTCTAGCTCCTGCGCCAAAGCTCATCGCAGAAGAACGTTGTCAGGGCTTACGTAGGCGCTTGCGCTTTTCCTATATGGTATACTTTTTTATTGTAGAAAGGTGTGGAAGTTGTTGTGTTATTAATATCATCAATGGATAAAATGTGGATATCGTTTGGGTCTATGGGCTGTATGTTATTAGCGATGATATTTATGTTTTTTGTGAAAAATAAATTAAAAAATAAAATGTTGAAATTTATATTTGGTCTGATTGCATACATATTATTATTTATAGGTTTTATTACGATGATTTATATAGTATTTAACCCAACTAAGGCATAGCAAGGAGATTCCTATGAAAAACTTTAAACTTATTGCTGTTGTAATTATGCTAATGGTTTTCTTAGCCGGATGTGGTTATAAAAGTGGTTATGAGCCAGAGAATTTATTGCCATATGAGGATCAACTGCTAGCGGTTCAAAATGCTGTAGATAGTTTTCAGCAAGACTCAGGTGGACTTTTGCCGATAAAAACGCGTGATATGGAAACTGATCAATACATTAAATATCCAATTGACTTTAGTAAAATAATTCCATTAAAGCTTGGAAAGGCTCCGGCCAATTCATATGAAGCTGGGGGTATTTATCAGTACGTACTAATGGATGTAGAAGAGAATCCTACTGTTAAATTAGTAGATTTACGTATTGCAGATACTCTTCGTGACATTAACCATAGAAAAAGTATAAATGGATTCGGACCTATAGCTGAAACGATTGCTGAAGGTGTCTATAAGCTTGACTATGAAAAAATGGGGTATGACAGCGAGTTGTCTGTTCAAAGCCCTTATTCCGATACTCAGTTGCCAATAGTAGCTACTGGTGATGGGGAAGTCTATGTGGATTACTCGATAGAGCTGAATAGATTACTTCAAAAAACAGAAGAGAAAATAAAACCTGGAGATGACATTCGTTTTCTCTTAACAGATAATTTTGCGATTGTCCCAGCTTATTCGCTACCTTACACAGTAAATGAAAAGAATGAACCGGTTATTATGTTGAATAAATAAAAACGACGTTTCATGCATTATGCATGAAACGTTTTTTTTGTGCATATATTAAATTGCTAAGAAAGGAGCGTATCCATGTCGAGTAAACTGTATGAACAGATAGCAGAAAGAACGAATGGTGATGTGTATATTGGTGTAGTAGGTCCTGTCCGTGTTGGTAAGTCTACTTTTGTAAAACGCGTAATGGAGTTAGTAGTAATTCCGAATATCCAGGAAGAGGCAGAGCGTCTACGTGCACAAGATGAATTGCCTCAAAGTTCTCCTGGCAATGTGATTATGACAGCGGAGCCTAAATTTGTACCCGCTCAAGGGACAAATATTCATTTAGGGGAAGATCAGCTACGTTTGCAGATCAGACTAGTAGATTGTGTTGGTTATATGATTGACGGCATTAAAACGCATTCTGGTGAAGAAGGTCAAAAGCTTGTGCATACCCCGTGGCATAGCGAAGCAATACCTTTTGAGGAAGCAGCTAGAATTGGCACAGACAAAGTAATTAGAGATCATTCTACCATCGGAATAGTTGTCACAACAGATGGAACAGTAAATAATATTCCACGTATGGCAGTTGAAAGTGCCGAACAACAGATTATCACGCAACTAAAAGAAATTGGTAAACCATTCGTTATCATTCTTAATAGCAAAAATCCAGGCCATTTAGAAACAATTCAATTAAGTGAAGAACTTCAAAGACAGCATGAAGTTCCGGTAATTGCAACTGCCGTTGATCGCATGACTGCTGAGGAAATTCAGTACATACTCCAACAAGCACTCTATGAATTTCCGATCACGGATATCGAGTTACTCAAGCCAGATTGGACCGATGTATTAGAACCGGACCATTTTGTCAATAATGCCATAACATCTTCCTTACATGAATGGCTCCAACTAGTATCCAAAATGAAAGACGTAAAAGAATTAGCATCAAGATTTAAGCAGGTTCCCTTTATCCAGTCTGCTGAAGTAGTAGAGGCAAATCCAGGTAGAGGGTCAGCATGTATCCAAATTGGCCTAAAACCCGAAGTTTTTCAAGAGGTTTGTGATGAATGGTTAGATGAACCCATTGAGTCGAAAAAAGACTGGCTACTGTTTGTCAAAGAGGCTTCTACAGCTAAAAAGGCATACAATAAATTTTCAGAAGCATTAGAAGCCGCGAAAAAACATGGTTATGGCGTATCTTTACCAACTATTCAAGATTTTCAGCCAACTGCGCCAGAAATTATCAAACAAAATAATTTCTATGGTGTAAGTTTAAAAGCAAAAGCAGCTTCTCTTCACATTATTCGTGTGGATATGGAAGCAGAATTCGCACCATTAATCGGGTCTGAATTTCATAGTCAGCAATTATTAAAAGATCTAAAACATGGATTTTTACATGACCGAGATGCTTTGTGGCAAACACAAGTTTTTGGAACTTCATTAGTGGAAGTATTAAAAGAAAGTTTACGTTATAAAACGGAAAGTGTTTCGGATGTTGCGAAGAAAAGAATGCGCGAAACGATTGAAAGAATGGTAAATGAAGGTGACCGAGGGATGGTCACATTTATATTGTAAATCCAATACAGGACTTTTTGCGACTATGCAAAAAGTCCTATTATTGTGTTAAAATGACCTTTTTTTGAGGAAACTTAGCTAAACTAGTGCAAATAGTGTTGCGAAGGATTTTTTGTTGTGATACTCTTTTTACAGGATTGAAGCTATCTTCCTTTGAGAGGAGGTGAATGATATGAATAAAACTGAACTAGTAAACTCTGTTGCAGAAGCTACAGAACTTTCTAAAAAAGACGCTACTAAAGCTGTTGAAGCTGTATTTGAATCAATTCAATCTGCACTTGCAGGTGGTGAAAAAGTACAATTAATCGGTTTTGGTAACTTTGAAGTTCGTGAACGTGCTGCACGTAAAGGGCGTAACCCACAAACAGGTGAAGAAATCGACATCGCTGCAAGCAAAGTACCTGCGTTTAAACCAGGTAAAGCACTTAAAGACGCAGTTAAGTAACTGATGTTGTAGTACATAGAACGGTTATTGTGGAGCTTGCTTCACGATAGCCGTTCTTTTCAATTAAGTTCTGTTGTTACATTACTCATTTGTTAACCCACTCATAAAAGAAAGCAAACATTAAGAATTCGCATAGCAAATGACAAATTTATTTAAAAGAAGCATTTCATATGCTAATATTCAATTGATATAATACATAGTTTTAGGGGGTCTACAGATGACAAAAGTCGATCTGACCAAGATAGAAGAAGCGGTTAAAATGATTTTAGAAGCAGTCGGAGAAGATCCAAGTAGAGAAGGATTGTTGGACACTCCAAAAAGAGTAGCTAAAATGTATGCAGAGATGTTTGAAGGTTTGCATCAGGATCCAAAGGAATATTTTAAAACGGTCTTTAACGAAGAGCATGAAGAGCTAGTTTTAGTAAAAGATATATCATTCTACTCCATGTGTGAACATCATTTAGTTCCTTTTTACGGTAAAGCACATGTCGCGTATATTCCTCGTAATGGGGTGGTCACTGGTTTAAGTAAACTTGCTAGAGCTGTAGAGACAACTGCAAGACGTCCTCAACTACAGGAGAGAATTACCTCAAGCGTGGCAGATGATATCATGCAAATGCTTAATCCATACGGTGTATATGTTGTAGTCGAGGCGGAACATATGTGTATGACGATGCGCGGAATTAAGAAACCTGGTGCAAAAACAATTACTGCTGTGGCACGTGGAATTTTAGAAACAGACGATGTGAAGCGCTCAGAAATACTTTCATTCATAAACATGAAGTAATAGCTTTGGATGTCGGCTTTAGAATATGTTATGATGGAAAAAGACTATGAACAAAGGAGACTATAATATGTCTAGTTCAGAATATATTTTGATAAAAGCAGAAGAAGATGGAGTTCATGTAATTGGCCTTACAAGAGGAACAGATACAAAATTTCATCATTCCGAAAAACTGGATAGTGGCGAAGTAATGATTGCCCAATTTACAGAGCATACCTCAGCCATGAAGATCAGAGGGAAAGCAACAATCCATTCTGCCAATGGAATAATACAATCCGATTCTAAAAAATAATAGAGAAAAATAGCATATAAACAGATTAAGCGCGGTTGGGAAATGGAGTAAAGTGTATGAACGAAGCATTGATCAAACAACATATAAAGCAGTATAAAGATGCTATTCTTAAACAAGTTCTACAAAGTACTTTGTTGAAGTATACCGGGGCTCCTGTCATTGATGAAGAGCGTTTGTTTTTTACACTTTTACCACTTTTTAATGGGGAAGAATGGGAAGACTCTCAAAGAAATTCTGCCATTGCAGTAACTCTTATCTTTTCCGCATTAGCTGCCCACGACTTAGTAAAAGAAATGAATGCAACAACCAAGGAACAGCAACTGCAAGTATTAGCCGGGGATTATTATAGCGGGAAGTATTACCAGTTATTAGCCAGCGACAAACAATTAGTCCTAATCCAACAATTGTCGGATGGGATTGCAACAATATCAGAACACAAAACTAGGTTTTATGATCGAAAGTTATATAGTTTTGAACATCTGATTCAATCTATCCAATTGATCGAATCTAAATCTATCGAACAGTTTTTCGAACATTATTCATTTCATGAGTATGTATTTTTTATGAAAGAGTCCTTGCTACTTATTTCGTTAAAAAAAGAACTAGCAGCTTATGGGCAAGGCAACGACCCTTTTTATATAAGTAAATCTAGTCAATTACAAGCTAATATCAATTTGCTAAAAGCAGAGATCAAAAAAGTTGAATCATTACTCATAGATGAGGTTAAAAACTCAGAGCTATTACAAGATCATCTAAAAAGTATAATATTAGAAAAATTAATGAAATGCACCTTAGTACAGCAGTTGAGAGAAGGTTAAATCGTGGGAAAATCAAAAGAACAACATGTGCATGATGTTTTTGAAAAGATATCCGATAATTATGATTCGATGAATTCAGTTATCAGCTTTCAACAACATAAAGCATGGCGCAAAGATACGATGAAGGCCATGCAAGTAAAATCTGGAAGCAAAGCATTAGACGTGTGTTGCGGGACGGCAGATTGGACAATCGCATTGGCAGAGGCAACTGGACCAACTGGAGAAGTAAGAGGTTTAGATTTTAGTCAAAATATGTTGAATGTTGGATTAGAAAAAGTAAAACAAATTTCGCAAATTGAGTTAATACAGGGAAATGCAATGGAATTGCCATTTGAAGATAATTCCTTTGATTATGTAACGATTGGTTTTGGTTTACGAAATGTACCGGACTACACACAAGTATTAAGTGAAATGAATCGTGTTGTAAAACCAGGTGGAATGGTTGTTTGTTTAGAAACATCTCAACCAGATTCAAAATTATTCAATGGATTTTTCCGATTCTATTTCCGCTACATCATGCCGATATTTGGAAAACTTTTTGCGAAAAGCTACAAAGAATATTCATGGTTGCAGGAATCTGCCAAAGATTTTCCGAATAGAACAGAGTTAACGAAGCTATTTGAAAAAGTGGGCTTGGTCAATGTATCAAGTAAACCATATAGTGGTGGGGCGGCTGCTAGACATATAGGATACAAAAAAGATATTTAAGTGAGTGAGGTTGTAACCTTGGATAAGATGAAGTTAAAGTTACTCTATTCCGATTTAAAATCGGATCTTGATATCATCGAAAAAGAATTAGCTATAGCGGTGAATTCTTCTTCTCACTTATTGAATGAGGCGTCTCTTCATTTATTACGTGCTGGTGGAAAACGAATTAGACCAGTTTTCGTTTTGCTTGCATCGAAATTTGGAAACTCTTCAATAGATTCTATAAAAAGTGTAGCTGTTTCTGTTGAACTCATTCATATGGCTTCTCTAGTCCACGACGATGTGATTGACGATGCGGAAACAAGACGAGGTAGAGAAACGGTAAAAGCACAATGGAATAATCGAGTCGCGATGTATACAGGGGATTTTCTTTTTGCAAATGCAATTGAATACATAACAGATTTACAAAATACATATGCTCATGAAGTGTTATCGCAAACAATGGTGGAACTTTGTATCGGGGAAATTAACCAAATTGAGGATAAGCATTATCTTGATCAAACGGTTCGAGACTATTTACGTCGAATTAAACGAAAAACGGCTATTTTAATATCGGCTAGCTGTGAATTGGGAGCGATTGCTGCTCAAGCAGATGAGAAAACAATAAAGCATCTAAATCGATTTGGATATTACGTTGGTATGTCATTCCAAATAATTGATGACATTTTGGATCTTACATCTACTGATGAGCAATTAGGCAAACCTGCTGGATCTGATCTTGCACAAGGAAATATTACGTTACCTGTTCTATATGTTAAAGATGATCCAGCTATCAAACCTTTATTAAAAGAAATATTAGAGGGGACTATCAGTGACGTAAACCGACAACAACTGTTAACTAAAATTCGCGAATCAGACGGTATTGATCGTGCCAAACAAGTAAGTAATATATATTTGCAAAAAGCGCTAAACGAAGTTAGACAATTACCAGCAAATTCCGCAAAGAAATCATTACAAAACATTGCACTATTTATGAGTAAAAGAAAATTTTAATATAGGCGTGGAACCTGTTGTAAATAACCAGATGATAATTTAATTTGAAAATAATGAATTATAATGATAATATTTGTAACGGTGGAGAATAAAGTCCATCATATATATTCGAGGAGTGTTAACTATGGAAAAAACATTTTTAATGGTAAAACCTGATGGCGTACAACGTAACTTAATCGGTGAAATCGTAGGTCGTTTTGAAGCAAAAGGATTCCAATTAGTTGGAGCAAAATTAATGCAAATTCCTACTGAACTTGCTGAAGAACATTACGGCGAGCACAAAGAACGCCCATTCTTCGGAGAATTAGTAGAATTCATCACTTCTGGACCAGTTTTCGCAATGGTTTGGGAAGGTGAAAATGTTATCTCAACTGCTCGTTTATTGGTTGGTGCTACAAACCCTAAAGAATCTGCACCTGGAACGATCCGTGGAGACTTCGCAGTAACTGTAGGGAAAAATATTATCCACGGTTCTGACGCTCCAGAAAGCGCTGAACGCGAAATCGGATTATTCTTCAAACAAGAAGAGCTAGTATCTTACAAAAAAGATGCTAACAACTGGATTAACTAATAATAAAAATGGTTGTTTAAGACTTCGGTCATAAACAACCATTTTTTTATTTGGGAAATAACTTGTGTGAGAGAGAATGCGGCTATACGAGAGCTGCGTGTTTATACGAGAGAGACTTGCGCTTATACGAGAGAGAATGGCGACCATAAGAGAGCTGCATGTTTATACGAGCGGCAACTTAGCCTATACTAGAGAGATTCGTGCTTATACGAGAGAGAATGGCGGCTATACGAGAGCCCCATAGTTATACGAGAGGGATCTCCTCCTATACGAGAGAGCTTCTCACTCTCAACAAATAGTAAGACAGACA
Source organism: Psychrobacillus antarcticus (assembly GCF_029533155.1). Taxonomy (GTDB): domain Bacteria; phylum Bacillota; class Bacilli; order Bacillales_A; family Planococcaceae; genus Psychrobacillus; species Psychrobacillus antarcticus. The sequence continues at coordinate 36,025 of NZ_JAIZDB010000012.1, read as the reverse complement.
AATGTTCATATTTGTCTGTCTTTTTTGTATGTTCGAAATGCCATGGATAAGATATACTAATTATAGGTCTTCAGAAGGGGGCGAAATCATTTTGCCAGATTATATTAAATTTGTGGATTCCATTAAGAAAAAAACAGGCATAGATCTTGCGGCGTATAAAGAGGCACAGATGCGTCGTAGACTTACTTCTTTGTATGAAAAAAAGGGATTTAATAACTTTGTCGAATTTTATCAAGCACTCGACACGAATAGAGATCTATTGAACGAGTTTCTAGATAGAATGACGATCAATGTTTCAGAGTTTTATCGGAATGCGAAACGCTGGGATATACTGCAAACTAAAATACTTCCAAAATTATTAGAAACAAACAAACGCCTAAAAATTTGGAGTGCAGCATGCTCAACTGGAGAAGAGCCTTATACAATTGCAATGGTTTTATCTAATTATCTACCTCTATCTCAAATTGCTGTTCACGCAACCGATTTAGATGAAAATGCCATACAGCGTGCAAAAGTTGGTATTTATCCAGAACGCTCATTAGCTGAGGTTCCGGCGGATATAAAAAATAAGTACTTTGAGGACCAAACTCCATTTTATAAAATGAGTGATTCGGTTAAAAAGACTGTAACATTTAAAAAACATAATTTATTGAAAGATACATATGATAAAAATTTTGATTTGATTGTTTGTAGGAATGTGATGATTTACTTTACGGAAGAAGCAAAAGATCAAATTTATCAAAACTTTAGTGATTCATTAAAATCTGGAGGAATTCTATTTGTCGGCAGTACGGAACAGATATTCAATCCAAGTAAGTATGGATTTGAAACGGAAGATACCTTTTTTTATCGGAAAAAATAAGTGGAACTGTCCGAGGAATTTCGGACAGTTTTCTTCTAGTCTCCAGCGACACGATGTCGGAAACCAAAACTGACTTCTGAAAAATAGGCACTACTGCTTTTTTTCTATACATTGAACTGAAATTTTGATATAGTGATAAACAAATACTTTAACGAGTTGAAGGGGGAAAGTGCTGTGAGATATTTAACTGCAGGTGAATCACATGGACCACAACTAACAGCTATTATAGAGGGGTTACCGGCCCAATTAGAAATAACGAGTGAAATGGTAAATAAAGAATTAAAACGTCGTCAGGGTGGACATGGTCGCGGAAGACGTATGCAGATTGAAACAGATACAGTAGCTATTACTTCAGGTGTACGCCACGGGAAAACGCTAGGATCTCCAGTTTGTCTCGTTGTAAACAATGATGATTGGAAGCATTGGACAAATATTATGGGAATTGAGCCTCTTGGAGATGAAATAGATCCTGAGGATATTAAACGAAAAATTACAAGACCACGTCCTGGACATGCCGATTTAGTTGGTGGTATGAAGTATGGTCATCGTGATTTACGCAATGTCCTAGAGCGTTCGTCAGCTCGTGAAACTACGGTAAGAGTTGCGGTTGGAGCAGTTGCAAAAGAATTGTTAAGTAAATTAGGTATATCTATTGTCGCTCATGTGACGAAAATTGGCGGAATAGAGGCTAATTTGGATTTGACAAACGGAAAGACAATAGAGGAAATTCGTGACATTGTGGAGGCAGACCCGGTTTATTGCTTAGATCCGGAAAGCTCTGCGAAAATGGTAGAAGCGATCGACAATGCAAAAAAGGCTGGAGATACGATTGGTGGAGTAGTAGAGGTAATCGTTACAGGGATGCCGGCAGGAGTTGGTAGCTATGTCCATTATGATCGTAAGTTAGACGGTAAACTGGCAATGGCGATGATGAGCATCAATGCATTTAAGGGTGTAGAAGTAGGATTAGGATTTGAAATGGCGAACCTTTTTGGAAGCCAAGTTCACGATCAGATTTCTTGGAGTGAAGCAGAAGGTTATACACGCGATACAAACCGTTTAGGTGGTCTAGAGGGCGGTATGTCTACTGGAATGCCAATAGTAGTTCGTGGCGTGATGAAACCAATTCCTACGCTTTATAAGCCACTTCAAAGTGTAGACATCGATACGAAAGAGCCATTCAAGGCAAGTATTGAAAGATCGGATAGCTGTGCAGTACCAGCAGCTTCTGTAGTTGCCGAAGCTGTTATTGCTTGGGAGATTGCACAAGCAGTACTGGAAACCTTCCATGGAGATAAATTGGATACATTACTGGCAGATATAGAGAGTCATAGAGCATATACAAAGGGGTTTTAATGATGTCTATCCAAGTCAAAACGAAAGATTCCGTATATGAAGTTTATTTAGGTGAGAATGTTTTAGAATCTTTTTGTGAAAGACAAGCAGATGTATTGTCGGCATATGATCAATTAGTGCTAATTACGGATGAACATGTGTGGAGTTTACATGAGGAGTATGTTCGGACTAATTTTAAGCTGCCATATAAACTTTATATCGTTCCAAATGGTGAGGACTGTAAAACGTTTGAATCCTATTATCAAGTACAGACCTTTTTGCTAGAAGAAAATTTTTCTAGAAATTCTGCTCTTCTTGCGTTAGGGGGAGGAGCAGTTGGTGACTTGGCTGGGTTTGTGGCAGCAACATTTATGCGAGGTATTCCTTTTTATCAAATTCCAACGACTATTTTAGCGCATGATAGTGCCGTTGGAGGTAAAACTGCTATTAATCACCCAAATGGAAAGAATATGATCGGGGCTTTCTATCAACCTATGGAAGTATTATATGACTTTCATTTCTTAAAAACGTTACCAGAAGCAGAGGTTCGTTCGGGTCTTGCCGAAGTGATCAAGCATGCGATTATCAGTGATGCTAACTGGATGGATGAATTTCTTGCTCTCCCTAACTTAGATGCCATCGATAATAATGAATTATTACGTTGGATTGAAAAGGGAATTCGTGTAAAAGCACATATTGTCGAATTAGACGAAAAAGAGCAGTCCTATCGCAAGTTTTTAAATTTTGGTCATACATATGGCCATGCAGTTGAGGCATCTGTCGGCTACGGTAAAATAACGCATGGCGAGGCTGTGATGATCGGTATGATTCCTGCACTAATGCTAAGTGAGCTTCATGGTAATGTGGCAGCAGGATATTCTAAAGACGTGTATGATCTAGCGAATCGACTTGGATATAATTTTAAGCATGTTCTTCCATGTAAATTTGAAGATTTATCAAAATTTATGCTAAAAGATAAAAAGACAATGAATGGGGAACTTCATTTTGCATTACTTCAAGAAATTGGTGAACCATTTGTCCAAACAATTTTGATGGAAGAAGTTAAAAAATGTGACGAACAGCTGCGACAATGGGTTAGGGAGGGTAACGAATGATTAGAGGGGTAAGAGGAGCAACTACAGTAACAGCCGATTCAAATGAATTAGTACTGCAAGAAACTAGACGACTAGTGGAAGAAATGGCAAAATCAAATGATATTTTACCTGAAGACATCGCTTCTGTCATTATTTCAACTACGACCGATATTACTTCTGCCTTTCCGGCAAGAGCTGTTAGAGGCTTAGAGGGATGGACGTATGTCCCAGTAATGTGTACTCATGAAATGAACGTACCAGGAGCGTTAGATAAATGTATTCGATTACTAATGCATGTAAATACAGAAAAAACACAGCAAGAGGTACAGCATATCTATTTAAATAACGCTGTCCAACTAAGACCAGATTTACTTAAATAATTTATAGAATTGAGGGGTTAAAATGAAATTCAAACAACAGATCAATGGGTTAAATGCATATCAGCCTGGCAAAACTTCCGACGAAGTGAAGAAGATGTTTAACTTAGAAAAAGTGACGAAACTTGCATCCAATGAAAATCCATATGGTGCGTCACCAAAAGTAAAAGAATACTTCGAGAATGCAACGATAGATTTTGCCATCTATCCGGATGGATATGCATCAAATTTAAGAACAGCTGTAGCGAATCATTTGAACGTCTCGGAGAAACAACTATTATTTGGTAATGGATCTGACGAGAATATCTTAATTGTATCAAGAGCTATTTTACGACCTGGATTGAATACAATTATGGCCGATATAACATTCGGTCAATATAAGCATAATGCGATCGTTGAAGGAGCAGAGGTACGTGAAATCCCTCTTACAAACAACGGAGAGCATGATTTAGACAATATGCTAGCAGCGATTGATGAAAACACTGCCATCATTTGGGTGTGTAATCCAAACAACCCAACTGGCACATTAACACCTAGCGATAAATTGAAAGATTTTATCGAAAAAGTAGCAACGGATGTTTTAATCGTTTTGGATGAAGCATACACAGAATACATAACAGACATAAACTACAAAGATTCTATAGGATTATTAGAAAATCATCCAAATGTATTAATCATGCGTACTTTCTCTAAAGCATATGGCCTTGCAAGCTTTCGTGTTGGATATGCAATCGGATCAGAAGCAGTAATAGCTCAACTAGAACCAACGCGCGAGCCATTTAATAATACCGTTCTAAGTCAGCAAGTTGCGCTTATTGGTTTAGAGGACCAAGCATTTATAGAACAATGTAGAGAAAAAAATAATACTGGGAAAGCTCAATTTATGTCTTATTGCCAAGAAAGAAATCTGGATTATTTCCCTTCGCAAACTAATTTCATCTTAATGGAAGTGAAAGCTGATAGTGATGTAGTATTCCAAGGGTTGATGAAGCGTGGTTTTATCGTTCGAAGTGGGAATGTATTAGGGAAACCAGGATACCTTCGTATTACAATTGGAACTGAGCAGCAAAACAATGAGTTATTAGAAAAACTAGATGAAGTTCTAAAAGAGGAAGGCGTCCTATAATGCAGCAAACCGTTTTCATAATAGGTCTTGGATTAATAGGTGGTTCCCTGGCACTTGGGTTAAAACGCAATAAAGATGTGACAATAATTGGATATGATGCAAATGGACATACGCTTCGAACAGCGAAAAGAATTAGTGTCATTGATGAGATGGTTACGAACATGGAAGATGGAACGGAGATTGCGGACGTAATTGTTTTTGCTACTCCCGTAAGTGAAACAATTCGGTTGATGAATGAATTGCCGAATTGGCAACTAAAGAAACAAGTAATTGTAACAGATACAGGTAGTACGAAAAAAGAAATAATGAAAGCTGCCATTTCATTAAAAGAAAAGGGCATTACGTTTATAGGTGGTCATCCCATGGCTGGCTCCCACAAAAGTGGTGTAGAGGCTGCCAGACCGATCCTGTTTGAAAATGCCTATTATTTACTGACACCTTTTGAAGACGAATCTGAAGAACGAATTCAAGTTCTGATAGATTTATTACATGTAACGAAAGCGAAATTAGTACAAGTTGGAGCAGAGGAACATGATCATATGACTGCTGTAGTTAGTCATTTCCCGCATTTAGTCGCAGCTTCCCTTGTACATCAATTATCTTTTGAAAACGAACAATATCCTTTTACAAAACAGCTTGCGGCCGGAGGATTTCGAGACCTAACTAGAATTGCTTCCGCCAATCCAATTGTTTGGAGAGATATAACCCTTCAAAATCGGAAGGAATTAAGTAATCAATTACAAATATGGACCAATGAAATGACTAAATTGCAAGACTTACTTTCCTACGCTGATTCAAGTGATATAGAGGAATATTTTACAACCGCTAAAAATATACGAGATGATCTACCTATCAATTCACAAGGGGCGATGTATAGTGTATTTGACCTCTATGTGGATGTACCTGATTATCCTGGTGTCATTTCTGAAATAACAGGATATTTAGCAAAAGACCATATAAGTATCACGAACTTACGGATTGTTGAAACTCGTGAAGACGTTTTTGGAATACTAGTCATAAGCTTTCAATCGATAGATGATCGTGCAAAAGCTGTGGAGTGCATTGCTAAGAACACAACATTTGAAACGTATATTTCTTAAGGAGGGATGACCTTGGTAACTAGTCAGAATTTAGATTATGCACAGCCTACATTAGAGGGTACTATTCGTATCCCTGGAGATAAGTCTGTCTCGCATCGTTCCATTATGTTTGGTGCTATAGCAGAAGGGACTACAACTGTCGAAGGGTTTTTACAGAGCGATGATTGCTTAAGTACAATAGATTGCTTTCAAAAGCTTGGAGTGAAAATTTCTATTGATGGTGAGGAAGTAACGATTATGAGTGAAGGGATCATGAACTGGAAAGAACCCGATGAAATACTATATACGGGGAATTCTGGGACAACTACTCGTTTAATGCTCGGAATTTTAGCTGGCTCTTCCGTTGCATCGGTTTTAATAGGGGACGAATCAATCCAAAAACGTCCAATGAGAAGAGTCACGGATCCATTAAAACAAATGGGTACGAAGCTGATAGGGCGAGAAAACGGACAATTTACCCCTATTGCAGTGGAAGGATCTAAATTGCAAGCTATTCACTATACGATGCCAGTAGCTAGTGCGCAGGTGAAATCTGCTATTTTACTCGCGGCTTTAAATGCAGACGGAGAAACCGTAGTGGAGGAAATGGAAACGTCTAGAGATCATACAGAGAAAATGTTAAAACACTTCGGTGCATCTATTGCGGTAGATGATAAAACGATACGATTACAAGGTGGACAAAAGCTTACTGGAACGCATGTTATTGTACCAGGTGATATTTCTTCTGCTGCGTTTTTATTAGTTGCTGGAGCAATTGTCCCAAATAGCAGGCTGACCTTGACAAATGTCGGCTTAAATCCAACAAGAACAGGTATTATGGACGTTCTACAAGCAATGGGTGCTACTTATACAGTTAATGACTCCGACAACAGTAGTCACGAGGAAATGGGTACGATTGACATCGAGTCCTCTGATTTAGTTGGTACGGAAATCGGTGGAGAGCTGATCCCTCGACTTATTGATGAAATCCCGGTTATCGCTTTACTAGCTACTCAAGCGAACGGGAAAACTATTATTAAAAATGCAGAAGAGCTAAAAGTGAAAGAAACGAACCGAATTGATGCAGTAGTAAATGAATTAAAAAAACTGGGAGCTAATATTATTGCCACAGATGATGGCATGATCATCGAAGGACCGACAACACTTCATGGCGGCGAACTCCTCACTTATGGAGATCACCGTATTGGCATGATGGCAGCAGTCGCTTCCTTGATAACAACAGACCCTGTCACAATAGATAATGCAGGGTGCATCGCTGTTTCCTACCCGACATTTTTTGAAGATATTTCGAGTGTTATAAAATCAAAGTAATTCTGTAAAATTAATTTGTGTTTAATGTATGACATATTTTCTCTACCAATGTAATTTTTCTGATGAATATGATAAAATAGACATATATTATAAATACCGAGTGCGTCAACACCCGGTCATACAATTGCCAAACCGCAAGAAGAGCGGTTGATCCAGTTTTAACGTTGAAGTAACCGTCAAACCTTTGTGGGAGGGGCGGTTACTTCTTTTTCATTCCAAAAAAGATGATGGACAACAAAATGGAGAATAAGGCAACCCAACCAATGGATAGTTGAATTAGTAAACTTATAATCTCAAAAGTTGTCATAATATCACTTCCATTCTACATGGAAGTGACCAACCGCCAGCCCTGCATATGCAATTGTGGGTTTATTATATCATCGGTAGAACTAGTGTTCTATATGGAGTTTAATAATTTCGAATGCGCAGATATGGCCGCATATGAAAATAGCTTTGATGGCTTTGTGTGATGGGTCTAGGGATGTCTGTATTGCTCTATCAATTGTTTAATGGTGTAGATTCGGACGATTATAAAGTGAAGATTAATTCGAAGGATGAAGTTTCGGGTGAAGTGTTTGACAGCGTTATTTATCCTGACGCCCTTGAAGAAGTAGAATAATCTATATTGGAAGGATTAATATCAGCCACTTTTGTTCAATTTTGAACAGAAAAGTGGCTGATATTATATTTATTATTGGCATCCCTTAACTATGAGGGTTTTTCTCTTGTTCAAAAACAAATGTTCTTGTAGGATAAAGGTATAATGAAAGTATGGTGATAACATGGACAACTTGACACCTTTCATCCAGGCAATGGAAGAAGGAAACATAGAAAAACTTGGAACAATGATTGAACATTTCTTATTGAATGGCGATCCCGATGAGCAGTACCAACTAGCAGATTCGCTGACTCAATTCGGATTTTTACAAGAAGCCATTACTGTCCTAGAGCATCTTCACTTTTTATTTCCGGAAGAAAATCAGCTGAAGATCGATCAAGCGCAGCTGTATTTGGAAATGGATAAAGAAGATGAAGCTCTAGAAATGCTAACGACTATTGAAAAAACGAGTGATGCTTATCCGCAGGCATTACTTACATTAGCTGACTATTATCAAATGCTTGGGCTATATGAGGTTGCAGAACAAAAAATAAATGAAGCAATTATGTTATTACCAAAAGAACCTTTGCTAATGTATGCGAAAGGTGAATTATTGTTTGAAACTGGCAGATACTTAGAAGCAGCACGTGTAATAGAGGATTTACTACCTCATCAGGACTCCATACAAGGAGTAGATTTATCGCTTAAATTAGCAGAAATCTATAGTGCTGGAGCGGCCTATGAAGAAGCGATCCCCTTTTATACAGAAGCACTGAAAAAAGAAGTCGCACCAGACGTGCTCTTTCATGCTGCTTATGCATCCTTCCAAGTGCAGCATTATGAGACTGCTACCAATCAGTTAGAGGACCTCCTTCAAATTGATCCTGACTACTTCTCAGGCTATATGCTACTTGCTGAGACATATGCAATGCAAGACAAAAATGAGGATGCTCTAAAAGCAATTACAGACGGTATTAATAGGGATGAGTTTGAAAAAGAATATTATTTATTTGCAGGTAAAATTTCCTTGAAATTGGGTAGAGTGAAAGAAGCAGAAACTTTTTTAAGGGAAGCAATTGCACTTGACCCAGAATATATGGATGCTATTTTCATCTTGTCTTCCTTACTTTCCACAGAAGAGAAGGATGAGGAGCTCTTGGAACTCTATGAAACGTTGAAGAAAGAGCAATTTGAATGGTCTGCGATGTACCCATTTTTAGCAGTTGCATACGAAAGATTAGAATCCTTTGAAAAAGCATACGAATTTTATCAACTTGCATATACTGAACATAAAGAGGATGTTCCTTTTTTAGAAAGATATGTTTATTTCCTTTTAGAGGAAGGGAAAAGAGCAGAGGCAAAAGAGGTTGTACTGATTTTGCAAAAACTTCAACCGGAAAATAGTGAATGGTTTGAAATGTTCGAATAAATGAGGGAAGGAGAGGTTACGTGACTGCTTCTGTTTCAGTTGGTGAGAAAAAAGAATTTGTTCGGTGGTTTTTAAAAAAGTATCAGATGAAAAGAAGAGAGTGCGTGTGGATCTTGAATTACTTAATAAGCCACGAGACATTGTTGAATAACGTCCACTTTGTGGAGGAGGCGCACTATTGTCCTCGAGCAATGATTATGTCGGTTACGACGTCCTCAGGTATACCATTTCGATTCTATAAAGGTAGCATCATGACTGCTGATGCTGAAAAGTCCTTTCATGATTTGCGTTTACATCCGGAAGAGGATATGTACATTCAATTGAACTTTCAAATGATGCCACCTAGTCCAGAGTATTTGGCGGTATTAGAAGAAAATCCATACATGCCAAAATATTTGCAGATAAGTGAAAAGGATAAAATGATTGCAGAGGATATCGTAATGGAAAGCTTGCAAGCCTTTCAGATGGAACAATTAAAAAAGCAAATTGATCAAGCAATTGATGAGAATAACAAAGAGAAATTCATGGAGCTTTCTTCCTTATGGAAGCAAATACAAGACAAAGAGGTTTAGGAGAGGTTACAAAATGCATTGGAACGGAAAAGATAGTGCAGTATTTCAAGCACAAAAAGAATTTATAGATACAGCAGTGGTCCCACTAATACAAATTGATGGTTCTGATGATGGATTCCGATTTGCTGCATCTGCAGCAGACTTTACATTATCTTTAGCAAACGTCATTGAAAATCAGTTCAAAGGAAGGATTATTTTATTTCCTTCCTTCTCTTATACAAAAAGCCAGGACAAGCAAGCGGTTTTTAAAGAGTGGCAGGAAGAATTAAACAAAGCTTCCTTCAAACACATTTTTTTCGTTACTTCGGATAGAGATTGGAGTACAATAGGAGAAGAACAAAATATTATATGGATTCCGTCTGTTCCACTGGATTCTATGGATCAGAAAATGAGAAACTCAGTATTAGAAGATCAATTACGACAACTTATTCCGATTTTTGCAAAAAAATGGGCGAATTAGTGACAGTTTTTTACATCATTTGTCGGTAAAATTTAGAATTCGAGGAAATCGAATATTGACCTTCCTTTTTTATTGATATATCATGGATATGTCCTAGTATTATTATTCAAGCAAGTATGTCCATTGGACTGACCTTTAAGTAAGAGGGGGGAAAAGGATGAGTAACAATAAAGTATCGAGACGTCAATTTTTAAGTTATACCTTAACAGGGGTTGGCGGATTCATGGCAGCAGGAATGCTTATGCCAATGGTACGATTTGCAGTTGATCCTGTATTGCAGAAAAAAGAAGGCGGAGATTTCGTATTAACGGAGAAGAAAATTGCCGATATTACGGAAAAACCAGAACGTGTTGACTTCACTTTTGAACAAGTTGATGCATGGTACAAGTCTGATATTACTAATGCAGCTTGGGTATACAAAGAAGGCGATGAAATAATCGCACTTTCTCCAGTATGTAAACATTTGGGTTGTACAGTAAGCTGGGAAGGTGACCCAGCGCACAAAAATCAATTCTTCTGTCCATGTCACTCGGGTCGTTACGAGAAAAACGGTAAAAATGTTCCAAAAACACCACCTCTAGGTCCGTTGGATCAATATGAAGTTCGTGACAATGACGGGTTCTTAGAAATTGGGAAAGCTATTCCTAACACATTAGCTTAAAGTAAGGGGGTACGACATCAGTGCTTAATAAAATCTATGATTGGGTGGATGAACGTCTTGATATTACTCCTATATGGCGTGATATTGCAGACCACGAAGTACCAGAACACGTAAACCCTGCACATCACTTCTCTGCATTTGTATACTGTTTCGGAGGATTAACGTTCTTCATCACAGTAATCCAAATTCTTTCCGGTATGTTCTTAACTATGTATTATGTACCTGACATTGAAAATGCGTGGGAATCTGTTTACTATCTTCAAAATGAAGTAGCATTCGGTGAAATCGTGCGCGGGATGCATCACTGGGGGGCATCACTTGTAATTGTTATGATGTTCTTACATACATTACGTGTATTCTTTACTGGTTCTTATAAAAAACCTCGTGAACTAAACTGGATGGTTGGAGTATTAATCTTCGCTGTTATGTTAGGTTTAGGATTTACAGGTTACTTACTTCCTTGGGACATGAAAGCATTGTTCGCAACAAAAGTAGGTATTGAAATTGCAGCATCTGTTCCATTTATCGGTGGAATGATTAAAACACTTTTAGCTGGTGATGAAACAATCATTGGTGCACAAACATTAACAAGATTCTTTGCGATTCATGTGTTCTTCTTGCCAGCTGCTTTATTTGGCTTACTTGCAGCTCACTTTATCATGATTCGTCGTCAAGGTATTTCTGGACCACTTTAATGGGTAAAATGGAACAGATAATTGTTACAAGGAGGGGACATTATGCATCGCGGAAAAGGCATGAAATTCGTTGGAGACTCACGTGTACCAGATCTTTCTAACCGAAAGAAAAACACTCCAAAAGACTATTCTGAGTACCCAGGTAAAACAGAAGCTTTCTGGCCTGACTTCTTATTAAAAGAATGGTTAGTCGGTGCGGTTTTCTTAGTTGGTTATTTAGTATTAACTGTTGCACATCCATCACCACTTGAACGCCCAGCTGATCCAGCTGACACAGGTTATATTCCAGTACCAGACTGGTATTTCTTATTTTTATATCAATTATTAAAATATGAATTTGCTTCAGGACCATACAATATTATTGGAGCAATGGTTATGCCAGGACTGGCTTTCGGAGCGCTATTATTAGTACCATTCTTAGATACAAGTAAAGAAAGAAGTCCATGGAAACGTCCATTACCGACAGGATTCATGCTTCTTGCAATTGCTGCCATGTTTTATTTAACGTGGGAATCTGTTGTAAACCATGACTGGGAAAAAGCAAAAGCATATGGTGAGATTAAAGAAGAAGTTTCAGTTGAAATTGATGAAACATCAGAAGGTTATCAACTTTACCAAGCTTCATCTTGTATCGGGTGTCACGGTAACGCGTTTGAGGGCGGTATAGGACTTCCATTAGTAGGTTTAGACTTGACTGCTGAGGAAATCGTAGAGATCGCCCACGAAGGTAGAGGCGGTATGCCAGGTGGAACTTATCAAGGTACCGAAGAAGAGCTACAAAAACTAGCTGAGTATATTACAACACTACAACCAGCAGAATAATTTTAACAAATGAAGAGAGTCAGGAAACTGACTCTCTTTTTTCATACAAAAAAGGAGTCCAAATAAATGAAAGAATTGCTACTATATATAAAATTAGTTCTCTTTAATAAAACATTTATGTGGCTGCTATTCATTGTTAACCTTTTGGGTACGGTCTATGGTTTCTATTGGTATAAGGGCCAATTGTCTCAAACAGAAGCCAAGTTTCTTCTATTCGTCCCAGACAGTCCTACTGCTAGTTTATTTTTTACAATTGCGTTATTTGCGTGGTTGTTAAAGAAAAATTGGAAGTTAATCGAAGCTCTCGCATTAATCACGCTTGTTAAATACGGCTTATGGGCAGTCGTGATGAATGTTTGGACGTACGTGGAGAATGATTATCTCGGTTGGATGGGGTGGATGTTAGTAGCTTCACATTTTGCAATGGCGGTCCAAGCTGTATTGTACATTCCATATTATCGCTTTACTTGGATTCATATATTAATTGCTGCTATATGGACTTTACATAATGATGTGGTTGATTATGTATTCGATCAAATGCCCACATATAGGAGTTTAAACAAATATGCTGATCAGATTGGTTACTTTACATTTTGGCTATCCATTGCTTGTATTGCGCTAGCATCTTTCATTTATCAAAAAAGGTCAAAGCGTATTAGTTGAATGTATTTCTTATTCCTATTAAAATAAGTAGTATAGATTATAGAGGGGGAAAAAGATTGGCTTCTTATCTCATATACTTTGCGATAATTTTATTATTGCCTTTGTATGCACAAATGAAAGTTAAAAGAACATATAAAAAATATTCAAAAGTTCGTTCTACTTCTGGTATGACAGGTGCGCAAGTAGCAAGAACAATATTAGATGCAAATGGATTATCGGATGTTCAAGTTGTGGAGAGTAGAGGGTTTTTAAGTGATCACTACAATCCAATGACTAAAATAGTGGCCTTGTCCTCACATAATTTTCATGAATCTTCTGTTGCAGGATCTGCGATTGCAGCACATGAGGTCGGTCATGCAATTCAACACAAAGAATCCTATTCATTTTTAAATTTACGCCATAAACTAGTACCAGTTGCTAATATTTCTTCCAACGCTTCGTGGGTTTTTATCATGATTGGAATGCTAGCTAGCTTCCCGAATCTTATGTTAATAGGAATTGTGTTATTAGCTGCTGGAGTAGTATTCCAAATTGTTACGTTACCTGTGGAATTTAACGCTTCAAGTCGAGCGATGAACCAAATGGTATCCCATGGTATTATACGCAATGAAGAAGAACGTCACGCGAAAAAAGTATTAAACGCTGCTGCATTAACCTATGTCGCTGCAACAGCAGTAGCAGTTTTAGAGTTATTACGACTAGTATTAATCTATACAGGAATGACTCGCAACGATTAGTATAAATTAAAAAATGGAGAGCAATGACTTCTGTCGTGCTCTCCATTTTTTGTGTCAATTTCTACTATAACTAAGTTTTAGAAAAATAAGAACTCCACTTGGATGTATAAATACCCCTATTTCAGCCCAAGTATCGTTAGTTTATATAATTAGTTTATGATGAAGAATGTAAATGAAAAGAAGGTTATCGTATGTTTTAGCATTAAAACAATTAAAACATGGTAAGTTACGTTTTAGGTAAAGACATCGATGCAATTCAAGTGGAAAAAGGAGTTGATGGCGTTGAAGTAGTAACAAAATCCTCAGCTAGTAATGGGATGCCAGGCAGTTAAAAGAGACTATAAGGAAGTCACAATTGCGGATTAATGAACGAAAATTAGAATTATCCTATAATTATAACCTGTAACTATTCAAGGTGATGCAGAATTACTCATGAATGTGTGGGATAATTAATTAAGTAATGCTATTAAGTATTCTGAATCTGCATGTATTAATTTGATTACTTGAGGGGAAGTACATGACGAAATTCAAATTATATTTAAAAATTCAGGAATTGGGATTAATAGTGAACAACTAACCCAAATATTTGTTCGCTTTTATCGGGTACATACAGCAAGAATGAAAGATGGAACTGGGCTAGGACTTTCCATAGTCAACAAAGTTGTGGAGTTATATGGTGGAGAAGTAAATGTCACCAGTAAAGTCGGAAAAGGAAGTACATTTGAAATTAAATTACCAATAAGAAGGAGCTAACATGATGGAAAAGAAATGGTCAATCCGATTAATTCGTTTTGCAGCAATATTTGGAGTAATAGGTACGATTTTAGGGTCGAAAATGAGTGGAGATATGGATTATTCATTGCGTCCTATACATGCACATATATTATTAGTTGGGTGGTTATCCGTATTTGCATGGGGAATATTTTATAAAGTTTATACTGTAAAATATAAAAAACTGGTATCTATACACGCTATTACAGCAATGCTTGGCGCACTTGGTCTAACGTTTGGTATGTGGATGTATAATTTAAACCCATTTAACTTAAATGAAACATTTGTGATGATTCTCTTCATTGTAGGGGGAACTTTATTATTATTGGCATTTGCACTATTTGCACTGATTACTTTCTTAACAGAGGATTCGAAATAATTTAAGTGATAAACATTTTGAAGAAATATACTTAAAGTAAATGGTAAATATTAATAAAAAGACAGAAAATAAAGAGCTTGGGAGTATTCATTTCTCCAAGCCCTTTTTCAATACGATAACAATTATTAAATTTAGAATAGTTAACTATGAAAAACCGGACAAAAGACGCACGGTCCTCTATATATTATAACATAGACTTGCCATTGATTTTCGCTCCGAGCGGACGCGTTCGGTGGGCAGGGCTTCAGCCGCTTCCTTCGCTACGCGCGGTCCAGGGTCTTCAGCTCGCGCTATTCCCACTGAAGTCGCCGCTCTGCGCTCCAATCAATTAAATCCACTTTATATGATGGGATTATTGGATATAATACCACCTAAATATAATGGATAGAATTCATTAAGTGTCTGTTGGAAGGCTATTCCTTCCGTAAATCGGCAGACCTCATCGGAGGCGTACATTTTGTTACCTTGTTCTTATTGGAGAAAAGTATTGGCTGCCCTAAAACAAACAGACTTTAATACATTTTCTTGTATTGTAGAAATGAATGAAACATATTTTCTATACTCCAAAATGCAAGCGAAATATCAAAGAACGAAAATTACGAAAGCGTGGCGGGTCATCCCAGTTTCGAGGAAGAAGTCGAGAGCAGGATTGTGTCCTCATTGCAAGAGACCGACAAAAAGCCACTTATCCAGGTGTTCTTGGACGAGGGCGGCTAGTTAAGACACAGTTACACACAGCCATAGGTTCAAAGTTATCACCAGACAACACGCTCTTCACCGAGGCTTGGAGGGCATTTTCTACCTATGCGAAAAGCAAAGATTTGGAGCATTATCGCTTCAAATCAGACGGAATTGATCGAGTAAGAGGCATTTCTCACATCCAAAACGTGAATAACAATCACAGTAGTTTAAAAGGCTGGATACAACGATTTAATGGCGTGGCAACAAAATACCTCGACCATTATTTGAGTTGGTTTCAATTTCTCGATATTGTGAAGCATAGAAGTGATGATGGTTCTATAAGCAAGATGGTAGTAGATAGTTGTCTACTACCCATTAATGAAACTTATAGCTCATTGGGAACGTATCAATATTAGGTCTGTTGTTGTTCATCATACGAGA
Source organism: Psychrobacillus antarcticus (assembly GCF_029533155.1). Classification (GTDB taxonomy): domain Bacteria; phylum Bacillota; class Bacilli; order Bacillales_A; family Planococcaceae; genus Psychrobacillus; species Psychrobacillus antarcticus. The sequence continues at coordinate 19,911 of NZ_JAIZDB010000012.1, read as the reverse complement.
AGTTTGATTGAACAAAATTTTCATCAATGTATGCTGGGGGGAGTGAGATTGTGAGAAAAATATTATTTATGTCTATATTGCTAATTGTATTTTTAATTGTAAGCGGATGTAATGATAACTCTGTAAAACAAATTAAAGCAGATTACTTTGATATTGGTTTTGGGCAGAGTTTGTACGAGGGATATGACAAAGTAGATAAAGAAACTGTTCAGTCACTTGTGAAGGCTTACAATCATATAGAGTATAGTGGACAAACAAACCAGCAAGTTAATTATGAAAAGGCGATAACAATAACATTTATCTATAATGACCAAACTTCAGGTTCTTTAGTGATAGATGATATGGGAATTTATCACCTAAGTGACAGTGCTGAAAATTATCAAATCGAGCCTAATAATCATATTTATGAACAGGCAATAAAAATATATAACGATGTGAAGAAGCAATACTAAATTTTCGAGAAAAGGAAGGTATATTGGATTATTAGTCCAATAAAATCGACACTTTAATAGCTGAATAAGAATACCACAAAAGGACCGTAAATTGGTCCTTTTTCTTTATTAGTGGATTTATCAACAATATTATTTAACAGAGCCTTTAAAAAAGGATTGTCCAAGTAAAAATACTCGAACAATCCTTTAATACTATTCTATCGGGTTTTTCTCATCATCTAAAGTGAAGCCTTCACCCATTACATCCTTTACTTCTGTAATAGACACAAATGCGTGGGGATCTACTGAGCTTATTACCGTCTTTAATGCACTTATCTGGTTTTTGGCTACGACACAATAGATTACTTCGCGACTGTTTTTAGTAAAATGTCCATGTCCATTTAAAATAGTCACACCGCGAGATAATTTATTCGTAATTTGATCTGCAATTTCATTTTGCTTTTCAGAAATGATAAATGCACCTCTAGCAGAATAAGCACCTTCTTGTACAAAGTCAATGACCCTTGCTCCTACATATACCGCTACAAGTGTATACATCATCGAGCGCTCATTTAAGAAAGTTGCCCATGATAATACTATAACGAATGCATCGAAGATAAACATCGTTTTCCCCATGCTCCATCCCTTGTACTTAAATACAAGGCGGGCGATAATATCCACTCCGCCAGTTGTCCCACCATATTTGAATATTATTCCTAGACCTATACCGACAAAAACACCTGCAAATAGCGAAACTAGAAACAAGTCATCCTCTAGGCCTAGGTGAACTTCATAAATATCAAATAATTTTAAAAATACAGAGACGGAAATAGTACCGATCAATGTATAAGCAAACATTTTCCTACCAAGCAACTTCCAACCTAAGAAAAACATTGGTATATTTAATAAAAGGTTCATCAAAGCTACATCCCAGTTGAACGCAAAATATAGAACGAGCGTAATTCCAGAAAATCCGCCTTCTCCAAGTTCATTTTGCATATTAAAGTGAACAAAGCCAAAACTATAAATGGCTGATCCCAATATAATCATTATTATGTTTTTAAATTTAAGTCCAATTCCCATTGTTCCACCTCACTTATTAGTTCATACTTAAGCTATTATCAATTATTTCGCTAGCTTTGACAACTAGTGGTTAAATTTATTACGATGTAAAAGGAGAGATTATAACTTGACAGAGAAAAAAAGTTTAAATGAACTACAACAAACAGTAGATACATACATAAATCAATATAGAGAAGGTTATTTTCCACCAATGGAATTATTAGCAAGACTCACAGAAGAATTGGGGGAGCTTTCGAGAGAGATTCAACATAAGTATGGGGTAAAGAAGAAAAAAGATACAGAGGTAGAAAAAGAGATAGCCGATGAATTGGGAGATTTCTTTTTTGTACTACTGTGTCTTGCAAACGTGGAAGGTATAGATCTGCAACAGTCACTAGAGCAAGTCTTACACAAATATAATACGAGAGATAAAGATAGATGGACGGTCAAGGAGGACTAAAATTGGTTATTAAGGTAGCATTAGCAGGCCCTAGAGGTAAAATGGGAAAAGAAGCAGTTGCAACAATAATTAAAAATAAGGATTTTTTATTAGTAGCGGTATTGGATTCAAAGAAAGATATGGAGTCTATAGGGGATAGAGTTCCCACCTTCACTTCTTTGCAATTATTAATCGAACAAACAGAACCAGATGTATTAGTTGACTTGACAGTACCTTCAGCAGTATTTGATCATGCGATGACTGCCCTAGAGTATGGTGTAAGACCAGTTATTGGTACAACTGGCTTTACTGATTTACAATTAGATACATTACGTAATAAAGTAGAAGAAAGACAAGTGGGCTGTATTATCGCACCTAACTTTTCTATAGGTGCTGTCCTTATGATGAAGTTTGCACAAACAGCAGCAAAATATTTGCCGAATGTAGAGATTATCGAGATGCATCACGATCAAAAAGTAGATGCCCCTTCGGGAACAGCTATTAAAACGGCTCAAATGATTCAGCAGACACGCTCTTCGATGGAACAGGGTCATCCGAGTGAGGAAGAGACAATCCAAGGGGCAAGAGGAGCGAATGTAGATGGTATGCGTATACACAGTGTCCGTTTACCTGGTTTAGTTGCACATCAACAGGTACTGCTTGGCGGGGAAGGACAATTGCTCACTTTACGACATGATTCGTTTGACCGTGCATCTTTTATGTCTGGAATTGTATTGTCGATTGAGGAAGTTGTGAAACGTAATGTTTTGATTTACGGTTTAGAAGATATTATTTTATAGGGGGTAAAGAATGAGAATTGCATTAGTAGCGCATGATCAGAAAAAAGAAGATTTAATACAGTTCGTAACTGCCTACAAATCCATATTAGTGGAGCATGAATTATTTGCTACCGGAACAACGGGAACTCGTATTATCGATGAAGTTGGCTTAAATGTTTTTAGATATAAATCAGGACCACTTGGTGGTGACCAACAAATAGGATCATCAATTGCAAACAACGAAATGGATATGGTCATATTTTTCCGAGATCCACTTACTGCCCAACCTCATGAGCCAGATGTAACTGCTCTCATTCGACTTTGTGATGTATATCAGATTCCGCTTGCAACGAATATGGGGACGGCAGAAATTCTGTTAAAAGGTATTGAAGAAGGGTTTTTAGATTGGCGTTTATTAGCAGAGAGACGTTCACGTTAAGGAAGTGATTAAGTGCGTAAATTGAAAATAGGTATTACTTGCTATCCAACAGTTGGTGGATCTGGAGTAATTGCGACGGAATTAGGAAAGATGCTTGCAGCAAAAGGACATGAAATTCATTTCATCACATCTGGAATCCCTTTCCGATTAAATAAAATATATCCAACAATAACCTTTCACCAGGTTGAAGTGAATAGCTACTCTGTATTTCAATATGCTCCCTATGACATTGCACTAGCCAATAAAATGGCAGAAGTAATTGTAGAAGAGCAATTAGATGTTTTACATGTCCATTATGCTATCCCTCATGCAGTGTGCGCTATTTTGGCTAAAGATATGGCTAATTCAGATGTTGGCATTGTTACAACCTTACATGGAACAGACATAACAGTATTGGGCTATGACTCTTCCCTAAAAGGTGCCATTAAATATGGGATAGAAAAATCAGATGTCGTTACTGCGGTATCTCACTCCCTTGCCGAAGAAACGATGGACTTAATAGCTCCGAACAAAAGTATTGAGACGATATATAATTTTATAGATGAACGAGAATACACGAAAAAGGATCCAGGAAACCTAAAAGAATTATTAGGTATAAAACCGGATGAAAAAGTAGTTATTCATGTTTCAAACTTTAGAAAAGTGAAGCATGTTCCGGATATTGTGAAAAGCTTTCAACTGATCCATCAGAAGGTTCCTTCTAAACTGTTATTGGTAGGAGATGGTCCTGAAAAACATCCTATTATGGAATCTATTAAAGGCACCTCCATTGAAAATGATGTGTTGTTTTTAGGAAAACAGGATAGTTTATCTGAGCTATATGCAATAGCGGATCTTATGTTATTGCTCTCTGAAAAAGAGTCATTTGGTTTAGTAATACTTGAAGCTATGGCCTGTGGAGTACCATGTATAGGGACAAATGTTGGTGGAATTCCAGAAGTTATTACAAATGGACAAAATGGATATACCGTTGAATTAGGGGATTGTGAGAAGGTAGCAGAATATGGTGTGAAAATTTTACAAAACCCTACATTACATAAACAAATAGTAGATAGATCACTTGAGATTATACAGGATCGATTTAGTTCAAAAAGTATTGTGGAGCAATACGAAGCGATGTATGAAAGAGTGGCGAAAAAATAGCGTTATGAAAAATCGGTGGCCAGCAGCTTATAAAATAATTGATGAACTTGAACAAGCGGGTTTCGAGGCATTTGTAGTAGGAGGGGCTGTCCGAGACTTTGTACGTAACGCTCCTGTAAATGATGTCGATATTACCACGAATGCAACGCCGAATGAAGTCAAAGAGATATTTATGCATACGATTGATGTTGGTATTGAACATGGAACTGTATTAGTTGTGTTGGACGAGCCTATCGAAGTAACTACGTATAGATCGGAATCGACATACACAGATTTTAGAAGACCAGATGGAGTTACGTTTGTTCGTACCTTGAAAGAAGATTTACAAAGAAGAGACTTTACGATAAATGCGATGGCCTTAACAAAAGAGGATGAGCTGGTCGATTATTTTGGAGGAAGACAAGCTATCGAGGAAGAAATAATTCAAGCAGTCGGGAATCCTGAGTTAAGATTCTCAGAAGATGCATTAAGAATGTTAAGAGCGGTCCGATTTTCTGCACAGCTGAATTTCTCCCTTGAGCAAAATACCTTACATGCAATTCAATCCTTGCATGCACTCATATCACATGTTTCCATAGAAAGGGTAAAAGTCGAGCTAGAGAAAATGTGGCTAAGTGATTGTCCTTTCAAAGGAATGCAATTATTTGTAGACAGTGGGTTATCGAGCAATTTCCCTGGAAGCTGGAAAATGGGTCTACAAAGTTGGAATGACTTCGCTAGCTTTAATGTAAAAGCAAATGGGTGGGCATTTTTTGCTCTTCAGCAAAAGGAAGAGGTTGTTCATCAGCTATTAAATCATTTTAAGTGCTCAAATGATGAGAAAAGACATGTGAAAAATGTGGTTCAAGCAGTCCATTGTTTAGTAAAAGGTGCTTGGACAGCCGATGAATTATTCCATTATAGTGAGGAAGTTTTATCAGTAGCCTACCATTATGGAAAATCCATTCTTTCTAATGAAATACCTGATTCGCTTGAGGAATTTTTATTACGAAAACGTGCTATTCCAATTGCCTCCAAAAAAGATATTGTTATTAATGGAAATGATTTAATGCAATGGGCCAATCAAAAAAGAGGTCCTTGGATCAAAGAAGTGTTAGACATATTATCACACATGATAGTAAATGGCGAAATAACGAATGACAGACAAGAGATAAAGGGATGGTTTTCTCATGAATATCTCCATTAAAGAAAAAATTATTTCCACGCTGATGAATGCAAAAGGGGAACCTGTCTCTGGTCAGAAGCTCGCAGATGAATTACATATTTCGCGAACGATGATCTGGAAGCATCTGAAGAGTATCGAAGAGGATGGCTATGTAATAAAAGCCATCAAAAAGAAGGGGTATGTGCTAGAGTCTATACCGGATTTAGTAACTCCAGAGCGAATTATTCCTAATCTGACCACGAAGCAGTTAGGGAGAAATATCGATTATTATACGACTTGTGAATCCACGCAAATTATTGCGGCAGAAAAAGCACGTGAAGGCGCACCCCATGGAACCGTTATAATATCAGAGAAACAAACAGCCGGAAAAGGAAGATTAGAACGAAGCTGGGACTCGACCGCAAATAAAGGTATATGGATGAGTGTCATTATTCGTCCAGCAATCAGTCCAGAGAATGCTGCTCCATTCACACTTGTTTCTGCTGTAGCTATTACTCAAGCTATTCAAGAGGTGACAAATCTTACTCCTCAGATTAAATGGCCAAATGATATTCTTATTAACGGAAAAAAAGTGACAGGTATTTTAACTGAGTTGCAAGCAGATATGGATATCGTCCATTCCATTATTATAGGGATTGGTGTCAATGTGAATCAGGAACTGAGTGCATTTGACGAATCCATTCAAACTACAGCTACATCATTAAAAATGGAAAACGGTGAAGAGGTAGATCGTTCTTTATTGGTAGCTAAAATTCTTTCCTATCTTGAAAAGTATGGAGACTTGTATGTGGAAAAAGGTTTTCAACCTATTAAGATTCTTTGGGAAAGTCTTAACTGTACGATTGGGAAACGCATACGTGCCACTATGTTACGGGAAACTGTTGAAGGTGTTGCCTTAGGTATAACAAATGACGGCGTTTTAGAACTAAAACTAGATAGTGGTGAAATTCGTGGTGTTTATTCTGCCGATATTCATTTACTAGGAAAAAATTAATTTGGACGAATTGCAACTTGTTTGTTATTCTGTATGTATTGGGCAGTATCTTTTTTGAACTGCACCTTTTTAAAAAAGCTTGTTTAACTAAATAGTCTGCCTTGATCTATATGACAGGGACGGAGAAAACCTATGAACCTAATTTTTCTGCCCTTCTGTCCAAATTGGATTAGAAGGGTTTTTATATGGTTTTCTCTTCACACAAATGGAGGGATAATAGTATGAAAACGACGAGTAACTTTATTAGTATGAAAAAAAACAATGAGAAAGTTACCATGATGACAGCTTACGATTTTCCAACTGCAAAATTTGCAGAAGAGGCAGGAATGGATATGATTCTTGTCGGAGATTCACTTGGCATGGTAGTGCTTGGCTATGATTCGACTGTACTCGTTACAATGGATGATATGATTCATCATGGAAAAGCCGTTAGACGTGGTGCGAAGGATACTTTCCTCGTGGTGGATATGCCTTTTGGAACATTTCACGGTTCATTAGACCAAGCGTTAACAAATGCGATCCAACTAATGCAGCAAACAGGTGCACAGGCTGTGAAACTTGAAGGTGCGGATGATGTACTGCCAGTTATAGAAAAATTGACGTTTGCAGGTATTCCAGTTGTCGCGCATCTTGGTTTGTTGCCTCAATCTGCGGGTGTACTAGGTGGATACAAAGTACAGGGTAAAACGGCAGCTGCAGCAGAAAAGCTAATAGAAGATGCGAAATTATGTGAGAAAGCTGGGGCTTGCGCGGTCGTTCTAGAATGCATTCCATACCAACTAACAGAAACAATTTCTAATTCCCTGGTTATCCCAACTATTGGTATTGGAGCGGGTGCTCAAGCAGACGGGCAAGTGTTAGTATTCCATGATATGGTTAAATACGGAACACATCATATTCCTAAATTTGTGAAGGAATTTGCGAATGTTGGAGAACCAATCTTAGCAGGTATCAAGCAATATGTAGAGGAAGTTCGAAATGGTACTTTTCCTACTTTAGAGCATTCGTTTACGATGAAGGAAGAGCAACTTTCTGCACTTTATGGAGGCAATCATGCAAACAGTACAAACGATAAATGAGCTAAAACATATAATCTCTTTAAATAAAGAAAAAACGATCGGGTTCGTACCTACGATGGGTTATTTACACGAAGGACATCTAGCGTTATTGAATAAGGCGAGAGTCGATAACGACTTGGTCGTGGCAAGTATTTTCGTAAACCCAGCTCAATTTGGTCCAAATGAAGACTTAGATCGATACCCAAGAGATATTGAAAAAGATACACAGCTAGCGACAGATGCAGGAGTAGACGTATTATTCATTCCTAGTGCTACGGAAATGTATCCTTTTGAGAGTGGGATCACTATAACTGTGGGAGATCTTTCGACAAAGCTATGTGGAGAAAGCAGACCAGGTCATTTTGATGGTGTCCTAAAAGTAATTACTAAGTTATTTCATCTTGTACAACCAACGAAGGCGTATTTTGGACAAAAGGATGCACAACAACTAGCAATTATTGAGACATTTGTGGAGGCGTATAACTTCCCAGTACAAATAGTTCGAGTTCCGACTGTTAGAGAAGCGGACGGACTTGCTAAAAGCTCTCGAAATGTGTTTCTGAGTGAGCAAGAGCGTGTAGAGGCAATGCATTTGTATAAAGCATTGCAATTAGCTACAGAAACATGGGAAAAAACAAGTGATTTAGCAGCAGCAATTGCTAAGGGGAAAGAGCATATTGACAGTAATACGTCTGGGAAAATTGATTATTTAGAAGCGTTATCCTACCCAGCGTTGCAGCCTGTTACGAATGAAACGAAAGAAGTTTTATTTGCGACAGCAGTATTTTTCGAGAAAGCTCGGTTAATCGATAATATATTAACTTGATCAAGACAAAAAAGTCGATCTTGTTGATTGGAGTGGAAAGCGTCCGCCTGGAGCAGAAATCAACGTTGTTGGGATTTCATTATTAAATATGTTTATATAAATTAATTCGATTATATTAGAAAAAGGATGTGTAACAAATGTTACGTATGATGTTAAATGGTAAAATTCACCGTGCAGTAGTGACGGAAGCGGATTTAAATTATGTAGGAAGTATTACAATCGACCAAAATATACTAGATGCTGTTGGTATGTTGCCTAACGAAAAAGTGCATATCGTGAATAATAATAACGGTGCACGTTTTGAAACATATATTATCTCTGGAGAACGTGGAAGTGGAGTGATTTGTGTAAACGGAGCAGCAGCACGCCTAGTCCAACGTGGAGATGTAGTAATCATTTTATCGTATGCATACGTGATGAATGAAGAAGCACAATCCCATAAACCAACAGTTGCGATTATGAATCAAGATAATTCTATCGATCAAATCATCCATTATGAACCTGAAGCAACAGTAATGTAATTAGAGATTAAATAAGCCTGCCTTTGAAGTGAGTGTAAACTGACTTCAAAGGCAGGCTTTTATCATTTTATGATTATACTTCTTCTTGGAAATAGATTTTATAAAACTTTCGATTGGTTGCTTCGTCATAGCCGACTTCAATCAGCTTATCGACTTCATCAATATCTCGTACATTCACTTGTATTTCAATGTTGGAATCTAGTTTTATTTTACGTTTATATGTTTTCTCTGCCTTTGCAATAGCACTGTCAGAAATGACTGTTTCGTATGGTTTAACTGAATTGATGATAATATCTTTTTGGACTGGATCTGTTTTTTCAAAAACGGTATCAATATAATCATCTACTTGAAATTGTTCTTCATTTCTAAAGTAATCGAGTGTTTTGTTTAGAAAACCCAATTTCTCGGTATTCGTGTAACTTTCTTCTTTAATAATATATTTTTTACACTCTGTTAATGCTAACTCTGTTTTATGATAATGTTCATCCGCCACTTTAATCTTTAGAAAACGCTCTTGCCAATAGACGACATCTTCTTTTTTCTTCGTTTTCATAAAGACAGCAGGTGCTACGTCTGGTCCCATATCCACGATAACAGCCATATTATTGATTTTCCTTACATTAATACCGTCGATGCCATTCACAATCATTTTGTTTTGGTCGTTTTTCACATCTAAAAATATTTCTTTTTCATCGATTTTTACAATGGCTAATACCTTTTTTACTTCTGTATGCCATAAGCAGTTATCAAATAATCCTATAAACAATTCGCCACTTTTAATATTAGGATGCTGAGATACACTTTTTAAATGAGTGGCAATATGCTTGGATTGTTCAAGAAAACTGCTGTTTTGATCAAAAATTGAATTTACATATGTATATACTTCGTTTAATCCAATATCTGTTTCATGAAAAAATTCGAATCGCTGTTCCAAATCAATTTTATTGAATGCTAATTGTGTAAAGGCTGCTTCTAGCATGACCTCTGTTTGGGTAAATGACTCATCTCCTAAGACAAGAGTATCACCTACATAATGTACGACATACTGCACTAACTTACTTTCACTTACTTCTAGCATAGTCTTCACCTTCTAATCTTTAGTTGTAGATAATTTACCATATCATACTCCGAATAATATTATCATCTATTTAGGCTTTAATTGAAATAGCTTGATATTGAATTCTTAAACAAAAAAATACCACATGCACAATGATAATTTTGGAAGTGAAGTTACTTCCTTTTACCATTTTGCAATGTGGATATTATTTTCTTGCGGACCCTCTATTAACTACAGTACTGAATGTCATATATTTATAAACAGATGGGGATGTCATGGCAGATAGTAAAGCACCGTAGTTGAGAGAGAATGCAATTTCATCACCTGGCTTCAAAAAGGTTCTTTTGGTATCCAAAATAATGTGATCACTGCTTGAACCAATTATTTCAAGAGGTTGGAGGGGAGTTAATCCTGAGACGAGTATATCTTGTCGGCCGACACCAACAATTGCTCGTCTTATAATTCCACGGTCTGGAAATGAAATAAATTCACCAAAAGCATTTTTCCCTCTATAGCCAATTGGTACAGAAGGTTTTAGTTTGGACTCAATTACTTCTGCAAAAAATGAAAATGCATCGGTGAATAAATTCGGAATTGGTGCACCGTTGACTGTCTCGCATCCTAAAAAAATAGATTCACCAAGACGCAGATTATTAACCTCTCCCACATCGGCTGTTTTCATAAGCCAATTATGGTTTGCGGAGTTTCCACCTGAAATATAAGGGAAAGGTAAACCAAATTTTCTTTTCATTTTTTTTACTAGAGAAGAAAACACACTCATTTTTTCCTCTGTAGGGATGACCCCTCCAAAGCAAGCAAAGTTTGTACCGATACCTGAAATTTGAATATTAGGAAGCAACAATACTTCTTGAATAAATGAGGAAACATCCTTTAATAATATTCCTTCTCTTAAATCGCCCATTTCAACCATCACTATTATTTGATGTATCTTCTTTTTTTTCTTAGCTTCAGCTGATAGAGCACGAATGACTTCAAGTTCAGAATTCATACTTATATCCGCAAACTCTACAACCTTTTGAATCTCACTCATTGCAGGGGTACGTAATAAGATAAAGGTTGCTTGTAAATTTGCTTTTTTCATTTTTTCTATATTAGATATTTTGGAATCTGCAATACTTTCAATTCCACTATCAATTAAGACTTTGACCACTTCAGGTCTGGCAAATACTCCTTTGACCACTCCAGTTATTTGAATCCCTTTCAGTTCGTACAACTCTTTTAAAGTAGTTGCATTATGTTTGATTTTATCGAGATTAATTTCAATTCTGGGATTAGGCGCCATTTATGAAACAACAACTTTTACATTGTTTTGTAAGGATGGGAAAAATTCAACGATAGAGTCAATAATTTTATCAGAACCTGTTGTTAATAAATCGGTTACTGGGAGCTGAAAGATGTGTTCATATTCGTGGATTGTACGGTTTACTTCCTGATTATTCATGTTCTCATGATTCAGTGTAATACCAATTACTTTTGTATCGCTGAAGTGCTCAATAAGATCTATCTCACTTTGGACACTTGGCATGTTCACGAAAGGGAAATCACCTAACACTTTTCTTTTTGGAGGGTGCTGCAAAATAACTGCTTGTGGTCGTGCTCCTCTTAAAATACCACATGAACTTGCATAGGCTGGATGGCTTAAAGCACCTTGCCCTTCTACTATAATAATATCAGGATTTTCAGTTTTGTTTGCTCTAACTACTTCACTTTCAAGTTCACCAATCACATATTGTAAAGGGAAAGCATCCATCGCAAATCCATATGAAGCACCTTGTATAAGGCCGGTTTGCCCTGTTGCGATAAAAGCGGTTTTATAACCTCTTTCTTTCAGTGCTTTTTCGATAATCACAGCGGACGTACGTTTCCCACAAGCACCATCTGTTCCTAAGACAGTAATAATTGGAGTTGCTATTTCAAGAATTTCTCCAGTAAATAACTTCCATTCATCTTTTGGTTTAGGTTTTCGAATATCTTGGATTTCTACCCCATAACGTGTTGCATAGTCCATCATTTCCTCATCTTCTGTTAGAAATTCTTGAAGTGGATTAATAATATGAAGTCCAGCTTGCATTGCTTTCATAATAACTTCTCTTTCATTATCTTTTAGAAAGGCATCCGAAGGGGCAATACCAAAAATAAAATACTCAGGTTTCTTAGGTGAGATTGTCATTGCTTCTTTCAGATTTCTACACAAAGGAATACCATTTCTTTTGTTATCTAAAAATGTCCCTGAATCTTGCCCAGTTTTTGTGCTATCGATGACAGCAGAAATAGAATAGTTGCCAGGTTCACGGATTAATCCATTGGCTGTCTTTCCATCCATCGAACTAAATTGGGCCTCACAATATATAATCGCATTTTTCTTCATTGACCTTTCCTCCAAGTAAACCTGTTTTCAAGATAAAAAAAAGAACATCTTGGTACACCCCGGAAGGCAAAAAGATGTTCATCGAAAAAAGATTCAATTATTTGTTAAAACAATTTAATATGCTTGCATGAAAATGTCATCTAGTCTACGAAGCCTATTATACGCCTTTTTTTCTGAAAAGTAAAATTTTTACACTTATTGAGAGGTGTGACTTCTTAGTTTCGTTCAGTTTGATTTTTCCTTATTTGCTGCTAGTGATAAGGTTTTTTTGTTCCCAAATAGATACAATAACAAAAGAATAATCGTAAAAGCTGCAGAATAACTAAAAGTCATGCGATACCCAACCCTTTTTGCTAAGATTCCTAGTGCAACTGATCCAATGGCCAAACCATCAAAAAAAGGGTAGGAGGTTTAATTAATGGGTAAAACAGTTAATTTTTTAGTTAGTGCACAGCTCTGACCAAACTAATTATAAAAGATCCTCGAGCGGCAGGGACAAAAGTTCCTTTGCTATTTCTAAGAACTTTCTTAAAGATGAAACCAATTGTAGAACCTGAATATTTTGATGTTTGTCCAACATTACTGATTCATCCTGAAGTAGATCCAATGACGCCATATAGCTTAAGTGAATCTTTTTATGAGCGATTACAATGTAAGAAAAGTTGTATCATCTTAGAGGGAGCTGGTCACTTTCCGATAGAACAACCAGGTGTGGAGCAGATGAAAGCAGCTGTCCTAAATTTTTTAACAGAGATAGACAATAATTTTGAAGTCAAAAAATCTAGCATATACACTGGCGACAAAAAGAACTTTTCGATAATGTGCTTCTAAATTCTCTAATATCCATTTCTTTTTCTTAGTGTAGCTTGGGAAATTTAAATAGAGAACCCATTCAATATAGAACAGGGTGATTTTATTTTGGATAAATGGAGCATTTGGTTCTGGTAAAACCCAGACTTCATATGAATTGCATAGAAGGATTCCTAATTTGTTTATCTATGATCCCGAAAATTCAGGTTTTTTTATTAATAAGAATATACCCAAAGAAATTAATAGAGGAAATTTTCAAGATTACAGTATCTGGGTGGCTATTCAAATAGGCAGATGTCTTATCGGATCGAATGTCAATTGAAAGTGTAGCTGAAACGATTGCCAACATGTTAAACATTCAACTATTGGATGACAATAGAAATAATTTCAGTAAAAAATTGGACAGAATTAAGACTCGAATAAAACAGATACGAATATAAATTAATTGATTAACTTTTTACAAATAACGTGGATGTTTTAATGCGATTTTGTAAAGGTTTGTTTGTAAGGAACAATTTATTGACATTATTTTACTCTGTTTTAAAATTAAAATAAGGAGGAATTTTATGAGGAACTCTTTATCGTTTCCATTATTATCATCGTTCGGAACAATGGTTTTACTTTATTAGATTGGAGGATGGTTCAATTTTAGGTACGGGGATTGCTCTACTTCCGATTGCTATCGGGTTAGTCGTTGGCTTTATTGTGGAGCGTATAGTTAAAGTTCGTAACAAATATAAGATATCACCAGTTGATTTTGATTAACAATCCTCTTTTTGTAGGGCTAAGAACTTCGTGTTCTAAACAACAAGATTATACATGTTATTTCCTAGAACATAAAAAGAGTTTTGAAATTTACTCTAAGCTCATTTTTGTTTAAGGCCATAAAGTTCATTTACAGTATGTCATTACAAACTTATTTCTCTACTTTCGATGGTTGATAAAGATCAGAGACAATGAAATCATCCTCTAGTAGCACGTAAGGATGTGTTTCCAATAAAATTGTTTTTAGGTATGAAGGCATTCTAATTCCTGAGTACGCGCAAATTAATGGAAACTCTACCTCGTTAACAGCTTGGTCTACAATCTTTTCAAAATCACTTATTAGATGTAGTGGCTCTTCTATCGAACTCCACTCAACATGTGCCCATGAGCGGAAAGAGATTTTGTTTACCACATAGGGATGAATCATTTTATTAAAGTAAGCAGCTATTGCTAGAGGGTGATAACTACCACTTGAATAATAAAAGGATAAGCTGTTGACAAAATGAATAAATTTCATTTGTACTTCCGTTAATCTTGTGCTCAATTCTTCTTGAATGAGAGGATAAAGTCTGTCATTTTCAATAAGAATAGTGTATTCTCCTGCCTCAATGCCATCTAGAATAAAACTCACTACCATTTCCAAGTAATCTTCCATTTCATAATAAGAATAAAGTACATGAACATTCTTCTGGTTCTCTATTAATTGATTCATTTTACTTTTCATGTAATCATTCCTTTTCCCCTACTTTTCTCTGATTATAGCAATAAATGAAAAGATATGTTTAGAAAAATAAACGAAACAATAATAATTTTCCGTTTTATTTAATTGGTGATTGAAACAGTGGCGTACAGTAAAATCCTAATACTCTAAAAAGAGGTAGCTGGAAGTCAGTTTAATGTAAAAGTTTCGTCACTGGAAAGTGAATGTGGTACAATTTTTTTAGAACAACAGGACTGTGAGTTGAGAAATGATGGAAAATCATAAATATGCAGTTGTCGATATAGAAACAACAGGCCACTCATCGACGAATGGTGACCGTATTATTCAGCTTGCAATTGTATTTATTGAAAATAATAAGTTGGTTAACACATATACGACTTTTATTAACCCAGAAAAGCCGATTCCATTATTTATCCAGGATTTGACTAAAATAGCGAATAGTGATGTTCAAAATGCTCCATTATTTGAGGATATTGGGGCAGAAGTATTGGAAATGCTACAGGATCATATTTTTGTTGCACATAATATTCACTTTGACTTGCCTTTTCTTCAAAACGAATTGAAACGTGTAGGACTTCCAAAACTAGTTTGTAAAACAATGGATACAGTGGAATTCACAAAATTAATGTTTCCAACCTTGTATAGCTATAAGCTGCAGGATATTGCCAATGAGTTAGAGATCGACCTAAAATCTGCACATCGAGCGGATGATGATGCGCTTGCTACTGCTTATTTATTGTTAAAATGTATGGATCAATTGATAAAGCTGCCACTTCAAACGATTGAGTTATTACATAAGCGTTCATTTCAATTAAAATCTAATTTATCAATACTATTTTTCGATGTACTCGTAAGTAAACGAAAAGAGTTATCACCAGATAATTTTCTGATTTATCGAGGGATACCGATGAGGGAAGTATCGAAAGAGATAGAGGAAGAAAATATATCCCTTTCATTTCCTACATCAAAGGAAATGAAAGTAGAATTATTTAGTAAGAGCATCCCCAACTTTGAGGAGCGTGAGGGACAATTTGAATTGATGGATCAAATTCAAGCTGCTCTTGCTAACGAATCAGAAATAGTTTGTGAAGCTGAAACAGGAATAGGTAAAACATTAGGTTACTTATTACCAGCTGTTCTCTATGCATTTAAAATGAAAAGACCCGTTATTATAAGTACATACACGACACATCTGATAGATCAATTAGTGACAGAAGAAATCCCGAAGATTAACGCAATTTTGGAAACGAATGTAAAGGTTGCAACTTTAAAAGGGATGCATCATTATATTGATCTTTATAGCTTTTGGCAGCATGTCCAACTAGAGGATGAGTCGTACGATGAAACCTTTACGATTATGCAAATTTTAGTGTGGCTGACTTTAACTGAGGATGGCGATCTAACCGAGTTGAATGTCTCCGGCGGTGGCCAACTATTTGTTGATAAAATAAGACGAGGAAGTTTATCGGATATTAGAGAAGTGGGAGAAAATGATTTTTATGAAAGAGCTCTTCGGAAAAGTGAGGATTGCCATATATTAGTAACCAATCACGCAATGGTAATGACCGATCAAGTACGAGAGCACCCGTTACTCACTTCTGGTTGTGCCATGATTATCGATGAAGCGCATCAAATGATTCACGCTAGCATGTCTCGTGGTGAGCGTATTTTCTCTTATACTAATTGGAAATATGTATTAGGCCAGTTTGGAACGCTTGATACGGAGCAGTTGCTACAAAAGTTGGAACTTTTGCATGTTCCATTGTCCGTCCAAATTCAATTAGAAAAGCAATATGTTGAGACAATAGAAAAATTTGATCATGCTATATCTTATATTATTGATGCCTTCCTATATAAAAGTAAAAGAAACGGGAAAAGCACTAAAAAGACAATTGCATTAGAAGATCTTGAGTTAGATCAATCTATTTTCCGTACAGTTGCTAACTCGATTCAGGTCTTTATCTTTTCTACCAAATCGATGATTGACTCATACAGTAAGCATATTGAAGAAGAAAAAATTCAATCATTTATCAATGAGTGGCAATATTGGATTAGAGAGTTAGCTATAAAAGTAAGTGAATGGGATGAGATTTTCCTACAGAATAGAGTAACAGAGGCAAGATGGCTAGAAATTGATACTAGAAGTATTCCGGGTAGCCTCACTGTCATTAAAAGGCCTCTAAATTATAAAGAAGATATTAAAAATGCCTTAATGCCCCATCGAGAGATTGGAGCAGTTATTTGGACATCAGGAACAATAACCGTGCCTTCTAATAGACACTTTATCACTACTCAACTTGGGTTAAGTACAGAAATACCTATTTTTCAATATAAGGCTGCTAGCGATTTTTATAGTGGGGCAGAACTCTTAATAGTGGAAAATATGCCAGATATTAAAGCGGTATCACAGAGTGATTATATTGAAGCAGTCGCAGAAGCAGTAGTACAAACGGTTCTTGTATCGGAAGGTAGATGCTTTGTTTTATTTACCTCTCAAGACATGCTACGAAAAACAGTGGAACTAATACAAGATACCCATTTGTTGGATGATTATATGCTTTTTGCCCAAGGAATGACTTCTGGCAGCAGGATGAGATTATTAAAATCTTTCCAACGTTTCTCCAAATCAGTTCTATTTGGAACTAATAGTTTTTGGGAGGGGGTAGATGTACCTGGTGATGCACTATCGGTAATCATTATGGTTCGATTACCATTCTCCTCTCCAGATGATCCTCTATTTAAAAAAAGAGCAGATTTAATAACGAAAAATGGTCAAAATCCATTTTCAGCCTATTCTTTACCGGAAGCTGTGTTGCGCTTTAGACAAGGATTCGGGCGCCTAATCAGATCCTCTTCGGATAAAGGTGTTTTTATTGTCTTAGACAGACGAATAGAGACAAAGTCATATGGGAGTGACTTTTTACAGGCTATTCCTAATATTCCAGTTAAGAAAGTATCGCTAGAAAATATGGTTTTAGAGCTAGAAAATTGGTATACTGATAAAGGATGATTTTAGAAAGCAGGTAGGAATATGGAAAACAAAATTGAAACGCTATCGACTGTTGTAGTCGACTACCAATCAGACTTATATAAAATAGTTGATGCATTAAATCGTACACTAAAAGAGAAAGATTTGATGTTTGGATTAGCTTTAGATAAGCAAGATGAAAATAAAGCGGTTTTCACTATTTACAGGACGTAGAAGATGGGACTTAAAAGATGGTTATTATTTATTGTTACTTTTGCAGTTAGTTTAACGATCATTATAAGCTTATTAATTTACTTCCAAGCTAAAAGTCCATTCTCAGAGGCAACGGATCAAGCAGAGTCGTATGCAGTAGAAAATAATTTGTTGGCTGAAGTGGATAAGACCTATGTTTATAATAATACCTCTACTTTTCATACAGTAATTGGGACGACAGCTAAAGGGGAAGAAAAAGCATATTTTTTACCTGCCAAGCAGTCAGACGAGAAAATTATGGAAGTGAGCTTGGACGAAGGTATATCGGAGCAGCAAGCTGTGGACATAGCGATGAAAGATGTTAAAGGTGGTAAACTTTTACATGCTAAATTAGGTGTAGAAAAAATAGGACCAGTATGGGAAATTACCTATGTGAATGCGGATGACAAACTCAATTATGTATATTTGTTATTCGATAATGGGGAATGGTGGAAGCGAATTTCGAACTTATAGTCAAAACTTTTGGAGGGTAAAATGAAAAAAATCATGATTAAAGATATGGCCAACCATGTTGGAGAAACAGTGAAAATGGGTGCTTGGCTTGCCAACAAGCGTTCAAGTGGTAAAATAGCATTTTTACAATTACGTGATGGCTCAGGTTTTGTACAAGGTGTAGTAGTAAAGGAAGAGGTTGGAGAAGAAATCTTCCAAACCGCAAAAGGGTTATCGCAAGAAACTTCTATGTATGTAACTGGTGAAGTGATCAAAGATGAACGTTCTTCTTTTGGATTTGAACTTCAAGTGAAAGAAATCGAAGTAATTCATGCAGCGGTTGATTTCCCAATTACTCCCAAGGAGCATGGTACAGAGTTTCTAATGGACAACCGTCATTTATGGTTACGTTCTAGAAAGCAGCATGCCATTATGAAAATTCGTAATGAAATTATTCGTGCTACATATGAATTCTTCAATGAAAACGGCTTTGTGAAAATGGATCCACCTATTTTAACGGGTTCATCGCCAGAAGGAACTTCAGAATTATTCCATACGAAATACTTTGACGAGGATGCATATCTTTCTCAATCAGGTCAATTATATTTAGAAGCGGCAGCTATGGCAATGGGGAAAGTATTTTCTTTCGGACCAACATTCCGTGCAGAGAAATCTAAAACACGTCGTCACTTAATCGAATTTTGGATGATTGAACCAGAAATGGCTTTTGTTGAATTCGAAGAAAACTTGGAAGTGCAGGAACAATATGTTTCATTTATTGCTCAGGCAGTATTGAAAAACTGTACGCTAGAATTAGAGCGTCTTGATCGTGATAAGTCGAAATTAGAAAATATTCAAGCACCATTCCCACGTATTTCATACGATGATGCTATTAAGTTATTACATGAAAAAGGTTTTGATGACATAGTGTGGGGAGACGATTTTGGTTCACCACATGAAACAGCCATTGCCGAAAGCTATGATAAACCAGTGTTTATAACACACTATCCAGTAGGCATTAAGCCTTTTTATATGCAACCACATCCAGAGCGTGATGATGTAGTTTTATGTGCTGATTTAATCGCTCCAGAAGGTTATGGTGAGGTTATTGGCGGTTCTGAGCGTATTTATGATTATGAGCTTATGAAGAAACGTCTTGCAGAGCATAATCTAGATGAATCAGCTTATGCTTGGTACTTAGATTTAAGTAAACAAGGTGCTGTACCTCATTCTGGTTTTGGACTAGGATTAGAGCGCACGGTAGCGTGGTTTAGTGGAGCAGAGCATGTTCGTGAATCGATTCCGTTCCCACGTCTATTGAACCGTTTATATCCATAATAAGTAAATTGTATTATATAGAGAGAAAGGAGTACGAGTATGCAAAAGCTAGATCGACTCCGTATCTGGACTGAGCAGGGGAATGTAACTATTTCCCAGCTTTTTTTTAGTCACTATAAAGCGATTAACATAAGAGATGAAGAGGCTATTCTTCTATTGCATTTAATCGCTTATGGAGAAGCAGGAAATCATTTTCCTACCCCACAAAACTTAGTAGAACGTACTCATTTTAGTGAAAACAAAGTAGTAACTATTTTGCAACGTCTTATGCAGAAGGGATTATTACAACTTGAGCAGCATC
>NZ_JAIZDB010000011.1 GCF_029533155.1 Psychrobacillus antarcticus | reverse complement strand
TTGCATTTAATCGCTTATGGAGAAGCAGGAAATCATTTTCCTACCCCACAAAACTTAGTAGAACGTACTCATTTTAGTGAAAACAAAGTAGTAACTATTTTGCAACGTCTTATGCAGAAGGGATTATTACAACTTGAGCAGCATCAAGATCAAAATGGGATACATTCTGAATACTACTCCTTTTATCAATTATGGGAGCTGTTAGTAGATTATATCGAACAGCAACAAGATGATGTGAAGAGTAATCTTAGTAAAGAAGAAGAGGGGGATATATATAAATTATTCGAGCAAGAATTTGGTCGATTATTATCCCCAATGGAATATGAAACTATTGGTATGTGGTTTGATCAGGATGAACATTCTGTATCTCTAATTCGCTTGGCTTTAAAGGAAGCTGTACTTTCTCAAAAGCTAAGCCTCCGTTATATAGATCGGATTTTATTTGATTGGAAAAAGAAAAATATTAAAACAGTAGAAGCTGCTGAAAATCAGTCTGCACAGTTTAGGCAACATATTCCTGTGCAAAAAGCTCCGGAACAACCATCTTCTACTGCAAAAGTTCCTTTTTATAACTGGTTAGAAGAAAGAGAGTAGGGGTGAATTATGCTTACAAAAGCTGGGTGGCTATACTGTTTAGATGAAATGGAGCAAATGTTCCCAGATGCACATTGTGAGTTGGTTCACGATAACCCATTCGAATTATTAGTCGCTACTTTACTGTCTGCACAATGTACGGATGTGTTAGTGAATAAAGTAACAAAAAATTTATTTCAAAAATATAAACAACCTGAGGATTACTTAGCTGTTTCCATTGAAGAATTACAAACAGATATTCGTTCTATTGGATTATTCCGAAACAAGGCTAAAAATATCCAAGGTCTTAGTAAACAGCTAATAGAATTATATGATGGCGAGGTTCCATCTGATCGAGATTTACTAACGACCTTTCCTGGAGTCGGGCGAAAAACGGCAAATGTAGTAGTTTCTGTTGCATTTGATATTCCAGCAATCGCAGTAGACACACATGTGGAAAGAGTCTCCAAACGCTTAGGACTTTGCAGGTGGAAAGATTCGGTTATGCAGGTGGAAGAAACGTTGATGAAGAAGACACCGATAGATTTATGGTCTAAAACGCATCATCAGTTAATCTTTTTCGGCCGCTATCACTGTAAAGCCCAAAATCCAAATTGCCCTGAATGCCCTCTACTTTCGGTCTGTAGAGAAGGGAAGAAGAGGATGAACAAAATTGTCCTTCAGTAATCAGAAATATTTCGATGAATGGGAAATAATTCGTGAAGATCTTTTGGGATTCGTTAGAACAAAGGATATTAAAAAAGTTGAGCTGATGCAAAAGGGCATCAATCTACTAATAACGATTCATGATGAGGTAGCAGAAGCAGCTCCACTTAACTATATTGATCGTTTAACATTTATAGAGTCTAATATAGAAAGACATGCTGCGTTTGTTCAACTGGAAGAGCTCTTTAAGGAATCTAAGAAAAAAATAGCGAGCATAGGTGCACAAAACAAAAGCGAGTGAATCCTAGGATTCACTCGCTTTTGTTTTGATTTTTTAGTGAGAATTTCGATGAATCGCTCGCTCCCGCATAACAGGGAAGCTTTATTAAAGAATGTAAATGGTAGACTTTGCAGATTCGTATTTTTCAGATTCAGTAACGAAGGAAATTATTTGGTTGGAAAAATTGATAGAAAAATTGAAGTACAGTGATGAATAGAAATCTAGAGGATCAATAATCATTTTCTCTATTTATAAAAAAACTAGCAGGTCCTGACTGTAGTCATGACCTGCTAGTTTTTTATATGTTATTAAGGAGGTGTACCGGGCTCATCATTCTCTCCGGTTTCACCAGTACCTTCAGGTGGAGTTGTTGGAGGGACAGTAGAGCCTTCGTCAGGATTCTCAGTTTCATCTCCTGAACCTGAATTTGACCCATTCCCATTATTCCCATTGCCGTTGTTGTTTCCATTGCCGTTTCCGTTTCCATTATTTCCGTTATTCCCATTATTATTTTCGTTACCACTATTTGAGCCATCTGGGTTTTTAGGCTCTTCTTCAATTGGTTCAATTTCATCTAATTCTTCTTCCACTATTGCATCCAATGTTAATTGCACAGAAGCACTATCACTTCGAATATCGTCTGATACTGCTGTGACGCTGAACATATACGTACTTCCTGGAATCAGGCTTTGGACGATTAACCCTTTTTGGTTGGTTACTTCTATTACTTCTGATGGTCCACTATCTACTGAGACAGCGACTTCAAATTGAACTGCAGATTCTAAATCTTCCTGTTCAAAATCCCATGCTAATGTTGCGGCTGATGTTAATTCATCATAATCCACAGAAAGGTTGGATGGAGTATTCAATTCGAGTTGTTCATATTCCTCTGAAACCGCGGTAGGCTCGGTGCCTTTTACGAATAGTTCCGTCGATTTAAGTCCGTCTGGTGTATATCCACTTGCCAATTTAAGAGGATTTGAGCCTTTTTCAATTGTAGCTTCCACAACAGAATTAGGCTTCTTGAATTTTTCATTTGCTGTGTCTGCACTAATGTTAGTCATCACTTCTTTGAAAATACTCTGAGGTAGGTAGCGCTCCTCATTAGTAGTCATTGGTGTTTTCATATCTTCATATCCAGACCATATTGCAATAGAGTAGTCTGTTGTATAGCCAGCAAACCAAACATCAGGAAATGAGCTGCTTGGCAATCCCCATTCTTTGATATTTTTTGGACTGTAATTTGATGTTCCAGATTTACCAGCAATATCTAAACCACTAATTGCTGCACGTTTACCAGTACCTTTTGTCATTACATCACGTAATACATCGGTAACCATATAAGCGGTAGAATCTTTCATCACTTCTTTTGCAGCAGGCTTATAATTTTTTTCTGTTTTTCCATCACGATAAACTATTTTATTGATGGAATAAGGTTCGGTATGGATTCCACTATTTCCGAAGGCAGCATAAGCTCCCGCAAGTTCAATAGGGGACATTGACTTTGATGTACCACCGATTGCACTACTTTCAGTAATGTCTCCGAGATCAATACCAAAACGATCTATAAATTTTGCAGCATTTTTGGTACCAACCTCTTGGAGTGTTTTAACTGCTGGAACATTTCGTGAATTATATAACGCTTCTCTAAATGTCATAGCCCCTTTATATTTACCGTCAAAGTTACGTACCACTTGTTCTGTACCTGTGTAAGTAATTTCTTCATCAACAATTGTTTGTCCGGTCGACCAACCTAGGTATTCCACGGCTGGACCATAATCTATCAATGGTTTAATCGTTGAGCCTAATGAGCGTGTTTTCATGTCTTGAGCAAAGTTCCAACCTCGATCTGCTCCATAATTTCTTCCACCGCCGACTGCTGCGATTGCTCCTGTTTTTGTATCGATTATGGCTACTGCCGACTGTATATCCTCTGTAGGGAATATATCTGAATTTAATGTTTTCTCTACTTGTTGTTGTGCATTTGGTTGTAGTGTAGTGTGGATTGTAATTCCTTCTGAAATTGCATCTCCATCACCATTTGCTTCTAATTCATTTAATACGATATCGATGAAAGCATCATATTTTGAGTTTTGAGTGGCAACACGTTGATCCTCCGGTAATAGAGCATCCGCTATTGGAACCGCTTGTGCTGTCTTCATTTCTTCCTCTGTAATCTTGCCGTGGAGATTCATCAAATGCAGTACGACATTTCTACGATCTTCCGTAAGCTCAGGATTTTTAAATGGATGGAACGCATTTGGACGCTGAGACATCCCTGCTAGGACTGCAAATTGGTCTAATGTAAGGTCTTTTAAATCTTTGCCATAGAAATACTGGGCTGCTGTACCATAACCGTAAATTCTTCCAGACATTAGTACTTTGTTAAAATACATTTCAAAAATTTCTTCTTTTTCATATTTTCTTTCCAGTTGAATGGATAAGTATGCTTCTTGAGCTTTTCGTTTTAAGGTTTTTTCATTTGTAAGAAATGAATTTTTAATGACCTGTTGTGTAATCGTACTTGCTCCTTGATCTCCAAAACCATTTGTAAGGTTAGCGAGTACTGCTTTTCCTAAACGTAATACATCTACTCCAAAGTGTTCGTAAAAACGAGCATCTTCCGTAGCAATGATTGCATCTTCCATTTGTTGTGGAATTTCATCATAAGGAACATATTCCCTGCTTTCGGCACCAACTGTAGCGAATAGGTCCCCGTTAGCATCTAACAATTTAGGACTAATTGGATCTTTTAAAGAAGTTTCGTCTAGTTCTGGTGCACTGCTTGCATAGAAGGCGAAAAGTGCCCCTCCACCTACAAGTCCAACCCCGCCAATAATCACAATGGTTAATAATATTCTTTTTATCCATAGTTTAGCTGGTGTTTTAGGTTGTTTCTTTTTTTCAAGTTGTTTTCTGCGTTGTTCACGAGTTAATTTTTGCTCACTCATAAACGTCTCCTCACTTTCACTTTATACGTTCAAGTCATTAACTATTTTTATATAATCAATTCTTGGTGCATATCTTGGAATAATCTCTATTGCATGTGTTTCCATTTCTGATATGGTAATAGACTTTCTTCCGCCTGTAAGCATTCTATCCCAAAATAACGCTAATTGTTCAAAGGGTAAATAAAAATAACGCTCTAATGCAGAAAAACGGACGAGAAGAAAGGTAATTCCCTGTTGTTTAGAAACCTTTCTCATATGTTCAACCTGATGGAGATGAACATTTTTTAAAGGAAATGCTGTTTTATTTTCCGTTTCTTTTGCTTCAAAGTCAATATATTTCCCTTTAAATACCCCATTAAAATCAGTTGTAGAAGGTGTGCGATAATATGCTTCTTTGATAACAGCACTACTTCTAGAGGGATAATCTACTTTGACGACTTGGATCGGAATTGGTTTTTTATGAATAACAGCTATGTCCTGAGTAATATAGAATTCATTTGCATCATTTATTTCATCCTCTAAGGTTTTACCCCTATTACTGAAAGAGTAATCCTTTTTCTTTTCTTTTTTTGCTTGGATAACCGGAACATACGCTTTACCATTTGGATAATGAATAGCCAAACAATCACCTCTTTATGCTATTAGTTTATCACAAGTACATTAGACGAACAGTTATTATATAAGGTTTCATTCCCCACAATGTCGAGTAAACACTTGTTTTGTCTATTAAGAAGATGCTTTGTCAAACAGGAAGGAGAGAATATAAAACTAGCGAATATACCTCTAAAAAGGAGGAATATAATTATGAATAAAATTGAAAGACTTATAGATCAGTTAGAATTGCTAGAGTTTTTGCTGGAAAACCGTTTAAATGACGAACAAGATAAGTTTGAAGAGGATTTTAGTAAAAACTCATTTCGGCTACTTGGAAAGCTAGAGAAAATTGAAAATAAAATGTGAAGAATGTACGTTCGCTTAGAACTAGTAATATAAGTGTGAATTTGCTAAACTATAACTAGAATGCGAGGGATCACTTTGTCATTATTAAAGCTTAGCAACCAATTAATGAAAGAATGCGATGAATGTATTTCGCGTTTTCACCTATATAGAGAACTAGATAAAGAACCAGATTTTTTTACAGATGTGAAACCACATGCATATAAAATAGACGAGATATGTTTGGAATGGGAGCAATTGGTTCGAAAATGGATTCAATTGAAACGTCCAAAATATGTCCATCCGAGCCAAATTGACTCTTTACTTGAATCCATGAAACAGTTTATCGTGCAATCATATTACAAAGGTACTAGCAAAAAAAGGTTTCTTTCGTCTGTCCATTCATCCAAGTATACGCTTGAAACAATTGTACAAGCTATTAAGGAAGTAGGGGATGAGCATGCTTGAAAAAAAGAGCATTCATCAGTTATTAGATGCGTGGAAAGTAGATGAAAATCGCTTTCCACGAATTGAACATATTCATACGACCGAAGAAAAAGAAGCAATTTATGCTCCTTTTCCAGAGGCAATGCATCCGTCCATTCAAAATGCGCTAAAAAGTCGTGGTATAAATCAGTTATATATTCATCAACGACTCGCTTTCGATACGGCTTCATCTGGTAAGTCTTTTACAACAATCACCCCAACAGCCTCTGGTAAGTCACTTTGCTATCATCTCCCGGTACTCCAGTCCATTATGGAAGATCCAACCTCACGGGCTATTTATTTATTTCCCACCAAAGCATTAGCGCAGGATCAAAAAAGTGATTTAAATAAATTGATTGAAGCAACTGGGGAAGAAATATTAAGTTATACGTATGATGGTGATACAGCCCCGGGAATTAGACAAAAAATTCGTAAGTCAGGTCATATTGTATTAACTAATCCTGATATGCTGCATTCTGGAATTTTACCACATCATACAAAATGGGTGACTCTTTTTGAAAACTTAAAATATATTGTTATAGATGAAATCCATACATATAAGGGAGTATTTGGAAGTCACGTTGCACATGTTATAAGGCGTCTGCAAAGAATCTGTGCATACTATGGTAGCAATCCACAGTTTATCTGTACTTCTGCTACGATAAAAAACCCTAAAGAGTTAGCGGAAAATTTAACGAATACTGCTCATGAATTAATCAGACAGAACGGTGCACCAGCAGGAAAAAAACACTTTGTATTTTATAATCCGCCAATTGTACACCCTGTATTTAATGTACGTAGAAGTGCTATTTTAGAAGTGAGAGATTTAGCTCAGGAATTATATATAAATGGCATACAAACAATTGTATTTGCGAAGAGCCGCGTTCGCGTAGAAATGCTTGTGACATATTTACAATCTTTAGTAAGTAAAAAGATTAATGATCAAACTATACGCGGGTACCGAGGCGGTTATTTGCCTTCGGAAAGAAGGACAATTGAAAAGGGATTACGGGATGGGATTATTAGAACGGTTGTAAGTACTAATGCATTAGAGTTAGGTGTAGATATTGGACAGCTACAGGCATGTATTATGACAGGCTATCCCGGGAACATTGCGAGTGCCTGGCAACAAGCAGGTAGAGCTGGTAGAAGACAGGATGAAGCACTTATAATTTATGTGGCCGGGTCCACTGCACTTGATCAATATGTTGTGAAACACCCGGAGTTTTTTCTTGGGCAATCTCCAGAGGAAGTTAGAATTCATCCAGATAATATGATTATTTTAATGGATCATTTAAAATGCGCTTCATTTGAACTGCCATTTTCATCTGCCGATTCGTATGCTGAGTTTTCTATACAGGAGTTACTAGCATTTCTTGAAAGTGAAGGAGTTCTATTAAAGACATCCGAAAAATGGCATTGGATGTCCGATAGTTTTCCTGCAAGCAATATTAGCTTACGTTCTGCATCTCAAGAGAATGTCATTATTATTGATCAGTCTATTCCAACTAAAACGAGGGTTATTGGTGAAATGGATCAATATAGTGCGATGACCTTGCTTCATGAAGAGGCTATTTACTTGCACCAAGGGACTCAATTCCAAGTAGAAAAATTAGATTGGGAAGAAAAGAAGGCATTTGTTCGAGAAGTCGATGTCGATTATTTTACAGACGCCAATATAGCAATAGAGTTAAAAGTGTTAAGCGAAGATAAAATAAAAGAAGCTGACATTGGTATGCTTCGCTTCGGTGACATTATTGTTTTGGCACAGCCAACTATATTTAAAAAAATTAAGTTTGATACGCATGATAATATAGGATCTGGTCAAATCCATTTACCGCCAATTGAATTGCATACTTCCTCTACATGGTTTAGTTTTGATAAACCAGATGGCTGGAAAGACACGTTACTATCAGATGCAATGACCGGAGTTTCCTACGCCTTGCATGCTTTTATCCCGTTGTTTATTCATTGTGATGCGAAGGATATTCATGTAGTGCCTCAGGTAAAATCGATTCATGGAGAAAAACCCACGTTTTATATGTATGACAGTTATCCAGGTGGTATTGGTCTTTCTGAAAGAATGTATGACCTTTGGAATGAGTTAATACCAAAAGTGACGGAGCAAGTAGGAGATTGTTCTTGTATGAATGGTTGCCCGGCATGTATCGGTGCACAGGATGCAGAGCTAAATTTAAAAGGAGAAGTAATTAAGTTACTTCATTTATTGCAGGTGGACCGCCATGTCGTATGAAAAAAAGTTAATGCAAATGAAGGGTTTAGTGAAAAAGAAGATAGTAGAAGAGAAAGTTATAAAGGAAGAGTTAGAAATGGCGCTTCCATTTTATGTTGAACAATGGAAAGATGCGGGGCTAAAATTTATAAAAGATGAACAAGGATTTTACTTTGTAAAGGAAACATTTTATCATTCGGAGCATATACATGGAAATATTGGGCTTAATAAGCTACAACAGGCAAAAACATTTATGCAGGAAGTCTATCCAACTCATCCACTAACTATTGCAAAAGAAAGTCCATTTTGTTTTTATGATACGGAAACGACCGGGTTAAAAGGTGCAGGAGTGCTAATTTTCCTAAACGGTGTGTTGAAGGAAGTAGAAAATGGGTTTTTGCTAACGCAATTCGTGCTAGCAGATCCAGATCATGAGGTAAGTTTTTTAAAGGCAACTGATTTTTGGGTAAATGAACAGACGCTTATTACGTATAACGGGAAAAGTTTTGACCTTCCCCAATTAGTGACAAGATGGACGATGAATAGAAATAATCTACCGCGATTAAAGCAACATCACCAAATTGACTTAATGCATTCATCTAAAAGGATTTGGAAGGGTGAATTAGAGCGTTTTAAACTAAAGCAGGTAGAGGAAATGAAACTCGGTTTTATAAGAGAAAATGATATACCTGGTCACCTTGCACCAATAATATATTTCGATGCGGTGAAAAGTGGTAATCCTATCAACTTGATGAAGGTTTTAAAGCATAATGAATGGGATATTTTATCGCTCGTTACGCTGTATATTCTCTCTGTCGAGCTACTTCAAGAAAAAGAAGTAGTAGAAACGGCAACAACTTATACGAATATCGGTAAATGGTTTCGTGATTTAAAAACGGTGGATTCTAGTGTGGATTGGTTTACTTTTGTCGTAAATAATTTCTCAGAAGAAGATGCAAGTATTGCTTATTATTTCTTAGGTCTCCATTTAAAAAGAGCTGGATTATACGAGGATAGTGTGCAAGCTTTCAGACAAGCTTTAAAAGAGATTTCCGGGAAATATCGTATAGAGGTGTACATTGAGTTAGCCAAGTTATTCGAACATCAACTAAAAGATTTCCCAAAAGCGCTCGAAATGACGCAGCAATGTATAGAACATGAAGCAAAACTTAATATGGACGTGCATTCTCGCTTGAAAAGAGAACTTATGAAGCGGGAAATGAGAATAATTCGGAAATTAAATATTTCCCGGGAAACCGCAGGACATAACAAAAAGTGCATAAAAGTGGCTGAAAAAACTCCATTATTCGACAACGTTATGCTATAATACGAGTAGCGAATTGGAGATGGAAGGAAGATACCATATGGATTTTAAACTAAAGGCATCTGATATATTAGAAAAAGAATTTAAAACAGGATTAAGAGGTTATAACCAAGAAGAAGTGGATGTTTTTTTAGACGATATCATTCAAGATTACGAGGCTTATGAAAAGAGAGTAATTCAACTCCAGTTAGAAAATAAAAAACTGAAAGAACAGCTAGAGGAAATCCCAACAAGAACTCCAGCTGTTGCACCACAAACGGGAGCCACTAATTTTGATATTTTAAAGCGTCTTTCACATCTTGAAAAACATGTCTTCGGAAGTAAATTGTACGAATAATAACATTAGTTACTTATATTGAAACTCATTGGTATTTAGTATATACTAGGAATACCACTTATAGATTCGGGCAATCGCTGCAATGCTTGACATTGTAGAGGAAAGTCCATGCTCACACAATTCTGCGATGAATGTAGTGTTCGTGCTTAGTGAAAAAATAAACTAAGGCAGCTATTAGTAGCTGACGGCGGGATGAAGGCCTAAGTCTTAGGATATGGCTGACAATCTCTGAAAGTGCCACAGTGACGAACTGTATAGGAAACTATACAGCTGGAACGAGGTAAACCCCACGAGTGAGAAACCCAAATTATGGTAGGGGCATTTTCTTGAAGGAATTGAACGGATAGAAGAACAGATTTAATCTGTAGATAGATGATTGCCGTCCACATACGTACGAGGCATTGCGCCGTTTGAGTACCGTGGAAACAAAACATGGCTTATTGAATGTATGAGTGGCTAATTTAATAACTAAGAAGCTCTCCATTTTCGGAGAGCTTTTCTATTATATAAAGTAATAGGGAGGTAAGAATTGTGGAAAAACAACAACCACCCCAACAACTACCTACTTTTTCTGTTGAATTAATGGAACAAATTTTCCATTCAACCTTAGAAGGTATCATGATTATAGATGAACAAATGCAGATTACAATGGTCAATAATGCATTTGAAGTACTTACTGGATATAAGTTTTCAGAAGTACATGGAAAATCACCAAGTATTTTACAGTCGGGAAAACAGGATGCTGACTTTTATAAAATAATGTGGTCAGAAATTCACACAAATGGATTTTGGAAAGGTGAAATCTGGAATAGACGGAAAAATGGTGAGATCTATCCAGAAACCCTTGCTATTCATAGTACTTTTGATGAAGCAGGTAAGTTAATAAATTATTTTGGAATCTTTTCGGATATTACTCTAGAAAAAGAGACTGCAAAGGAACTAAAAGAACTAACACAAATTGATCTTTTAACAAATATATTTAATAGAAGTTCTTTCAACGAGTTATTATTTAACCAAGTGAATAATTCGGGATCTAGTCACGCTATCTTATTTATAAACCTAGATCGATTTAAACGAATAAACGACACCTTGGGAAATGAAGTTGGTGACCTTATTTTAATAGAGGTTGCAAACCGTATTAACGCTATTGTCGGACCTTCCGATATTTTTGCAAGATATGGCGCAGATGAATTTGTATATTCTAGGGCGAATATTGACTATCAAAAAGATGCTGCACTTCTAGCTAAGAATATTACTAAGATTTTTAGTAAACCATTTCATGTATGTGGGACAGAAGTTTATATAACTGCAAGTATAGGAATCAGTATTTTTCCACAAGATGGTAAAGATATAGAGAAATTAATATATAAGGCGGACAAGGCCATGTATTTTGCTAAACAAAATGGTAGAAACCAATATGCATTTTATTTTGATGATTTGAAAAAAGATTCTAAACGATTAATTGTTTTGGAATCAGAACTAAGAAAAGCTATCCGTAATAAGGATTTCTTCATTCATTATCAACCAAAAATAGGATTAGCTAAACAAGAAATAATTGGTGTAGAGGCTTTAGTAAGATGGAGTAATGACAAATTAGGATTTGTTTCACCTGCTGAATTTATACCTATTGCTGAGGATACTGGTCTTATCATTCCTCTAAGCGAGGTTATTTTAGAAAAAGTGTGTTTGGATATACTGGAGTCAAGATCTCGAGGAAACATACATATATTACCGGTATCCATTAATATTGCCTCCCTCCATTTCCAACAAGATGACTTTATCGAGCGTATAAATTCAATTGTTATGCAGTATAATTGTAGTCCGCAGCTATTGGAGTTAGAGCTAACAGAGCGTACAATTATGAAGGATTCAGACGATATAGTAGTTAAACTGATAAAATTAAAAGCAATGGGTTTCAAAATATCCATAGATGATTTTGGAACTGGATACTCTTCCCTAAGTTATTTAAATAGATTTCCACTTAATTATTTGAAAATCGATAGAAGTTTTATCCAACAAATAGCTAGCTTACAAGATAAACAAGCTATAGTAGAAGCAATCATTTTAATGGCTCATCGTCTGCATATTAAAGTAGTTGCTGAGGGTGTAGAAACGAAGGACCAAGCAAAGATTTTAAAAGATATGGGCTGCGATATCATTCAAGGGTATTATTATAGTAAACCACTTGCGGCAAATAAGCTTAGGGATTTCATGGAGCTATGGGATATTTATAGACAGGAAAGGAATTTATAATGACAACATTTAAATTAGTAGCAACTTCAGCAATGGGATTAGAATCTATTGTTGCAGATGAAGTGAAAGCTTTAGGATATGAAACAACTACAGAAAACGGCAAGGTTTATTTTGAAGGGGACGAGCGTGCAATCGCACGGGCAAATATTTGGTTACGTGTTGCGGATAGAGTTAAAATTGTCGCTGCACAGTTTCCTGTAAAAACATTTGATGAATTGTTTGAACATACGAAAGCTGTGCAATGGGAAAAATACTTACCTGTCGATGCAGCATTTCCGGTTCAGGGGAAATCAGTGAAGTCAACATTATTCAGTGTTCCAGACTGTCAGGCAATCGTAAAAAAAGCAGTTGTTGAACGATTAAAACTAGCTCATAAAAGAACAGGTTTTTTAGACGAATCTGGAGCTACATTTAAACTGGAAATAAGTATATTAAAAGATATTGCTACAATTACGATAGATACAAGTGGTGCAGGACTTCACAAACGTGGCTATCGTCATGGACAAGGGGAAGCGCCATTAAAAGAAACGATGGCTGCTGCTTTAGTGAAAATTTCTAAATGGAATCCCAACCGACCATTTGTTGACCCGTTTTGCGGTTCCGGTACTATACCGATTGAAGCGGCAATGATTGGACAAAATATTGCACCAGGCTTTAATCGTGATTTTCATAGTGAATTCTGGCCATGGATGCCATCATCTATTTGGGAAGATGTGCGTAATGAGGCAGAGTCATTAGCTAATTATGATCAAGAACTTCAAATTATTGGATCGGATCTTGATCCTCACATGATTCAAATTGCAGAACAAAACGCATTTGAATCGGGATTTGCTGACATCCTCACATTTAAACAAATGCATGCGAAAGATTTTACTACTACTTTAACGGATGGCGTTATTGTTAGTAACCCTCCATACGGAGAACGTATTGGAGAAGTGGAAGAAATTGAGCAGGTAATTGGTGAACTAGGTTATTTGATGAATAATTATCCTTCTTGGTCAGTGTACATGTTATCGTCAATGGAAAACTTTGAGAACGTATTCGGTAGAAGAGCAACTAAAAAGCGTAAATTGTTTAATGGTTTTATCCGAACGGATTACTATCAATATTGGGGTAAACGTTCATAACAGTAAGGGAGACTAGTTTCTCCCTTGCTGTTATATTATTATTTGAGGGAGTTTTTGTATGAAGCAAGCTTTACCATTCCAACTTTCAAAAGACCGTTCTTTCTTTGAATCATTAGGAGATTGGATGGGTGATGTGTTATATGATGAATTACCCGAGAAGGGTTTCGAGTGCCGCGATGAACAAATTTTCATGGCCTATCAAATTGAAAAGACGTTAAAAGAGAAAAATGTGCTATTTGCTGAAGCGGGAGTAGGTACGGGTAAAACTATTGCTTATTTACTTCCTGCTATTGCTTATGCTCGTTATACAGGTAAACCAGCATTGATCGCATGTGCAGATGAAACGCTAATTGAGCAACTAGTAAAAGAAGCAGGAGATATATTTAAGCTTCAAAACTATTTAGATATAAAAATAGATGTGCGATTAGCAAAATCTCGTGATCAGTATTTATGTTTAAAGCGATTAGAAGAAGCACAAAAAGATGATGAAAACGAATATTTTTTAGAAGAAATTGAAGACCAAGTTCCGGATTTTGTTTATGCTCATTCGTCTATGCAGAAAATATTTCCTTATGGGGAACGCAGTCAATTTGCTGGAGTGAGTGATGAGGATTGGCAAAAAGTTAACTATCATCCGACTCAACAATGTATGGTATGTGATGTACGAAATCGTTGTGGTCAAACAATTCATCGTCAGCATTATCGTGAATCTACGGATCTGATCATTTGCTCGCATGAATTTTTAATGGAGCATATTTGGACAAAGGAATCGCGTGTTCGTGAAGGGCAAATGCCTTTATTGCCAGATGTTTCAATGGCTGTTCTAGATGAAGGACATTTACTTGAATTTGCTGCTCAAAAAGCGTTGACATATGAAATTCAAAGTGAAACGCTTATTCGATTATTGGAAAAAGTAATGGTCGATGGTGTGAGAGAAAAAACATTAAATTTAATGGAAGTTATACAAGAATTACATGATAAAATTTTCGGCTTATTAAGGATTGGTAGTAATATGGAAGAAACTGATCGGATGAAGGTCGATAAATCTCCGGAATTAATGCAATTATGTAAACAGACAATCAAAGTAGCGGACAGCTTGCTAGAGGAATTTGTGTTCGAATCTGAGTTATATACAATTCCTGAATACGAACTCCGTATGGTAGAAGAATTTCTAGAGCAATATACATTCTCTCTTCGTTTATTTACCGAAAAAGGGGATGGCATTGAATGGTTAGAAATCATTGATGGTTATGAAACATTAATCATTATGCCAAGATTAGTTACGGATATTTTACATGAGAAATTATTTACTTCTAAAATGCCAATTGTCTTTTCCTCTGCTACATTATCTATAGAAAAAGACTTTACGTATATAGCGGATTCATTGGGAATTGAAAAATTCCAATCGTTCTCCGTTGCATCACCATTTGATTATGAAGAAGTGATGAAAATATATACAGAGGAAATGGAGCAACAGGAGAAACCTGATCATGTAGTGAAACTGTTAAATAATGCAATGCAAACACTTATTTTGTTTAAATCTAAAGTTGCGATGGCTTCCTTTAGAGCAACTTTAGGAGACCGAGCTGATATCGTCTTTGAAGGTGATCGTGAGCTTTCAACGATTGTGAAAGAATTCCAAAATGGCGAGTATTCCACTTTATGCTCATATCATCTATGGGAAGGTTTAGATTTACCATTAGAATCATTAACTAGAGTAATTATTTATGATTTACCATTCCCACCAGTAGATCCACTATTTGATGCAAAACGTTCTTTCTCAAACAATCCTTTTGAGGAAGTAGAATTGCCATTTATGCTCTTAAGATTACAACAAGGTATTGGACGTCTAATCCGTACATCTAGTGATTACGGGGAAATTCATTTATTGTTAAATGAAGAAGAAGCACAAGTAGAGAATAGATTTACAGGCGTACTGCCTACATCAATTTCGAAATGATTCAAGGGGGAAATGAGATGTCTATGGAACAAAACTTTTTAGATTATGTAAAGAAGATTGGTGCTTATCGAGAAGCTTTAGGGGTGCTTTATTGGGATATGCGTACGGGTGCGCCAAAAAAGGGTATCGATCAGCGTTCTGAGGTTGTTGGCGTACTTGCCACGGATGTATTTAATTTATCGACTTCAGACGAGCTTAAAGAGTTACTTGACCAGATGGAATTACAGCTGGATTCAGTAAACGAAGTAAGCAAACGTGTTTATGAAGAAGTAAAAAAAGAATATGATCTGAGTAAGAAAATTCCTGCTGATGAATATAAGAAATTTGTCATTCTTCAATCTAAATCAGAATCTGTATGGGAAGAAGCCAAGAACAAAAATGATTGGTCTATGTTCCAACCATATTTAACAGAAATGGTTGCTACTTTAAAGAAATTTGTAGAGTACTGGGGAGTTACAGATAATAATCCATATAATGTATTGTTGGACCAATACGAACCAGGTATGACCACGGATATTTTAGATCAAGTTTTTAGTGAATTAAGAGAAAAAATCGTTTCTTTATTAAAACGCATTTCAGCGTCCCCAAATCAACCAAATACTGATTTTTTGTTCCAAGCTTTTGATAAACAAAAACAAGAGTCATTTAGTTTAGATATACTCAAACAGCTTGGCTATGATTTTGACGCGGGAAGGTTAGACGAAACAGTACATCCTTTTGCGACAGGTTTAAATAGAGGAGACGTTCGAATTACGACTAAGTATGATGAGTTCGATTTCCGTTCTGCTGTGTTCGGTACCATTCATGAATGTGGTCATGCAATATATGAGCAAAATGTTGCTGAAGAGTTAACGGGCACACCTTTAGCAGGTGGAGCTTCTATGGGTATCCATGAATCGCAGTCGTTGTTTTTTGAAAATTTTGTTGGGCGTAATCCGAAGTTTTGGGAACAGAATTATGAAAAGCTACAAAGCTATTCCACTGAGCAATTCGGGGATGTTCCTATGGAGGATTTCCTTCGGGCGATCAATGAAGTAAAGCCTTCTTTAATCCGTATCGAGGCAGATGAGCTGACATATGCACTTCACATTATGATTCGCTATGAAATCGAAAAAGGATTGTTTAATGGAGATTTAAAAGTAGAGGATTTACCAGAGATTTGGAATGCTAAATATGAAGAGTATTTGGGTGTTAGACCAACTACGAACGCAGAAGGTATTCTACAGGATGTTCACTGGGCAGGGGCTAGTTTTGGTTACTTCCCATCTTATGCGCTTGGATATATATATGCATCTCAGTTTAAAGCAGCGATGCTAAAAGATATTCCCCAGTTTGATAGCTTGTTGGAGCAAGGCAATTTAGCACCTATCAAAGAATGGCTTACAAAGCATGTACATCAGTATGGAGCTCTTAAAAAGCCATTGGATATTCTTCAAGCTGCAACAGGTGAGGGGCTTAATGGAAAATATCTAGCTGATTACTTAGAAGAAAAGTATACGAGAATTTATAAGCTTTAAATAATATCTGACCCAAGCGATGAATATTGCTTGGGTCTTTTTTATAGCTATGTTAAATGATAAAGCTGAAAATAAACAAAATGAAAAAGGACCTATTTGGCCCTTTTAGCGTTTTTCATTCATTTAATTGTGAAATTAAGTTTGGAAATCACTTGTTTTTCAGGTTCATAATATTCTTCTTGAGTTTTGATTTCATCCAATATCACAAAAGTGCTTAAAACATATTCTCCATTATCCGCTTTTACAATTTCTTTGGTTTCTTGATTTAACAATTTCTTATTCCAAATAAACTCTTGTTCGATAGTTTCATTTGCACCTATTTCCACGAGAACATAATCATAGAAAGAACGCCCTTTGATGTTGGAAATGTCTTGTTTGTTTTCTGGACTCAACAATTGCCACTCCATCTTGTCTTTTTTTTCAACCATTACAGCAGATATTCCTTCTTCTGTATCTACTGGGATTGGTACAAAAATTTCTCGAGGCGAATCATTATGATTTGTTAAAATTACTTTTGCAATTATTTCATCATTTTGCGTGAATTCTTGTTTATTAATGGTTAAGTCTAATTCTATCCCTTCTATTTCATCGGATGCTGTGTTCTTTTCTGATGAACATGCTGATAGGATTAGCAGTGAAGTAAAAATTGATAAAATGAAATTCTTGTCCAAGTTCATCTCTACATCCTCCTTTATATTTGAGATTTTAATTCATTCGAAGCACTCCAGCCAATAACTCACCCTTTTGTCGAACGAAAGTATCTTAATATTCATACGTTCTTAATGAGTGATAAGTTTCAATAATTGGTAATAAACACCATGCTACTATCATTCTACTTATGGAACCAACTTCACTTCTAAGCTTCATAATATTTATCCAACTCTACGAATAGGAAAATATCTGTTCTCTAGTTATCCAAAAATGAACTTACCTGTTTCTAAAATTTGTAGATGGGCGACGGACAGTCAATAGCCATAAGATTCCCGAGAAAAAGGATGCTGGTCGTGACTTCAGTCACGACCAGCATCTATAAAATATCAAACGGTAATTATATAGCAATAAGTCTGTCCAAAGCCCTTCGAAAATAGTAGAAACAGGTTTAGATCCTAAAGAACTAGGTGCATTTTTCCTAGTTTTTAAAAATAAATGAGTATGTTAAAGGTAAAGGTTGATTTAAAATGCACATAATAAATGAACTGGGATATGTTCTCCAAGCTCATTTTATTTTGATGTCCTTTTTATTAAAGCACCACGTTAGTTTAATAAAGTAAATACAATAATCCATCCAACTTTTAAGCGTCTATGATGATAGGCGTTAATAGTTGCCCATATGGTAAACAATGTCCAATAAACAACGATACCTACTAAAAGTAAAATAACAGCCGTTCCTTCATAACTTTTTGATTCAATACTAACATGCCAGGTAGTGTTACTTTCACCATATCCCTTGTAAGTTAAAAACCCTGTATTATTCCAAATATTAAACGAGAGTTCTTCTCGAAAACTATATATTGGTTCAACGTGTTTATTTGAAGAAAATAATTTCTCATCATCGTATATGCTAATTCCAGTAATTCTTCCACTACTTTGTACAATTTCCTGAATATCAGTTTCAATTTGTTTTGGTATTCCTTCATTATCGCCTAAACTGTTAAGAAATCGAGAAGCAACTTGATTACTTTGATTCAAGTTACTTTTTTCGTTAGAAATTACAATACTAAAAATGACAATGGAAATCAAAAGAAATGCAATTGCTGTATAAAGTACCCGTTTCGCAAATGTTTTTTGTGCTTTAAATAATTGTTCTACAACCGAACGCATTTCTTTTTCTCCACCAAATCTTTCAATCGCAATTTCAATTGCTTCTTGTTCTGACTTTCCTTCTTCTTTTAGTTCATAAACAGCCTCTAACAAATGACTTTTCATTTCTGCCTTTAACTCTATTTTTTTATTTGCGGGTCACTTAATATTCTTTTTTTAAAAGATCTCATTTACTTATGGTATGGTTCACCTTACTTAATCTTAAACTTTTCAACAATACAATCCCTTTATTTAAAAAGATCAATTTTTTAATAAAATTAAACTACTCTTCTCAACTAAACCTGCGTACGTTAGTTTAAGTGTAACATTTCACATACAATAACATTTTATCGAAAAATCAACCCTTACATTTAACATAGCCAAATAAATATACCGTAGACATGACACCCAACTACACCTTGGGAAGAGGGGGAACAACAATGCATCTTCACTCTTTTTGTCATCGGATATTAGATATTGTATTATGTTGGATACATAAAAACTGGTTAGTCGAGAACATAGGTCTCTACTAACCAGTTTAATCTTTCATTCTATTTTATTGTTACCATAATTTATACCCTTTTGATCCTGGAGGAGCATTTTGGATTATATCGATAATTGGAACGGTATAAGCAAACAATATTAAAGCGATACAAATTGTTAGCCATATCTTCCAATTTTCCAACCACATTGGAGTTTTTTCGGCGTGCTCAGAAACCTCTCCAATTGGGAACTCTGTTTCACCTTTAGGCGCAAACCATAGTAGATTTGCCACAATATAGAGCACTAAAATGATACCGACAAAGAGGATTGTTCCTCCAACTGCTTGTGCAACTTGGTAAGGAATCCATTCCGTTGCTTGTTGTGCTCCACCATAAGTAGAGAAATCTGAACGACGAGGTGCACCCATTAATCCAACAATATGCATTGCACCTGACATGATCGTCATTCCAACTGACCAAATAATCGCTTGAATAATAGCTAACTTATTCATTTGTTTGGTCAGCACTCTACCAGTAAGATGGGGTATTAACCAGTAGGCAGCTCCAAAGAATGTTAAGACTACAGTTGTTGCCAGTGTCAAATGGAAATGACCTGTTACCCAAATCGTATTATGGATTAATTGATTCATCTGGTAAGATGCGTTAATAATACCACCAGCACCAGCTGGTATAAATGCGGCCATACCGATAAATGGAACTGTAAATCTAGCATCCTTCCATGGTAGTTTTTTAAACCATCCATATAGTCCTTTACCGCCTAATTGTCTACCACGTAATTCAAATGAAGCAAACATAGAGAATGCTGTTAATAAGGAAGGAATTACAACCATCATAGTTAATATTACCTGCAAGAATTTCCAAAACGAATCAATCCCAGGTTCTGTTAACTGGTGATGGAATCCAACGGGAATAGAGAACAGTAAAAATAACATAAAGGAAAGTCTTGCTAAGGCATCAGAGAAAATTTTTCCCCCAATAATTTTAGGAATTATTACATACCAAACCATATATGCAGGTAACAACCAGAAATAAACTAATGGGTGACCGAAATACCAGAACAATGTACGAGAAAGTAAAACATCCACTTTATCGACCCATCCTAATGACCATGGAATTAGTTGGAATACCACTTCCACAGCTACCCCTAAAGAACAGATAAGCCACATCGCCATATTGACGATTACCATAAATGATAAAAGGGGACTAGGTTGACCTGGATTTACTTTACGCCATTCAACGTACTTCATAATTTGTGCAATACCAGTTATCCATGATCCAACAACTACTAATGCCATACCCACATAAAAAATCCAATGGGCTTGAAGAGGAGCATAGAATGTATATAAAACAGAAGCTTCGTTAAGCAATACCATAATGGAAGCTGCAACTGTACCAGCAGTCATTACCCAAAAACCGATCCAACCGATTAAACGTTGCTTGTTTGTAAAAGTACCTGAAGTTCTACTCATCGCCGCAATTTGGAACCCTAATATAAAATAAGTTGTTAAAATAAGACCTAATAAAACACCATGAATAGTTAAAATTTGATAATAGCCAATTCCCCAAGGGAGAGTGAATTTACCAGAGCGAACAAGAACCTGTAGTAACCCACAAAGTCCTCCGATGAATAAAGCGATAAATGCTACATATATATGAGCAAGT
This sequence comes from Psychrobacillus antarcticus, assembly GCF_029533155.1. Lineage (GTDB taxonomy): Bacteria > Bacillota > Bacilli > Bacillales_A > Planococcaceae > Psychrobacillus > Psychrobacillus antarcticus. The sequence goes on along the minus strand of NZ_JAIZDB010000011.1, from coordinate 66,116 downwards.
GCTAGTTTACTATCACGTCGATCCACTTTTATTAAATCTTTTGCTTTTTCTTTAATCGTTGTCATTTACTCCACCACCTTTAACATTGACGTCATAGTAGAATGTCCTATGCCACAATATTCATTGCATAAGATTAAAAATTCACCAGGTTTGTCTGCAGTTGTTATATATTCCGACACATAACCAGGTTCTAGAATCATATTAATATTTGTTCCAGCTACTTGAAATCCATGAACCACATCTTTAGTTGTTGCTATAAACTTAACTTTAGAACCTAAAGGTACTTCGATTTCAGGTGGATTATAGAAAAATGCAGATGCTACTAGAACTACTTCATAGTCCCACTCTTCACCTGCTACCTTATGGACACCTGGTTTATTGAATGGTGCAATTTCATCAACTCGCTCAGGGTCGATATAGACTTTTCCAGTTGGGGGATGAGAACCATAATGAAATGCACTAAAACCTACTATAAATAAAAATAATACCAACGAGCTAATCCCAAAAGTTAGCCACCACTTTTCATACTTATGAATATGCATAAATCTTTAACCTCCATTTCAAATTAAAATCTGTCTACGAATAAGTAAAATGCCATGAACCAAGAAATTAATATAAATAAACCAACAAAACCAACGGAATATAGAGTACCTTTTAAATCTGAATCCTTTTCACTCTTTTTCGACATTTACTTACACCTCCTCCTATTTAATATGTATAGTTTCATAATAAATATAAAGCTTGCAAGAAGATGTGATAAATATCACACCAGCGTATGTAAACTGTGAAATATATGTGAAATATGGAAAATTACGAATGTCTTCAAAAAAATATAGGTATTTTTACATAAAAAAAGAACCTTCCTATTTATAAGGAGGCTCTATTAACTATTCGTCTATGGTTAAGATAATTGCCATATCACCAATATTCTCAATCACTACTGGAAGTTTAAAAGCGTGTTGAAAGCCATATAAACGAGTAGTACCGACAATAACAGTAGGAGGTGTTATATCAATTTCAACACCTTCGCTTGCAACGGAAGTACATATATTCCCTGCGATCATGTTCCCAAGCTCGCCAGTAAACGATTCGAGCATTTCACCCTCTAAAGGCATTCCAAACATTGTTGCTCCAATAGCAGAAAAGCTTTCAGCAGTAGAGTCAATTATTATTCGTCCTTTAATATCACCGATCATTCCAATCAGTACAGCCATTTCTTTTTGTTCGAATGGTTGAACCATCAAGGTAGGGGACTTTATTTCCATTGCTATTGGTATGACTGATTTTAACGATTGGATTGTTCCATTTAGTATAGTTTGAATATGTTTTGAAGCACTCATTACTTCCCTCCATCTAGTAAAGATGTATCAATTTTAACATGTAATATAGGAAAAAAGAATAGAAAGTGTAGAATTTTATAATATGCTATGTTATTATGTAAATGAGAATGAATATCAAATTCAGTTGAGAGGGAGATTTATATGTTAGCTATTTTCATTGGGTCCTCTATTGTAGTGTACAGCGGGATAACCGCATATATCTTAAAATCCATAGCACCGAAAGCCAAAATAATATGAATTATTGAAATGACTCCATTTGTTAATAAAAATGGAGTCATTTTTTCTTATGTTTATATTATGTAAAAAAATTAAATAAGGAGCAATCCCATTTTTCCTTCCTCTCCCATCACGAACAGGTGTAAACCGTTTATACTTCCATGTTTATAGAAAAAAATTAGCGGAATAAGACTCCATTGTGACTCATACCATTAAATGATGGGGAGGGATTTTAAATGGATGGGCGCAATGATGGGAAAAACAGCAAAGACGAGCAATTAGAAGCCTTTCGGGTAGATGACAAAGGCGAGAAACTTACAACCAATCAAGGGTTAAAAGTTTCAGAAGATGAATTTTCATTAAAAGCTGGTGTGCGGGGGCCAACTCTACTAGAGGATTTTCATTTTCGCGAAAAGGTAACGCACTTTGACCATGAACGAATTCCAGAACGGGTCGTTCATGCACGTGGTTTTGGCGTACATGGGGAATTTCAGTTATACAAAAACATGCAAAAGTATACTAGGGCGAAATTCCTGCAGGATACGTCCAAAAAGACTCCCGTATTTGTCCGATTTTCTACTGTAAATGGAGCCCGTGGTTCTGCAGATACAGTTCGGGATGCCAGAGGATTTGCGACTAAATTCTATACGGAAGAGGGAAACTATGATCTAGTTGGGAATAATATTCCTGTATTTTTCATCCAAGATGCCATTAAATTCCCAGATCTAGTGCATGCTTTCAAACCAGAGCCTGATAATGATATACCGCAAGCCTCAACTGCCCACGACACGTTTTGGGATTTTGTCGCAAATAACCAGGAATCTGCACATATGATTATGTGGATTATGTCAGACCGCGCCATTCCACGTAGCTTTCGGATGATGGAAGGATTTGGCGTCCATACGTTTCGTCTTGTCAATGAACAGGGGCAAGCACATTTTGTGAAATTTCATTGGAAGCCTGCATTAGGAACACATTCCTTTGTCTGGGATGAGGCCCATAAACTGACGGGCATCGATCCTGACTATCACCGTAATGACTTATGGGGTGCCATTGAAAAAGGGTTTTACCCGGTATTCGAATTGGGCGTTCAGATTCTTGCGGAAGAGGACGAATTCAGTCTGGGTTTCGACATACTGGATGCGACAAAGCTTTGGCCGGAAGAAGACATTCCAGTAATGATCATTGGAAAGATGACACTGAATCGGAATGTAGACAATTTCTTTGCTGAAACGGAACAAGTTGCGTTTCATTTGGGTAATGTTGTACCTGGAATCGATTTTACTAATGATCCATTATTACAGGGGCGCCTGTTTTCGTACTTAGATACTCAATTACTCCGTTTGGGCGGACCTAACTTTCATGAAATACCCATTAACAGACCGGTTGTACCGTTCCATAACAATCAACGGGAGGGCTTCCATCGCCAGACTATCAATCTCGGGAAAGTGAGTTATCACCGAAATTCTTTGGCTGGTGACACCCCGGCACCTGCAAGTGTGGAGGAAGGGGGATATGCCACGTATCAGGAAAAGGTAGAAGGCGTTAAAATTCGTGCTCGAAGTGAGAGTTTTGCGGACCATTTTTCTCAAGCCACCCTTTTTTGGAATAGTATGAGCCCACCTGAAAAAATGCATATCATTGAAGCATTCAGATTCGAACTAGGGAAAGTCAAAAGTGAATCTGTCAAACAGCAGGTGGTGGATATGTTTACCAATGTGAGTCTTGAATTAGCGACCGCCTTTGCGGTAAATGTTGGGGTAAATCCTCCTATAGGAGGCGGTTCGACCGTAACAAAATCCTCCCCAGCCCTTAGCCAAGAAAATACAACAAAATCAGAAATAACACGTAAGGTCGCTGTAATATTGACGGAGGGATTCAATGGCCCAGAGGTTAAATATGTGCTGGACAGCTTGATGAACGCAGGCATTGTGCCGGAAATTATAAGTGAAAATATTGGAACAGTGCAGGGGACAAATGGAGTTGAGGTAAAAGCGGAACATACCTTTCTAACTTCGAAATCGGTGTTATTTGATGCTGTCTATATGATAAGGGGGAGTGACAAAAACATAAAGTTCAACAAGGATGCAGCCTACTTCATTGATGAGGCATTTTCACACTATAAACCGATTGGTGCGACCGGTGAAGGCATCGAATGGTTGAAGGTAAATAATTTAGAAGGAAAACCGGGAGTAATCTCGGAAACAGACATGACAGTTTTTGTGAATGAACTTATTGAAGCGATTGCTGCCCACCGATTCTGGCAGAGAAAATTAGTTTGATTTGAATTAAATTAAATTTAATTAAATTGGTCATTTGTTTTGTTCTCCAATGTAGAGAGCTATGAATAGGATTATGACAATTACCGATAAAAGGAAAGGCTGATTGTGATGTAAGTCATGACCAGTCTTTCAATATTTCGCGGTAATAATGTAGCATCGTCAATTTGAAGCACTCCGGAAAATAGAAATAAATAGGTTTTCTCTTTATTATCAAAAGAGTCAAAGAATATTGTTATAGGCATATAAATTTTGCTATGATAGATGTATATTGTCGAATTATGAAGGAGATAAACTTTTACATGGAGAACTCAGAGGAATTACTAACGATCAAACAACAGAACGCATTACTTGCAACTATTTTCAAACAAAATAATGACGACGAACGTTATCGTAAATCTAAACTATTTGCTCAGAAACTGGAAAAAGGTACGTTTACTATTGCCTTTGCAGGTCATTTTTCTGCAGGGAAGTCGAGTATGATTAATGCTTTAGTTAATGAACAATTACTGCCAACTAGCCCAATACCTACATCAGCAAATATCGTAACGGTACAAAATACAGCAGAAAACTATGCGCTTGTTCACTTTGTAGATCAGCCACCAGTTAAGTTTTCAGGAGAATATGATATTCAGCTAGTAAAAAAGTATTCAAAAGATGGAAGTAAAGTTTCTCAAATTGAAATAGGACATGCTGTTTCAAGTCTCCCAGAAGGAATTACCATCATGGACACCCCTGGAGTAGATTCGACCGATGATGCACATCGTATTTCGACTGAATCTGCCTTGCATATAGCTGATATTGTTTTTTACGTAATGGATTACAATCATGTACAGTCAGAGTTAAACTTTCAATTTACGAAGCAGCTACTACACTATAATGAAAATGTATATTTAATCGTAAACCAAGTAGATAAGCATAGAGAGGAAGAACTACCTTTTGCATCTTATAAGCAGTCAGTAGTAGATGCCTTTCAATCATGGTCTGTTGATCCGAAAGGAATATTTTATACAAGCTTAAAAAATAGTGATTTCATACATAATGATTTTCCACAGGTTCAACAAATAGTGACTAGCTCTATTGAAAACAAAGAGGATTATTACCTTACATTAGCTCAAGCTACATTAGAAAAGTTAAAAGATGAGCATTTACATTTTTTAGAGGATGAAAAAGCAGCGTGTTTTGAAACCTTTGAGAGTCAGCTGAGTGAAGAGGATTGGAACAACAAAGAAGATATTATAGAACAATTGGAGCTTGCTCAAACACAAGTAAAGCTTCAAGATGTCACTCTTTGGAAAAAAACATTTGAAGAACTTCGTAAAAATATACTAGAAAATGCTTCAATTATGACGTTCGAAATGCGTGAAGCTTTAAAATCTTATGTGGAGAGTAAGCAATCTAATTTTAAAGTTGGTTTTTTAGGGAGTAAAAAGAAAACAGAAGAAGAAAGATTAAGAAGGCTTAACGAAATTATTAGTTTGTTAGAAAAGATTATATCCACTAATATTACAACGCATATGAAATTATTGATGAAGCGCATGCTAAAAGACGTTTCTTTATTGACCGAAGAAAAAATTTCTCAAATCGATGATATCCAATTTAATATTTCTACTAGTATTATCGATAATTCTTTACATGACGGAGCAAGTACAACCGGTAATGCAATCTTGAATTTTGCCAATCGAGTTACAGAAGCTGTCAATCGGTATTACATTAGTCAAACGGATGAATGGAAAGAAGAAAATATACTTTATATTGAAGGAAATCCCATTGAAGATGAAGACCAAATAGAATCAAAAACAAATGAGCTAAACGAAAAAAAATTAGCTATACAAGCTTTAGAAGAAATAGATACACGGATAGAAACATTTGAAAAAACAGTTTCAACACCTTCTTTGCCATTTAGGAAGGATCGAGATAACTTATTAAAAAATTGGGAACAGGAGCGGCTTCAATTTGAAAGCTCTATTACAGATTATGATGAACAAGAGCATACAACGGAGCAACCAATTGAAAATAGAGAACTAGTAGAAGAAGTTAGAGATGATGAAGTTCTTCTTTCCGCTGAGGCAGTAGTGAATCGTGCGAAAAGAATTGGAGAAGTATTAGCAGAATTACCAGCGTTTGAAGAGGCAGCTCGGACGATTAAAAGAAAAGCATTGCGAGTAGAAAATCAACAATTTACGATTGCATTGTTTGGTGCATTTAGTGCTGGAAAATCGAGCTTTTCAAATGCTTTAATGGGTGCAAATGTGTTGCCGGTTTCACCTAATCCTACAACAGCCGCTATTAATAAGATCCATCCTGTATCAAAAAAACATTTGCATAATACGGCTGATGTTGTGCTTAAATCGGAGGCACAAATTTTAGAGGATGTGGCTCATGCGTATGAACAGCTTGGAATAACTATCCATTCATTAGAGGAAGCGTTTGAAAAAGCTAGTTCTGTTATGAATGAGAAGGTAGTAGAAGAGGTACACAAATCTTTTGTTACTGCCTTTTATAAAGGGTATCCAACATTTAAGGGACAACTAGGAAACGTTCTACACGTTTCAGGAGATGAATTTGGACAATTTGTTGCAGATGAATCGAAAAGCTGTTTTGTAGATTTCATTGATTTTTATTATGATTGTGAACTAACTAGGTTAGGCGTGACACTAGTAGACACTCCTGGAGCAGACTCGATTAACGCGAGACATACAGGTGTAGCTTTTGACTATATTCGTAATGCAGATGCAGTATTATTTATTACTTATTTTAATCATGCATTTTCTAAAGCAGACCGTGAGTTCCTTATTCAGCTAGGGCGAGTTAAAGATGCTTTCGAGTTAGATAAAATGTTCTTTGTAGTAAATGCAATCGATTTGGCAGACTCAGAAGAGGAAGCGAATCTAGTAAAGCAATATGTTCAAGATGAACTACAACGATTTGGTATCCGTTTTCCTAGAGTATATGGAGTATCAAGCTTACAAGGTTTAAAAGAGAAACTCGATGGATTATCAGTGCATGAGGGAATGCAACAATTTGAAGAATCATTTCATCGTTTTCTAGAAAAGGATTTAAAGCAGATTTCTATTTCTGCTCTCGAAGAGGAAGCGACTCGTCAACAATCGAAATTACTAGGCTTAATAGAACAAACGGAAGCAAATCTTGCGCGTAAAGACCAACGTTTGATAGAACTTCGAAGCCAAGAACAAAATATTCGTAAACGATACACAAGTTCTAAATCTACACAAATTGCAAAAGATGCAAGACAGGAACTAGATACACTGCTATACTACGTGCTACAGCGTGTGTATTACCGTTTTAATGAGTTCTTTAAAGAATCGTATAATCCATCGTTATTTGCAAATAACTCTTCTACTGTTGCATTGGATCTTGCCTTAAAAGATATTCTTAAAATGATTCGTTTCGATATCGAACAAGAAATGCGTGTTTCAAATTTTCGAATTCTCCAGTATATTCAACAACAAATTATTCAATTGGAGAAAGAGGAAATACGCGTACTTAAAGATTGGAATACAAGCTTCACCTTTAGTCCACATGAAGTCATGAAGAGAGAACTACTGGATTTTGTAGGACCTTTTGGAAGCATAGCTAAATATGAGCATGTGAAATCATCTTTCAAAAATTCTAAGAGCTTTTTTGAGAACAATGAAAAAGAAAAACTGCGTGATGTCCTATCTGATGAATCGAAAGTGGAGGCAGATGAATACTTAACGAAACAAAAGGAACGTCTAGGTAATTGGATTGAGCAATATTCGGATATTGAATCAGAGGCTTTACGATTGAAGCTTCTGCAAGAATCGATTACTCAAATTGATGCGGAACGAAAATTATTAGAGCAGGAAAAAACACTTCAAATGTGGAAACTAGTATACGCACGACTATAAAAGGAGTGATTATATGGCTAAAGTATTTATCGAATTAGCACAGATATTAGAGAAAAATCCCCGTTTTATTGATACTCGCTTCGATTTGAGTGATAAAGATGCAGGACGACAACTGTATAATCAGGAACATTTAGAAGGAGCAGTATATTGGGATTTAGAAGAAGATTTATCTGATATGCTCAAGGAAAATGGTCGCCACCCGATGATTTCGAAGGAAAAAATGACGGACCTTGTTCAGCGAACTGGTTTAAAGCTGGATGATTTTATCGTAATTTACGACCAGGGAGGAGCTCCTTTTGCGTTACGTGCATACTTTTTATTGGAATGGGCAGGTTTTACAAATATATATGTATCCCGTTCTGGACTGGAAGAATTAAAGAGTAAGCTTCCAGTTTCTAAAATGGAACCTGTCTTAGCGCATTCAACAACGATCCCTCAATGGAACAACAGTAAATTACTTACCATGGAAGAAGTAAAACAAGTAGTTGCAGAAGAAATAGAGGGACAATTAATAGATGCTAGATCTAATGTACGCTATAGAGGGGAAAGTGAACCGATTGATTCAATCGCTGGTCATATTCCAACTGCTATTAACTTTGACTGGGAGCAGCTTAAAAGGGATGGGAAATTTCTAGAGCAGAAAGAGTTGAAAGAAAAGTTGGCTCACTTGGCTCCGCACAACAAACCAGTGATAGCTTATTGTGGAAGCGGAGTCACTGCTGCACCATTGTATGGATGTTTAAAAGAGGCTGGCTACGAAAATGTTCAACTTTATGTCGGTAGTTATAGTGATTGGATAAGAAAAAATGAAGTTAATCAAGCATAAATATTTCTTTTACACCTTATTTCAAGTATAATAAATTGTCTTGGGTAAATAACTATAGTATAATAGGCAAATTGTATACGCATGAAATGAGGGCTTTTAATGAAAAAATCTATATATGGTCTGACTAGAGATCAATTAATCGAATGGCTACTTGGACAAGGCCAAAAGAAATTCCGTGCAGAGCAGGTTTGGGACTGGTTGTACATCAAACGTGTACAAAGTTTTGCGGAAATGACAAATGTAAACAAAGAATGTCTTCAAATTTTAGAAGATAACTTTGTCATACAAACGTTAAAAGAAAGTGTTAAGCAAGAATCAGCAGATGGGACAATTAAATTCCTTTTTGAAATGCATGATGGAAATTTAATCGAAACAGTACTAATGCGATTTAAATATGGACTTTCTGTGTGTGTTACGACACAAGTAGGGTGTAATATCGGCTGTAGTTTTTGTGCAAGTGGATTACTTAAAAAGAGCCGCGATCTGGATGCAGGAGAAATTGTGGAACAAATTATGAAGGTACAATTCCATTTGGACCAAATTCAAAAAGAAGAGCGTGTTAGCCATATCGTAGTAATGGGTATTGGGGAGCCGTTTGATAACTATAAAAACTTGATGAATTTCTTGTACACTGTCAATGATCAAAAAGGACTTTCTATTGGTGCTCGTCATATTACTGTTTCAACAAGTGGTCTTGCTAAGAAAATCATTGATTTTGCGGAAGAGGATCTTCAAGTAAATCTTGCTGTTTCTTTACATGCTCCAAATGATGAGCTTCGCACGAAAATCATGGTCATCAATAAAGCATTCCCAATTGAAAAAGTAATGGCAGCGGTAGATTATTATTTAGAGAAGAAAAATCGTCGGATTACATTCGAATATATTCTTCTTAAAGATGTAAATGATCATGTAGAAGAAGCGCTACAACTTGCAAAACTTCTAGAAAACAAACGTCATCTGTCATATGTGAATCTGATCCCGTATAATCCAGTAGATGAGCATGGACAATATCAGCGTAGCGATGAAAAATCTATCAGTGCTTTCTTCCAAACACTGAAAAACAAAGGGATTAATTGTGGTGTTCGCATGGAGCAGGGTAGTGATATTGATGCTGCATGTGGTCAATTAAGAAGTAAACAGATTAAAAAAGATAAAGTAATAGCAAGCAATTAAGAATTCGAATGAACGATTAAAAACGTAAGGACATTTTAATATAAGAACCTAATTTGTATCGTTTTCGGAGTAACTTTGGACAGATTTGCTGCTATATTATTATCCTGATTTATTAGAGGCGGGTTGTGACGTAAGTCACAACCCGCCTTAGTTTTTTCGATAAATTTATGGCGTTAGTCTGTCCGTCGTCCTCCTTCAACTATAGTAAACAGATTCTTAAAGCTTTTGGGAAGAGGAGAAGTAATTCTTTCCTACCTGTCGAAGAAGCGCTCGAAGATACAATTTCGAGCGCACCTCGCTTTCTCTATTAGTAAATACTTACTATATGGTAGAAATTCCGCTACATAATAAGAGTTTCTACTTCATTTATCGTCCGCAGTGTGTATGCCTAAGGCTGAAGAGGGAAATCAAATGTTTAACACACATACTATTTAAGTCACCTGGAAAAAAATTCATAACGGAAAAAACGCATTAGCCGTTGTGGCTATGCGTTTTTTTGTCGTCTTGTACAGGTATTTCGTCAATTGTGTGCTTAAATGCGTAGCCTTTATTGATCGTGAAAATGGTGAGGCCTAATATAATTAGGAATATAAAAATACCAATAATAATTACGGTAGTCATGCATGGACCTCCTAATAGTGAATTATTAGCTTAATCATAGCATAAATTTCAAAATAATCAGTTGGGGGGGGTTCACTTCACTCATTGTTTATTTCACGACTAGTTAATACTGTATTAAATAATTACTCCCCATAAGCTGCTTGCATTGTTTTTTTACTTTTGTTGCATTTTCGGACAGTTCATAAATTGTTTGAGATTCTCGATTGGTTAATCCTGCTATGGAAATAGTTAATAGAGGATATTGTTCTTCTATTCCGTGCCTATTTTTAGCAACGATATGTCCTTTTGTATAATCGTTTGCATAGTAATAATTTTCAATGGCTTGATTGAACTGTTCTATAATCTCTTCACACATTTCTTTACTACTTGCTAAATCTGTAATTAGAATGAAGTCATCTCCGCCAATATGACCGATGAATCTATCCGTAGGGCAGACGACCTCTAATATCCTTGCGAGATCCATAATTACCTTATCTCCCTTTTCGAATCCATATACATCATTGTATGGTTTAAAATTATCAATATCTAAGTATAGAACAATAAGGTCGTTCGTTGCTTCAATACATTTTTGAAGTTGCTGTTCAATAATAATATTCCCTGGTAATTCTGTCAGTGGATTTAAATGTTTTGCATAGTCTATTTCTAGCTGCATACTTTTTTCCAATAAATCCTTGACCGTCACAATGCCAAAATAATGTTCTTCTTTCGTAATTGTGATGAAATCATATAAGTGTAATGGATCTCGTTTCATAGCAATTTTAGCAACAACGTCTATTGGTGTTCCGGCGTCTACTTTCATAAATTGTCTGCTCATAATTGCAGAAATTGGCTTTTTATTGTATAAACTGTACCCATAGGGACCACTGAATTTCAAATGAAGTTTATTTCTTGTAATTACGCCAATTAACTTATTGTTTTCTTTAATACAAAATCCAGGTAAGGAATCATTAGATTCCATTAATTTACTAACTTTGGAAATAGGCAAATCACTCGAAATCAGATGTAGGGGAGTAGCGATATGCTCAATAGTTGTGTCGGTTAAACGATTAGAAACCATACTGTTTTGTCGGTTATTTTCTTTTTTGATAATATCTATCAACTCACCACTGATTGGAAATAACTTTGGATTTGGCTTTTGAATATAATAGCCTTGGCCGAAATGCACTCCTATATCAATGAGCGTATTTAATTCCTCTATTGTTTCGATGCCCTCTGCAATAATATGTATTTGAGAATAATTAGCAAATTCACACAAACTTCTAACGAGTAATTGTTTGGTTCTATCCTTATTAATATTACGGATTAGTTTCATGTCTAATTTCATGAAATGTGGGCGTACATCAGTAATTATATTTAGTCCAGAATATCCAGAACCTACATCGTCAATTGCTATTTGATAAAATTGTCTTTTATAATGATCAATCGTATTAATGAAATCCTTTAAATTGTTTATAGCCTCACGTTCAGTGATTTCAAAAACAATAGAATCTGAATCCATGTTAAAAATAGACAAAAATTCTTTTGTAAAACCTTGTTTAAATTTCGGGTCATTCATAATATTGGGATTTACATTTAGGAAAAGTTTTCCTTCCGCTTGTAATTCATATGCACATTTCAGTGCATTTGCCCTACAAACATTTTCAAGCTCCCACAGTTTTCCAGTCTTTAAAGCATAATCAAATAAATTTTCTGGATTATGTAACACTGTATTTATAGGTCCTCTAGTTAATGCTTCATAACCATATATTTGCCCAGTTTGTAATGAAATAATTGGTTGAAATACTGTTTCTATCGATTTTTCTTCTAATATATAGCTAAATAGATTGTGATAATCATTTTCTAAAATTGCCATTCTATAATCCCCCTAAAATAAAACAATATATCCTAACTTATATTTTAAAACAAAAATGTCTCCTACATATTATTTCTATGTTAAGAAATTGTAATGGTCTCCAAATGAATGCTGAAAATTTCGAATAAAAGTAATTGAATAAGTCGTAATGTTGTTGACTATTATGCATATTCAGTGTAATATTGCTTTATCTTAATGCTTTAGCGAGTTGAATCGCTGATGCGTCAAATGTAAAATGGGGGTTATTAAAGATGAAGAGTACAAAGAAGAAATTTGCTACGGTATTATCAGCTGCTGTTTTACTATTAGCAGCATGTGGTGCAGATGAAACTGCTTCAACAAATAGTACGAAGTCAGAGGATACAAAAACATTTACCATTGGTGTAACACAAATTGTAGAACATCCATCGTTGAATGCAGCTTATGAAGGATTCCAAAAAGCAATTGAGGATGCAGGACTTGAGGTCGAATATGAATATCAAAACGCTCAAAATGATAATAGTTTAAATTCGACGATTGCTAATAATCTAGTAAGCTCAGGAGTAGATTTAATATTTGCTAACTCGACACCTAGTGCACAAGCAGTTACGGCGTTAACTGAAGATATTCCGATTGTATTTACTTCGGTAACAAACGCTGTTGATGCTGAACTTGTAGATTCTATGGAAAGCCCAGGTGGAAATGTAACAGGGACAGTTGATACACACCCCGAAGCTATTCCAAATACCGTTGCTTATATGAAGAATGAGTTAGGATTAAAAAATGTTGGGATGGTATTTAATGCAGGCGAGGCAAATTCACGTTCTTCTGTAGATGCAGTAAAAGAAGAAATGGCTAAAGTTGGGCTAAATGTTGTAGAAGCTTCTGTTTCAACATCTGCTGAAGTTAAGCAAGCTACTGAATCTTTAATAGGAAAAGTAGATTCGATATATATTATAACGGATAATACGGTAGTTAATGCACTTGAATCTGTTATAGATGTTGCCAACGAACATAAACTTCCAATGATGGTAGCGGAGTTCGATTCCGTAAAACGTGGTGGCTTAGGTGCGTATGGCTTTGAATTTTATGATATCGGCTATGAAGCTGGTGAAATGGCTGTTAAAATCTTAAAAGGTGAAAGCACACCTGCGGAATTACCCGTTCAATATCCACAAAATTTAAAATTCGTTTTGAACAAAGATACTGTTGATGCCCTTGGAATTGAAGTAAAAGATGAATGGGAATCAGAATTTGTGGAATAGATAGGAGTTTGATGTTTTATGTTTACAGCAATCTTTGGCTCAGTTGAACAAGGATTTATATATGCACTTATGGCACTCGGTGTCTATTTGACATTCCGAGTGTTAGATTTTCCAGATTTAACGGTGGATGGAAGCTTTGTTACTGGAGCTGGTACTGCTGCGGCAATGATTGTACTTGGTTATCATCCTGCAATTGCAACATTAGTAGCAATAATTGCTGGATTTCTAGCTGGTTGTATGACAGGACTATTACACACAAAAGGGAAGATTAATCCGTTACTTTCTGGGATATTAATGATGATTGCTTTGTATTCTATTAATTTACGAATTATGGGCTTTACGATTGAGAATTCTGTAGGAAGACCGAATATCCCATTAATGAATGAAGGAACTATATTTAGCCAGTTCTTCAGCTGGTGGGGAAATTTAGGGATAGATGAGGTTATTAATGGTTTCTTCACATCTATGGGCGTTCAATATGTTCCAAAGACATGGGGAACTGTAGTAATTGTTGCTATTTTGATTATTATTATAAAATTGATTTTTGATTGGTTCTTAAAAACAGAAGTTGGCTTGGCAATCCGTGCTACCGGAGACAACAAGAAAATGATTCGTAGCTTTTCGGCAAATACAGATACACTTGTCATTCTAGGATTAGGCCTTTCCAATGCACTCGTTGCATTTTCTGGTGCTTTGATTGCTCAATATACGAAAGCTGCTGATATTGGATTAGGTATAGGGATGATTGTAATCGGACTTGCATCTGTCATTATTGGAGAAGCAATTTTCGGTACGAAAACAATTGTTAGAACAACCCTTGCAGTAATCGTAGGTGCTATTATATATCGTATCGTTTTAGCTTTGGCACTTCGAGTAGAATTTTTGGATGCGGGAGATATGAAGCTCATTACAGCATTCATTGTAATTGTAGCGCTAATTTTACCTCAGTTTTTTGAAAAACGTCGTGAAAAAGGTAGGAAAGCAAAACGGCACGCATTGCGTGAATCTGAAGTGCTAGCTCTAAATAAGAGTAAGGAGAGTGAAAACCTTGCTTAAATTAAATGATATCAACAAGATTTTCAATGAGGGTACTGCTGATGAGAAAATTGCATTAGATCGCATAAATTTAGAATTAAATATCGGTGATTTTGTAACAGTTATCGGGAGTAATGGTGCTGGTAAATCTACCATGTTAAATATGGTTTCCGGGGCATTATCTCCTGACTTTGGTCAAATATTAATAAATGGCAATGATGTTACAAAACTCCCTGAATTTAAACGATCTAAGTTTATCGGTAGAGTGTTTCAAGATCCAATGTCTGGTACGGCACCAACAATGACGATCGAAGAAAACTTAGCAATTGCCTACTCTAGAAATAAAAAAAGGAGTCTGAGAGTTGGCGTAGATAAACAAAGAAAAGAATTTTTCCTTCACTCACTGGAAAGCCTACATCTTAATCTTGAAAATCGCTTAACTGCTAAAGTAGGACTACTTTCTGGTGGAGAGAGACAGGCATTATCTTTGTTAATGGCTACTTTTACACAACCGTCTATTTTATTATTAGATGAGCATACTGCTGCACTCGATCCTTCTCGTGCGGAACTAATAACAAATTTGACCGAAAGACTCGTCAAAAAAGATAATCTTACTACTCTAATGGTAACTCATAATATGCAACAAGCTTTAGATTTAGGTAATCGTTTGATCATGATGGATAAGGGTCAAATAATTTTGGAAGTTGGAGAAGAAGAAAAGAAAGATTTAACTATTGAAAAGCTGATGGAAGAATTCCAACGAATTAGAGGTCAAAAATTAACAAGTGACCGAACGTTATTATCATCTTAAATAAGTAAAAGAGTAGCTTAATTGCTACTCTTTTTTTAATGGTCAGAAAGTATGTAAAAATGTAGCGTGAACACTGAGTTTATGGAATGAAAAGAATGATTAATACTACTGATTTCCGTTTCAGGTGGACGCTTTCCTTTGTAATGCTTATAAGGACCGAAGGCTAAGGGCGCCACGTCGTGTGGCTAAGCCTTCGTGACCAACATCCTGTTGGCCTCCACTGGAGTCGCCACCTTACACTCCAATCAATTAAGTGAGTGATACTAAATTTTACGATATTGCATAGCATATCGCTTAGATGATAAGAGTAGTTCAAGTTAATGTAGGGATAGAATCTTCCGCTCGGTTATGAATACTAATTTATTAGGAAAGAAGAAAGTGGATTTACTTTGATCGGAGTTCCTTTCACCCTGACTAATTTTAAGAAAAACCACCTATATTTAGGTGGTTTTATATCCAATTATATAAAGTGGTTCTAACTGATTGGAGCGCAGAGCGGCGACTCCGGTGGGACAGTACGAGCTGAAGACCCTGGACTGAGCGTAAGCGAGGGAAGCGGCTGAAGCCGTGCCCACGGAAAGCGTCTGCTCGGAGCGGAAATCAATGGTATATCTACGTTTTGTTATTAAAGGACCGGCCGTCTTTTGCCCGGTTTTTTTATGTCTTAATGAGTAAAAATGGAAAATAAAAAAGTGGCTAGACGCAACATTTAGTTACGACTAGCCACACTAACTTTCACATTAAGCCATTGCAGCTTCGATATTGCCCCATGGAATATCCATTGCATCCGCAAGGCCTTTTCCGTAAGCAGGATCAGCTTTGTAGCAATGAATGATGTGACGAACTTTGATAAATTCTTCTACTCCATCCATGTTACGAGCAGTGTTTTCGAATAACACTTGTTGTTTTTCAGGTGTCATCAGATTGAATAGTTTACCAGGTTGCTCATAATAGTTATCATCATCTTCACGGAAATCCCAAATGCCAGCGTCCCCTTGAAGTGCTAAACGAGGCTCTTTAAATTGAGGTTGTTCTTTCCATTGTCCATAACTATTTGGCTCATAAGGTATTGTTCCACCTAAGTTACCATCTACACGCATAGCACCATCTCTATGGAAAGAGTGTACCGGACATTTTGGTGAGTTAACCGGAATTTGGTGGTGGTTAACACCTAAACGGTAACGTTGAGCATCTGCATATGAGAATAAACGTGCTTGTAACATTTTGTCTGGAGAGAAGCTAATGCCAGGAACAACATTAGAAGGTGCAAAAGCAGCTTGCTCTACTTCAGCAAAATAGTTTTCTGGATTACGGTTAAGTTCCCACTCTCCAACTTCGATTAGTGGGAAGTCTTTTTTATACCAAACTTTTGTTAAATCGAATGGGTTGTAAGGCATATTATTAGCTTGCTCTTCTGTCATTACTTGAATAAACATTTTCCATTTAGGGAAGTTGCCTTCTTCGATATTACCGTAAAGGTCACGTTGAGAACTCTCACGGTCAACTCCTACCACTTCAACTGCTTCTTGATCAGTTAAGTTTTCAATACCTTGTTGAGAGCGCATATGGAATTTTACCCAAACACGTTCATTGTTAGCGTTGATCATACTGAATGTATGGCTACCGAAACCGTGCATTGTACGGTAAGATTTTGGAAGACCTCTGTCACTCATTACGATTGTCACTTGGTGAAGTGCTTCAGGTAATAATGTCCAGAAATCCCAGTTGCTATTAGCGCTACGCATACCAGTACGTGGATCGCGTTTAATAGCATGGTTTAAATCAGGGAATTGTAGTGGATCACGGAAGAAGAATACTGGAGTGTTGTTACCAACTAGATCCCAGTTACCTTGCTCTGTATAGAAACGCATAGAGAATCCACGGATATCACGTTCAGCATCTGCTGCTCCACGCTCACCTGCTACTGTTGAGAAACGTACGAACATTTCTGTTTCTTTACCAATTTCAGAGAATAGAGCAGCTGACGTATATTGAGTAATATCATGAGTTACAGTAAATTTACCATATGCACCTGAACCTTTAGCATGCATACGACGCTCTGGAATTACTTCTCTATTAAAGTTTGCTAGTTTTTCTAATAACCACACATCTTGTAATAATACTGGTCCACGTGGTCCAGCTGTTTGCGAGTTTTGGTTATCTACTACTGGCGCGCCCGCTGCAGTTGTTAATTTATTGTTGTTTTGATTTTCTGACATTCAATTTCCTCCTAGATTAGAATATTTATAATACAATAATCATTATATCAAACAGATAACTATTTTGCTAGATTTGAGGTGTGGATATTTAATAAACTTTATATTAATATAATAAAAAATGTAATATCAATCGATTTAAACGTTGATATTACAAGGTTTTGGTTAAATGAGTAATTCAAATAACGTACTATCTTTATTTACTTCCTTAAAGGAAAATCCATTCTCATTCATGCGAGAAAGGATGCCAGAATAATCATTTCTGTTTTTCAATTCAATTCCGACAAGCGCAGGTCCACTTTCCTTATTGTTTTTCTTTGTATATTCAAACGTAGTAATATCATCATCCGGTCCAAGAACTGTGTCCAAAAATTGACGTAATGCTCCGGCTCTTTGTGGGAATTTTACGATGAAATAATATAATAACCCTTCGTAGATTAAAGATTTCTCCTTAATCTCTTGCATACGACCAATATCATTGTTCCCACCGCTAATAACACAAACGACAGATTTACCTTTAATCTCTTCGCTATAGAAATCTAGCGCTGCAACAGTTAGGGCACCAGCAGGTTCTGCAATAATCGCATGTTTGTTGTATAAATCCAATATCGTCGTGCAAACTTTTCCTTCAGGTATTAGGACAATATCATCCACGTACTTTTTACTTAGCTCATAGGACAGGTTTCCGACACATTTTACTGCTGCTCCATCGACAAATTTATCAATTGATTCCAGCATAATTGGTCCTTCATTTTTAAAAGCAGCTTGCATACTAGCGGCTCCAGCAGGCTCAACACCAATTACCTTAGTAAAAGGAGAGACGTTCTTTATATATGTAGAAAGTCCAGCTATTAACCCGCCACCTCCAATGCTACCGAACAGATAGTCCATAGGAACTTCAATGTCATTCATAATTTCCACTGCAACAGTAGCTTGACCTGCAATAATTTCTGGATCATCGAATGGATGAATAAAGATTTTATCCTCCGCCTCTGCATAAGCCGTTGCACTTTCCGCTGAATCATCAAATGTATCCCCTACTAGAATGATTTCAACAAATTCCCGTCCGAACATCCTCACTTGATCAATCTTTTGTGCCGGTGTAGTTAGTGGCATGAAGATTTTAGCGATAATTCCTAATTGGGCACATGCGTATGCGACTCCTTGTGCGTGATTACCAGCGCTAGCACAGACAATTCCTTTTTCCTTTGCAGCTTCCTGGATTGTTTTGATTTTATAGTATGCACCACGTAATTTAAAAGAGCGGACATGCTGTAAATCCTCCCGTTTTAAATAAATAGATGCTCCATACTTATCAGATAAATATTCGTTTTTTTGTAAGGGTGTATGGTAGACGACATCTTTTAAAAACTGATGTGCGATAAGGACATTCTCGACTTGAATAGTCTTCGTATCTGTTGATTGCATAATAGGGAAAGTACCTCCAATTTTCTATTTATAGATTATTATATTTTATCACACTACATCGCTAAAATGCTAGAATTCCTTCGGATAATTCCAAATTGTTTAACAATTAATTAGTTAAAAGTGTTCATTATGAACATACTATATTAAAATTTAACAAAATATATTGACTTTAATGGTAGAGACGAACATAATATGTTCATAGTAAACGTTTTCTGAAAAGGAGAATTACATGATTCCCGAATTAAGAAAGAAACGCATTATAGAAGTGCTTGCTGTAAAAGGTAAAGTAGAAATTATAGAATTAGTTAATTTGCTTGATGTATCTGCTATGACAATTCGTCGAGATTTAGATGAATTAGAAAAACAGAAGAAACTTATAAGAACCCACGGAGGAGCTGCAATACCCGAGGGTATTATTGCGGAACAGAGTTATCTTCAAAAAGTTGCAGAAGCACACCCACAAAAAGTGGAAATTGCGGAGATCGCAATAGGTTTAGTAAAAGATGGCATGAAAGTATTTCTAGATTCCGGGACAACAAATTTTGAAATTGCCAAACGTTTAAAACGAAGAGAAAATCTAACAATTGTTACGAATGATATTAAAATCGCCGCGGAATTGATGGACAGTGAAGTAGAAGTCATTATGCTAGGCGGAAAAATACAAAATGGTGTTGGAGCAGTCTTTGGAACATATGCAGAAAACATGTTAAAAGAAATCCATGTGGATATATTGTTTTTAGGTGCACATGCGGTGCATTCTACACTAGGTATTACCTCTGCTACTTTGGAGAAAGCTTCTATCAAAAGACAGATGATTAAAAGTAGTGAGGTAGTTTATCTCGTAGTAGATGCTCAAAAGTTTGGAAAGAAAGCGTTTGCTAAAATTGCTAGTATTGATTCTGTGACTGCTATAATAACCGATCAAACGCTTCCAGTAGAAGTGGAAGAAATCTACAGGGAAATGACTACCTTTATTAAGGACGTGAAAAAATGAAAGTTGGAATTATTGCAGATGACCTAACTGGGGCTAATGCAACTGGAGTGCTCCTATCAAAAAACGGTTTTAATAGTGCTACCGTAGTATTCGAAGGGCAAGTACCAACAGTTGGCGGGTTTACCTCCATTAGTATGGATACGGATAGTAGATACTGTGCACCTAGTTCAGCACAATCAAGGGTTTTAAAAGCATACGAACAACTTTCATCATGGGGTGCAAGCGTGTTTTGTAAACGTATAGATAGCACTGTACGTGGAAACCTTGGAGTAGAAACAGACACATTATTAAATGCACTAGGAGAAAAAAGTGTGGCAGTAGTCGTTACGTCATATCCAGATTCAGGTCGCATCGTCTCTGGTGGATATCTATTGGTAGAGGGTGTACCTGTTGAATCTACGGATGTCGCAAAAGATCCTATGAATCCGATTACAATATCTCATGTACCAACTATTATGAGTGAGCAAAGTCAGTTTCCGGTTTCACATATAGGCTTAGGAAGAGTGTTAAAAGGGAAAAATAGTATTCATTTAGAAATGATGAAACAAATAGAGGCTGGAAATCGGATTATCGTTGTGGATGCTGTTACTAATGAGGAAATCGATCATATAGCTGAATCGATGGCTGCAATTGAGGGTGTGGTTTTTGTACCAGTGGATCCAGGTCCATTATCCGCTTCCTATAGTCG
This sequence comes from Psychrobacillus antarcticus, assembly GCF_029533155.1. Taxonomy (GTDB): domain Bacteria; phylum Bacillota; class Bacilli; order Bacillales_A; family Planococcaceae; genus Psychrobacillus; species Psychrobacillus antarcticus. The sequence goes on along the minus strand of NZ_JAIZDB010000011.1, from coordinate 45,500 downwards.
TTTAATGGCTCATCAGCATGTTTTGACAAACAAATTCATCGTGACCGTAGGAAGTATAACCCCATTAACTGGAAGACAGTTAAATTATCTAATAGATAAGAAGAATGCTAATCCAGTTTATGTGAATACGGCGGCCCTGGCTTCTACTACTAATACATGGCAAGAAGAAATAGAACGCGCAGTGAACGAAGCAATTATTAAACTTGAAGATCAAGAAGTTCTGATTATCACTACTTATGCCCCTGGTGCTGCAAAATTAAACTTAAAAGATATAGCCACTAGAGAAGGGGTGACGGAAGAAAAGCTTGCCAAACGCTTAACGGAAGGTTTGGCTAGAGTCACACATGGTGTTATTGACCAAACAGAACATACAATTGATGGGATGTTTTCCAGTGGTGGAGATGTAACAGCAGCACTATGTTCTGTTAGTGAAGCGCAAGCTATCGGACTGCAGGATGAAGTTCTTCCGTTAGCTGCATATGGTCATTTTATAGGAGGAGCTTTCGATAGTATTCCTGTAATCACTAAAGGTGGCATGGTAGGGGATAAGTACTCTATTTATAAATGTGTAAGATTCTTAACAAACAAAAAAGAAGAAGGAAGTGTTTAGGATATGACTACAGTTCGAGAAATTATTGCAATTCCTATGGGAGATGCGGCCGGTATTGGTCCTGAAATTACAGTGAAATCTTTAGCAAAAGAAGAACTTTACACGATGTGTAAACCCTTAGTAGTAGGGGATGCAAATATACTTCGTAAAGCAATCGAAGTTACTGGAGTAAATTTGAAAGTTAGTGTAGTAACATCACCTGCAGAAGGTTCTTATGAATTTGGAACAATCGATGTGATGGATTTAGCAAATATTAATATGGAAGATTTCGTGCCTGGAGAAGTTTCAGCACAAAACGGACAAGCAGCATTTGAATTTATAAAACGCTCAGTGGAACTTGCAATGGCTGGTGAAGTGAAAGCAATTGCTACTACACCGATTAATAAAGAATCATTAAAAGCAGCGAATGTTCCTTATATCGGTCATACAGAAATGCTAGAAGATTTAGGTGGGGCTCCAGATCCATTAACAATGTTCCAAGTAAAAGGAATGCGTATATTCTTCTTAACACGCCATGTATCCGTAGCAGAAGCAATTACGCAAATGACGAAAGAAAGAGTTCGTGATTATTTAAATAGATGTGATAAAGCTCTCCAACGTCTAGGAGTTGAGAGTCGTAAGCTTGCAGTTGCAGGATTAAACCCACATTCAGGTGAGGGTGGTCTATTCGGTATGGAGGAAGTAGAAGAAATTAAACCAGGTGTCGAACTTGCAAAAGCAGATGGAATTGATGCTTATGGTCCAGTACCAGCAGATTCAGTTTTCTTCCAAGCGCTAAATGGTAAATATGACGCAGTTCTTTCTCTATATCATGATCAAGGTCATATCGCAGCGAAAATGACGGATTTCCACCGTACTATTTCTATTACAAATGGTCTTCCTTTCCTACGTACATCTGTTGACCATGGTACAGCATTTGATATCGCATGGAAAAACATTGCATCTGAAGTTAGCATGTACGAATGTATCAAACTAGCTGCTGAATATGCACCAAAATTCACTCGTGAATCATTGTAAAGATAAGTAATTATATAGAAGGAAAGTATTTTACTTTCCTTCTTTTTAAACTAGAGGATTGAAAGGGGTTTCATGGGAATGACTTTAGAGTTACAAATGTTATTAGGTCTAGTAATAGGTATTACAGTTCTTATTTTACTCGTATTAAAAACAAAAATTCATGCATTTTTAGCTTTAATCATAGCAGCATCCATTACTGGTTTAATAGGTGGAATGGAGCCACTAAACGTAGTAAATTCGATTACTTCTGGATTTGGTAATACTCTAGCCTCTATAGGTATAGTAGTAGGGTTAGGTGTTATGATGGGACGTATTCTAGAAGTTACTGGGGCAGCAGAAAAACTTGCTTATTCATTAATACGTTTAGTTGGAAAGAAAAAAGAAGAATGGGCAATGGCTATTGCTGGTTATATCGTTTCAATTCCAATTTTTGTGGATTCAGCGTTTGTTATTTTAAATCCTTTAGTTAAATCTTTGTCACGTAAAACTGGAAAATCTGTTGTAACTCTTGGAGTTGCACTGGCTATTGGTTTGGTGGCAACTCACCATGCAGTTCCACCAACTCCAGGACCACTAGGAGTTGCAGGTATTTTTGGCGTAAACATTGGAGAAATGATTTTTTGGGGACTCATTTTTGCGGTGCCAATTATTATTGTAGGCGTGTTGTACGCCCAGTGGATTGGTAAACGAATCCATCAAGTGCCAGAAGAAGATGGGGATGGTTTTGTTCGTAAGGATCCATCTGAAATGGTATATAACGATTTCTTAGCAGCATCGAGTGATCGTGAAAAAGAACTTCCTTCATTATTTAAATCTTTTTTCCCGATTTTATTGCCAATCGTTTTAATATTCTTAAACACAACTTTAACAGCTTTAGAGTTTACTGGTGGAGCATGGGACTATGTGTTGTTCTTTGGGCAACCGATTATTGCCCTGGCTTTAGGTCTAGTGGCAGCAATTTATGGATTGGCTAATCACATGAAGCGTGAAGAAGCGTTGGAAAGAATGGAAGAAGGTATGACAACTGCAGGTATTATCTTGCTTGTTACTGGAGCAGGTGGTGCTTTAGGTACCGTATTACGCGATAGTGGTACTGGTGATTATCTTGCCGAAATTATTGCAGGATTACCAATACCAGCAATATTAATACCATTCTTCATTGCCTCTATTGTTCGTTTGATACAAGGTAGTGGGACAGTTGCAATGATAACAGCAGCATCTATTTCTGCGCCAATACTAGTAAATTTAGATGTCAATTTAGTACTGGCTGCACAAGCAGCCGCTTTAGGTGCTATGCTATTCTCTTACTTCAATGATTCTTTGTTCTGGGTTGTTAACCGGATGCTTGGTATTACTAAATTGAAAGAACAAATTATGGTCTGGTCAGTTCCAACAACTTTAGCCTGGATTACGTCATTAATCATGTTAGTAATTGCTAATGCAATCGTCGGCTGATAAATAGAATATTGAAATGGAATCGCTACTCTTGTGGTGGTTCCATTTTTAATTTCATGTAGATTAGTAGTCTTGGAGTATCATTTTAAAAGAAATAATTTTTTAATAGATGGTATGCTTAGTGCGTTATAAAGTGGTCAGAGTGATCTTAGAGACTTGGTTTATTTGTTGAAAGGAAGTAATAGGTTTGAAAAATGTTTTTACAAAGTAGACAATGCTTCTCTTGTTTTTAATTTTTGTTTGTGGAGGTAGCTGGCCAATTTATAAAATTTGATTGTATTTGGTGGTTTTTTCGAAGACTTTTCCGATATCGTTTGGAATAGTGAATATATTGGTGCATTAAGTTATGGTTCTATTTTAGGTATTCCTCTTGCGCAGATAGTGTATTACAAACTTATTAGGGAAGGTGAAGCTAGTAAAGTAGGAGCTTTCACTTTCATGGTGCCAATTATTGCAGTAATATTAGGCGCGGTATTCTTAGATGAAACAATTACATATTTACTCATAATCGGTTTAGTTTTGGTTGGCATTAGCATATTTATCGTAAATTATAGAAGTAAAAAGAAACTGATAGATTATAGTAACGTAGAAAATTCATAGAACTATATCTTTTGTTTTCCATAAATAAAGAATAATATTCCAGTGAGATACGAAAGGATAGTCATAACTATCCTATTAAAAAATGGCTGTGTTAAAGGTAAGGGTGGATTTTCACAAGGTGGTATTGTTTGTGAAATGTTTCACTTAAGTTAAAGTTAGCAGGAAAGTTGAATCAGAAGGTATTTTTAAAATTATATCGAAGTACTTTATTAAAACGAAGGAGGGAAGTTATTGGATAAAAAAATAAGTCTAATTTTAGGGTCGTTATTCATTTTATTTAGTGGACTAATTTTTACGATTGAACGCTTAACCGCATATATTTATTGGTCGGCACAAATAAATACCGGAATGTGGGATACTACTCCAAAAACAATGCCATTATTCGATAACCTTTTCATAGCATTATTTTTCATTAGTGGGATTGTATTTATTATCTTGTCTTTCAAGAAGAAAGGTTAATGAACTAACGAGGAGCTATACAGGCTTTAGTATAACGAAAAAAGGGATGTTGGTAATCATATAAGTAAACCGTCTGTCCAAAGCCCCCCGAAAACGATAGAGAGGTTTTGAACTTAAAGAACTAGGCAGGTCATTTACTGGGATATTTAGTGTGTATACTGCCATTTTATAGAATTTTATTGATACTGCCCGATTAGTGAGAAAAATTGGACGACAAAATCATGAAATACCTTTTCGGAAGGAGATAGATTTCTTGTAGCCGGGCTTATAATTCCAACAGTTCTTCGTATATTTGGCAATTCAATAGCGATCTTCTTAGTGAATCTCGGTGTAGAGTTATAAAAAGTGCTTTCTGGTAAAAGTGTTACTCCTATCCCAGCGGCGACTAATCCTTTAATCGCATCCATATCTTCACCCTCAGAAGATACTTTAGGAGTGAAGCCAACAGAATTACATGCTTCGACTACTAACTTTTGCATAATATAGCCTTCCGGAAAAAGTATAAAATCCTCTTGGCGTAAATCAATAAGAGGTATCTTATCTCTATTGGCAAAGGGATGATTGCTATTTACGAGAATAGAGAAATTCTCCGTAAAAAGGATGGTGTTATGCAGACTACTATCCTTAGGAGGTAGAGGACCCAAAAAAGCCAAATTCAGCTCCCGATGCTTAACAGCTTCTATTAAATAGTTGTATGACCCTTGGCGCAGATGAAAAGCCACATTTGGATGCTCTTTCTTAAACGCCGAAATGACAGTTGGTAATAAGTGACCAGCTAAACTAGTTGGAAAGCCGATTTTAATCGTTCCTTTTTCAGGGTCTAAATATTCATCAATTTGGTTCTTCGCAAAATCAATTGCTTGGATGGCAGAGATACTATGCTCTAAAAAAGTCTTACCAATTGGTGTAAGCTTGACATTTCTACCAATTCGCTCGAATAATTGAACCCCAAGTTCATCTTCTAAATTAGCTATTTGTCTACTAACTGCAGACTGTGCCACATGTAAATGGACTGCAGCCTCCGAAATATGCTCTCTTTCTGCAACTTCTATGAAGTACCTCAATTGGCGTAATTCCATCGAATTCTCCTTATCTATCTCGTAATTAGATGATTTATATCCAAATTATATATTGTTTATATTATTTTGAAAACATACAATATTCCTAAGACACTTTATTAGTTTAAAGGGAGGAATAAACATGACATTTCACCAACTACCACCGGCACAAGGTATGTATGATCCGACTTTTGAACATGATGCATGTGGGATAGGTTTATACGCACATATAAAAGGTAATGCAACACATGATATCGTAAAAAAAGGCTTAGAGATGTTATGTCGTTTAGAACATCGCGCTGGAAGAGGCGGCGACGGCAAAACAGGTGACGGAGCAGGATTAATGGTTCAAATACCTGACATCTTTTTTCGTGTTGTATGTAGCGAATGGGATTTACCCGAAAAAGGTAAATACGGAGTTGGTATGTTATTTTTTACAAACGACTCTAAAGAACGCAAACTAATTGAACAAAAGATAAATGATTTAATAGCAGCTGAAGGGCAAGTGCTTATTGGATGGAGAACTGTGCCAATCGATGCAAGTGGATTGAGTAATAAAGCGAAAGAAACCGCACCATTCATTCGTCAAGTTTTTATTCAATCTAATGATGAATTAGAATCATTAGCTTTTGAACGTAAATTATATATCATTCGTAAACAAGCAGAACATTGGGCTGAACGTCAAAGCCTTAAATTCTATTGTGCGAGCCTTTCTAGTCAAACGATTGTTTATAAAGGACTATTAACTCCTGAAGAAGTTGATTTGTTTTATGTCGATTTACAGGATGAATTATTCACTTCTGCATTCTCACTTGTTCATTCCCGTTATAGTACAAATACGTTTCCTAGCTGGGAGCGAGCACATCCAAATCGCTATATTGTTCACAATGGAGAGATCAACACATTACGAGGCAATATCAACTGGATGAAGGCTCGAGAGAAACAATTTGTTTCAAAAGCTTTTGGTGAAGATCTATTGAAGCTACTACCAATTATCGATACGAATGGTAGTGATTCTTCCATGCTCGACAATGCTTTTGAATTATTTGTTTTAGCTGGCAGAACACCTGCCCATACAGCTATGATGCTTATACCAGAGCCATGGACGGAGAATCCGCATATTTCGGACGAAAAGAAAGCTTTCTATGCTTATCATAGCAGTTTAATGGAACCATGGGATGGCCCAACCGCAATTTCCTTTACAAATGGCAAGCAGATAGGGGCCATTTTAGACCGTAACGGATTGCGTCCTGCACGTTATTTTGTTACGAAAGATGATTATATTGTGTTCTCTTCTGAAGTTGGAGTAGTGGATATAGATGAAGAAAATATTTTATATAAAGAACGTCTAAGCCCTGGCAGAATGCTGTTAGTTGATTTGGAGAAAGGTAGCATAATTTCTGACGAAGAAATAAAAACAGAAATGGCGCAAGCTCAACCTTACCAACAATGGTTAACCGAAAATATGTATAAGCTTCCTGAAACAGAAGAAAAAGTAGAACAATTGGATGATTTGTTATTCCGTCAAAAAGCATTTGGTTATACGTTTGAAGATGTGCATAAGTATATGATCCCAATAGCAATGGATGGGAAGGATCCAATCGGGTCCATGGGGAATGATACACCTCTAGCGGTATTATCTGATCGTCCGCAGTCGTTATTCAATTATTTTAAACAGCTTTTTGCTCAGGTGACTAATCCTCCAATTGACTCGATTAGAGAGCATATTGTAACTTCAACAATGACGCTGCTTGGAGCGGAAGGTAATTTACTTCATCCGGATGCTACTAATGCAAAACGAATCTTTTTAGATACTCCTATTTTAACAAATGGTCAATTAGCACACTTAAAAGAGAATAATATAAAAGGCTTTTCAACTGTATACCTCCATTTAGAAATGTCTGAATATTTGGAGTTGGATTTAGAAAAACTTTCGAAAAAAGTAGATGTTTTGGTGGAACAAGGAATTTCTCTATTTATTCTTTCGGATAGAACTATTTCACAAAGGCAACTAACGATTCCTGTATTATTAGCAGCAAGTCATATACACCAACATTTACTGCGAAACGGAAATCGTACAAAAGTAAGTATTATTGTCGAATCTGGTGAAGCACGTGAGGTACATCAGTTTGCCGCCCTTATTGGATTTGGTGTAGATGCGATCAATCCTTATCTTGCATATGCAACGATCGGAGAGGCAATACAAGATGGGCATATAGCGAGCAGTTACCAACAAGCAGTAGCTAAATATAGTAAAGGAATTGCAGATGGTGTTGTAAAAGTAATGTCCAAAATGGGGATTTCCACTGTTCAAAGTTACCGAGGGGCTCAAGTTTTTGAAGCTGTTGGGATTAGTAAAGACGTAATCGAGCGTTATTTTACTGGTACCGTTTCTCAACTTAGTGGAATTGATTTAGAAACAATTGCGAGGGAAGCTATTAAAAGGCATGAACAAGCAGTTGTTACATCAGGTAATTCATTAGAATCAGGTAGTGATTTTCAGTGGAGAAGCAATGGAGAACATCATGCATTCAATCCTAAAACGATTCATACGCTTCAATGGGCAACTAGAAGAGGCGATTATGGATTATATAGACAATATGCAGAAATGGCCAATGAGGAACGTATCGGATTCTTAAGAAATTTATTCACTTTTAATAAAGGAATTAAAAAAATTCCACTAGAAGAAGTAGAATCTGTAGAAACAATAGTTAAACGCTTCAAAACAGGTGCCATGTCATATGGTTCCCTAAGCCAAGAAGCACACGAAACATTGGCAATCGCGATGAATCGGATCGGTGGGAAAAGTAATAGCGGAGAAGGCGGCGAACATCCGAGCCGTTATGAACTGGATGCTAATGGCGATAATAGGCGTAGTGCTATTAAACAAATTGCATCGGGTCGATTTGGTGTAAAGAGTCATTATCTCGTTCAAGCAAATGAATTACAGATTAAAATGGCTCAAGGTGCAAAACCAGGTGAAGGCGGGCAATTACCTGGAAATAAAGTATATCCTTGGGTTGCGGATGTTCGTGGTTCTACAACAGGAGTAGGTTTAATATCTCCACCGCCACATCATGATATTTATAGCATTGAAGATATGTCTCAATTAATTCATGATTTAAAAAATGCCAATAGAGCAGCTAGGATTAGTGTTAAACTTGTGGCGAAATCAGGGGTAGGCACTATTGCAGCTGGTGTAGCTAAAGGAGCAGCAGATGTAATTGTAATTAGTGGATACGATGGTGGAACTGGTGCATCGCCTAAAACGAGTATTAAACATACTGGTCTTCCATGGGAATTAGGGCTTGCGGAAGCACATCAAACATTAATGTTAAATGGTTTGCGCGATCGGGTAGTGTTAGAAACCGATGGGAAACTAATGACAGGTAAAGATGTCGTAATGGCAGCATTACTCGGTGCAGAGGAGTTCGGGTTTGCAACAGCACCACTGATTGTCATGGGGTGTATTATGATGCGAGCATGTCACTTAGATACTTGTCCAGTAGGTATTGCCACACAAAATCCAGAGCTACGGGATAAATTCACAGGAACTGCCGACTATGTAGTTAACTTTATGAAATTTGTAGCAGAAGAAGTTCGAGAATACATGGCTTTACTAGGATTCAGAACGATGGAAGAAATGGTTGGTCGAACAGATGTGTTACAGGTTAGCGAGCGTGCAAAAACTCATTGGAAAGCAAAACAGTTAAATCTAGATGCGCTATTGTATCAAGCGGAAGGACCGAGAACTTGGAAAACGCAGCAAGATCATAAAATAGATGAATCATTTGATATAAAGGTTTTACTACCCAAATTGAAAAAAGTGATAGAAAGTCAGTCGAAAGCGGAACTTCATTTCCCTATAACGAATAGAGATCGTGTTGTAGGAACTGTAATTGGAAGTGAAATTTCCAAACAATATGGTGCAAGAGGATTAGCGGATGATTCAATCGTTTTAAGATTTACAGGAGCAGCTGGTCAAAGCTTTGGTGCTTTTATTCCAAAAGGAATGTCGATGTATATTACAGGCGATGTTAATGACTATTTTGGAAAAGGCTTATCGGGTGGAAAACTAATTGTAACAGCACCTATTCAAGGTAAAGCAGAACAAAATGTTATTGCTGGAAATGTTGCGCTTTATGGAGCAACGAGCGGAACTGCATTTATCAATGGTCGTGCTGGGGAGCGTTTTGCAGTTCGAAATAGTGGAGTAGATGTTGTTGTGGAAGGTATCGGAGATCACGGCTGTGAATACATGACAGGTGGCCGTGCTGTTATTTTAGGGGATGTAGGGAAAAATTTCGGGGCAGGAATGTCTGGTGGAATTGCGTATGTACTTGTGGATGATGTGAGCGGGTTTAAAGAAAAATGTAATACTGAAATGATTGGATTTGAACAAATTCAAACTGCAGATGAATTACATGCTTTACGTCAATTAATAATGGATCATTATTATTATACGAAGAGTACAAAAGCGATGAAATTATTAGATAAGTGGGATGAAGCATCTAGTCGATTTGTAAAAGTTGTACCAATTGATTATAAAAAAATGGTAGATAAAATTCAATCGTTTAAATTACAAGGACTAACTGATGATGCAGCTGCAATGCAAGCATTTTTGGCAACTTCGACTGTTGAAAAAAAGGATAATAAAGTTCTAGCGAAAAAATAAGGAGAGGGGAGATACGAATGGGAAAACCTACAGGATTTATGGAATATGAGCGTGAAAAAGGTAAAGAGGTGGCCCCTCTCAAACGTATTAATAACTGGAAGGAATACTCATCTAAATTAACGGATGCGTCCTTACAAAAACAAGGGGCAAGATGTATGGACTGTGGGACTCCTTTTTGTCATATGGGAATTGAAGTTAGGGGGGCAACATCCGGTTGTCCGATTAATAACTTGATACCAGAATGGAATGACTTAGTATACAAAGGGAAATGGCAGGAAGCACTTGAACGTTTACACATGACAAATAATTTCCCTGAGTTTACTGGAAGAGTTTGTCCGGCACCCTGTGAAGGTTCATGCACTCTGGCCATTTCAGATCCAGCAGTATCGATAAAAAGTATTGAACGGACTATTATCGATAAAGGATTTGAGAATGGATGGGTAGTTCCAAGAATTCCATTATCAAGAACTGGTAAGAAGATAGCCATTATCGGCTCGGGTCCTGCTGGTCTTGCAAGTGCAGATGACCTCAATCAGGCAGGGCATTCTGTTACTGTTTTCGAGCGATCAGATCGAGCAGGTGGTCTTCTCATGTATGGGATTCCAAATATGAAACTAGAAAAAGATATTGTAGAACGCCGAATTAAATTACTCCAGCAGGAGGGCATTGATTTTATCCTTAATACAGAAGTTGGAGTGGATATTTCAGCAGTGCAATTGAAGGAGCAGTTTGATGCGGTAATCTTATGTATCGGAGCACAGAAACAACGCGTTCTTCATATGGAGGGCAGTAAATCTAAAGGAATACATCTTGCGATGGAATATCTGACGACTACCACAAAAAGTTTGTTAGATTCAAATTTCAAGGATGGTCAATGGATTAATACAAAAGGGAAAGATGTGATCGTCATTGGTGGCGGTGATACGGGAGCAGACTGTGTGGCGACGGCTATTCGTCAACAATGCAGGAGTGTAGTCCAATTTGGAAAGCATCCACAGCTACCTGTAAATCGTGCTGAAGATAATCAGTGGCCGACTGACCCAACTATTTTTAAACTAGAATATGCTTATGAAGAAGCGGATGCAAAATTTGGCAAAGACCCAAGGGAATATTTAATTCAAACGAAGAAAATCGTTGCGGATGCGAATAACAATGTAAAAGAACTTCATACGATTCAAATGGAGAAAGTTCTTGGAGATGATGGGTTCCACTTTTTTAAAGAAGTTCAAGGTACAGAGAAAGTATGGCCAGCTCAATTCTTATTGATAGCAATCGGTTTTGAAGGACCAGAAACTACGTTAGCAGACCAATTTGGTGTTCGAGTAACGAATAAAAAAATTACTGCATCATCAAAAGATTACTTAACAAACGTGGAGGGAGTCTTTACAGCTGGTGATGCTAGAAGAGGGCAGAGCTTAATCGTTTGGGCTATTAAAGAAGGGCAAGAAGTAGCCAAACGAGTAGATGAATATGTCAGTAAAGAACCGGTCATCGTCACTTGACCGGTTTTACTATGCTAGTGTGCTAAAGTTTTTGTTTTTTTTTTGTTCATTTGATGGCATAATAGTATACATAACGAATATGGGGGCAATTCAACATGATTGGAATTATAGATTATGGCGCAGGAAATTTACATAGTGTGTTAAAAGCGATTAAACAGCTTGGATATGATACAAAACTCATTACAACAGCAAGTGATCATACCGATGATATTACTAAGTTGATCCTTCCAGGGGTTGGAAATGCCAAAGTGGCTATGGATGTGTTGAATAGCACTGGTCTAAGCGATTATTTAAAAGCGAGAGTTTCGGAAGGTACTCCACTATTAGGTATTTGCCTTGGTATGCAGCTCCTACTAGAAACGAGCGAGGAAGGGAATGTGCCTTGTCTTGGTTTACTAAGAGGGACAGTACCAGAATTTACCGATGAATCGGAAAAAATCCCACATATGGGCTGGAACCAAGTGAAAGATGTTCAAAATCATTTTCTATTTAATAATATTCCAGACGAAACGGATTTTTACTTTGTTCATTCCTATTTTGCAAAACCAGAGAATGTGGAAGATATTTTAGGGGAAACAAATTATGGGTTAAATTTTGCGTCGGTAATTGGTAATTCACAAGTAATGGGCGTCCAATTTCATCCAGAGAAAAGCGGTAAGTATGGTATTCAGCTTTTAGATAATTACTGTAAACAAGGAGATAAATAATATGTTAAGAAAACGAATTGTACCAGCCATTGATGTATTAAACGATCAAGCAGTAAAGTATATTCAATTCCGAAATCCTACTATTATAGGAGATCCTGCGGAGCTAGGTAAAAAGTATACCGAAGATGGTGCAGATGAATTAATCTATCTAGACACTACGGCATCGTTGAAAAATCAAGATCTAAAACTGGATTGGATTCAACGTGTTGCCGAGCAAGTAAATATTCCATTTTCCGTAATCGGAGGCGTACGTACCGTCGAAGATTTCAAAAATTTACTACGTGCTGGAGCAGATAAAGTGGGAGTCAATTCTGCAGCAGTAATGCGCCCAGAATTACTTAAAGAAGCTGCGGATATTTATGGTAAACAATGTGTAGTTTTAGGTTTAGATGCTATGCCGATTTATAATGACTACGAAGAAATAATTAGATGGGAAGTTTACACACATTCTGGTCATGAGAAAACTGGACTAGATGTCGTAGAGTGGGCTCAACAAGCTGCTGATCTAGGTGCTGGAGAAATAATTTGTACAAGTATCCACAAAGACGGCATGAAAAATGGCTATGATGTAGCGCTTATTAAATTATTATCGGAAAAAGTTAATATTCCCATAATCGCTTCAGGTGGGGCAGGAAAAATCGAGCATATTGAAGAAGTCTTCACAGAGGGGAAAGCTGATGCTGCACTCGTTGCATCCATGATCCATTACGGAGACTATACTATAGGGGAAATCAAATCCTACTTGCATGCTAAAAATGTGAATGTACGTCTTACTTAATAAATGGAATGACCTAGCCTCACAGTGAGACTAGGTCATTCTTTTCTGCAAACGTTGGGTATTAAATATCAAATCGGTCGAATCAATAAGACAATCGGTCGAAACTATCTAACAATCGGTTGAAAATCACAGATAATCGGTCGAATACCACGAAAACGACCAATTCAAAATGCTCAATCCATTACTTCCCAACCACGCGCAGTAGCTAATTTCCGAAGTTTTTCTTCTGGTCTAACGGCTACTGGATTTCCTACTAACTCTAGAACAGGCAAGTCCGAAAAACTATCCCCGTACGCATAACTATTCTCCCAATCAATCTGATGACCACTCAATGCTTCTTGTACTTTCAACGTTTTTTGTTCCCCATTTACATGGTGGATGACATTCTTTGTATAAACTTTGTCATCTTTATAGAATATATCTGTGCCAATGATCTGATTGAACACTATCCCATCTGTCACACGCTCTAAAAACTGTGTATAAGCACCAGATACAAGTAAGATATGGATATTTTCTTGCTGATGAAGTTTCAGTTTTTCTAACACCTTTTCGTTAAAATCCTGTTGCATCTCCGTTTTTATTTCCTCGAAGTATACATCCATTTCCTGTTTTGTAAGACCATCAAATGCCTCTAAATATAATTGCATAGATCGACTTTTCATCTTGCTAGAAGGGTAGATCTTCAGTTTGTTTGCTATGTACGGTGGGACAATTGCCCGATAGAAGCGTTTGTATGATGAATGGTAGGTAGGGTGTTCTTTTAAATGTTTCATTAGTAATGTAAATGTTTCTTCTGCATAGATTGTTCCGTCAAAGTCAAAAATAGCTACTCGCATACATTCCACCCTTTTCTTCATTAATAACCAATATAGATATTATACGTTATTAACAAAGTTAAACAATTGAAAATAAAATAACTCGCCCCATAGCAATGGGACGAGATAAATAATTTAACTCATCATTTTTCCTTGAGCAGGTGCAAAGGAGTTCAACATTGCTTGCATGCTTTGCTGATCAAGCTGTGGAACTTGATAATAATGGTGCTTGTTTTGATATATAGAAAGCTCATAAGCCATTTCGATACAGTTTGGAATGGAGTCAGCTAGCACTCGACGAACAACTGGATTGGTTGTTTCTAATGCGCAGCTAGTTTTAGTAGTAGCTGAGGTCTTAGCAGCACCTAGAAGGTATCCTGAAATTATTTCATCTGAAATTTCATTGGCAGTTTGCATTGGTTTTTTGGGCTGTGAAGGTTTAATACCATAAATAAAATCATTTCCAGTTTGCATTTTATAGCTAGTAGTTGGGTGGGATGGATCTGCACCTGTTTTAAAGCATTCTACAGTAATATTATATTCGTCTAATGCAAAGGCATATTGTCTATCTAAAATAGTAAGTAATTCTTGGTCTTTCACATGTGGACGTAGCAACGTTTTTAAATTTAACCCAGATACCATTGTTGATAGTACTTCATGTACGTCAAAAAGTTCATGACCACCATGATTCATGTTTTGTGCGATATTGCCTGTTTGCATATTTTGATGAGTTTGACCTTGACCTTGTCCAAATGGGTTTTGTGTCATTCCAACTTTTCCTCCTTGTAGAAACTGTGATGAAACATCTCTTGTAGTTTGAACAAAAACGCATAAAATATGCAAGCAATAAAAATAAAAAAACAATCCCAATATATTTCTTTGGGATTGTTACATGATTAGTTTTATTTAATACTCGCTATTAACTGAAAGATTAATGAATATAGAAATTGATACATTTCTTCGATAGAAAAGGAATCATCAAAACCTTTTAAATAATTTATAGGTAAATTAATTTCCCATAAACCTTCATTAGCAGCAAACATCATACTATATTGCATTTTCTCTGCATCGTAATGGGCATCAAGAAAAGCTCTAATTTCTGCGGTATATTTTTTTTGAATAAATAATCCAAACATTGCAGTGTAAACTTCAAATACCTCATCGTATTCAACTGCGATTGCATCTACGCTAACAATGTCCAAAACTGGCGTTTCTAAAAAAGTATACTCTTGAATATTATCTTTCAAATAGGATACGGGTGATTGTAAAAACTCAATAGATTCTTTCGTAATTAGTTCATCCGTTTCTTTGTTATATCGTTCAATAATTGCTTCGTTGAAAAAACTTTGTAGAACGACATTTACTCCTGCGGGAAGTAATTGATTTTTTTCTGCAAAATCTTTTTCCTCGTTTGTTAATGCTACTTCATTGCCTGTAGATTGTTCGATTTTTTTAGTGAGTTTATTTGTAATCATAGAAATTGATTCCTCTCTTCTGCTATTTCTTCTGCCATTAATTGAAGGTCATATGCATCAATAACGATTATTGGATAATCATTTTTTTCAGCATATTGCTCTGCTAACTTTTTCATGAACATTGGAGAGCCTTCATTCTCTTCATCGTACACGATTAACATACCATCTGTATTACGAACAACGAATTTATTTCTTTCTATAAATTGCCATGGAGCTTCATAAGGTTTTTTAGTTACGCTTGTATGATAATCTGCTTGCATTAAGAGACGTTCATACTTTTCTTTTTTTTGTTCATTCCAATTTTTTTCTTGCTCTAAAAATGGGGTAATAATAGCAAATTTTATATGTGGATATTCATCCTTCAGATCAAGAATTAGTTCGGCAGTCCAAGTTTCCACACCTTGCCCGCCACCTAATATTACCCATTCTAAACCTCCATCCAACAACACGCGTAGTTGATTTTCTAGCGTTTGTTTAATGATCGGAATTCCTTTATGGGAGTCATTAAATATGCCTAATTCATGTGCTTTATAACCTGTAACTAATAGTCTCTTAATCATTATATCACCCAACTTATTTAAACGTCCTAGTCCATCATAGCATGTTCTTGTTACCATTTAAAACCTTATACCATACACTAGTATGATTGTTAAGAAGGGATGGATATGGAGTGAACGACAAGTCGCAAGCAAATGTGGAATTTGTAAGCCAATTTGAGGGATATGTTTATCAGGCGGCAATGGGATTACAGGGTAAAATGATTGCTGTTCAAACTACTAGAAGTACAATGCAAGGTACGCTTAAAAGCATTGCACCAGATCATCTAGTTATAGACGTAAGTGGGACACCATTTTATATTAGAACACAGCAAATAGTGTGGATTTCACCAATAATCTAAAAAAAGAGGAGCTTGTTATTTGTTTCAGCGAGTGGATAAATTATTAATTGATCTACCGAGAGTTGAATATGGGGATGCAAATGCCGCTTCTGCAGTTCAAGAGTTATTAGGTGGAAAGTTTGGGGAAATGTCGACGTTAAATAACTATATGTACCAGTCATTTAATTTTCGTGGTAGAGGGAAATTAAAACCATTTTATGATTTAGTAGCTAGTATAACTGCAGAAGAGTTTGGTCATGTGGAACTAGTATCAAATACTATTAACTTATTAAATAAAAATTCTTCGTTTACTGGTGACCCGAACAGTTCTCCACTTCAAGCTGCTATCGATAAACGAAATACGTATGCTTTTATTGCAAATGCTCAAACTTCCTTAGCGGGAGATTCTATGGGGAATCCATGGAGAGGTGATTACGTATTTTCAAGTGGCAACTTAGTATTGGATTTACTTCATAACTTCTTTTTGGAATGTGGTGCGAGAACGCATAAAATGCGCGTGTATGAGATGACGGATCATCCGACTGCTCGAGAGATGATTGGGTACTTACTTGTACGTGGTGGGACGCATGTTCTGGCGTATGCAAAAGCGATTGAAATAGCAACAGGAGTAGATGTTACGAAAATGCTACCAATACCAAATCTCGATAATCGTGTCTTTGATACAGCTAGAAAGTATGAAGAACAAGGGTATGGGAATGTATTATTCACATGGAATAATGTAGGAGACTACAAAGATATAAATCAGATTTGGAAAGGCAATAATCCATTGAGTGGTGAGAAGCTATATGTAAAAGAAGGAAGTCCTAAAGGGTATGATATTCCTGATTTAAGATCACTTCCAGAGGAATTTGCACCAGGTATAGGACCGGATGAATACGAAGCAATTGCAAAAAGATTAATGGCTAATATGTAAAGGTACACTAATAATTAAGACCGATTGCAGAGCGCAATCGGTCTATTTATTTGATAACTCATCAAAGGATGAATCGGTCGAATGCCCTGATAATCCGCTCATTTACCCATTCATAACTTTACTGGACATTAATGATTGTACTTCGTCTTCTGTGTATCCAAGCTCAGCAAGTATTTCTTTGTTATGCTGACCAAGCAGGGGAGCCGCAGTTTTAAATTGTCCGGGCGTTTCAGAGAATTTAGCTGGGAAGCCTAGCGTTTTCATTGCTCCAGCTATAGGATGTTCGTAGTCTAGTATCATATCTCTCGATAAAATATGTTCATCATTTAACGTTTGATCATATGAATAGATAGGTCCAGAAGGGACGCCTCCAGCATCTAATAGATCTAACCAGTAGGAGGAGGGATGTTCACTTAGAACTTTCTCAATTTCTTTCTCCAGTTCGCTAGCATTTTTTGCTCGAATACTATTGGTTAAAAATCGTTCTTCCGTTAGCCATTCTGGTTTATGGACAACCTGTAAACAAAATTTTTCCCAAAGTTTCTGATTTCCAGCACCAATAAGGATAAATCCATCCTGCGTTTTATAGCCTTGATAGGGTGCTGAAACACGGTGCGCTGTGCCATTTCTTTGAGGTACTTCACCTTTTCCAAAATAGGCTGCAGCTTCCCATACAGTCCAGGCGAGACCCGAATCTACTAAAGAGACGTCAACATATTGCCCCGTGCCTTTTTTAAGACGATAGATATAGGCGGATAAAATAGACTGGATGGCCGTTTGGGCAGCTGCAATGTCATGAATTGCAATACCTACTTTGACAGGCTTGCCATTTTTCTCTCCAGTCATATCAATAAGGCCAGAAAGACCTTGTGCCATAATATCATAGCCTCCTTTATCCTTATACGGTCCTGTTTGACCATAGCCAGAGATAGAACAATAAATTATCGCTGGATTTATAGCTTTCAGCGTATCATAATCGATTCCAAGTTTTTTTGTAACACCGGGGCGATAATTTTCAATAAAAACATCCGCATCTTTAATGAGTTTATATAGTACCTCTAAACCGAGATCTGTTTTTAAATTAAGACATATCCCACGTTTGTTTCGATTGACCATCATATACATATAGCTTTCTTCTTTTATATACGGTCCCATGCTTCTAGTGTCGTCACCATTAGGGAATTTTTCCACTTTAATAACTTCAGCGCCCATATCTGCTAAAACCATCGTACAATAGGGTCCTGCAAGCACCTGGGATAAATCAAGTACTTTCATTCCTTTTAATGCTTGTTCCATCGTCGGTCCACCACCTTATATATTCCGTTAATCTTTAAATAACTTTAGTTTTTTAACTTCCTCTAGATTACGAGCCCCACTCAAAGAAATAGAAATTCGAGTCTCTTGAAGGAAGTTCTCTAAAACACGTTCGACACCTTCTTGACCACCAGATGCTAACCCCCAAATAACAGGGCGACCTATACAAACTGCAGTTGCTCCAAGAGCTAAAGCTTTTACTGCGTCAGAACCTCTTCTAATTCCACTATCAAATAAAACAGGAATTCGTCCATCTACTGCTTGAACTATTTCCGGAAGGGCATCAATGCTCGCAATAACACCGTCTAATTGCCGACCTCCATGATTAGAAACAATTATTCCATCAATTCCTTTTTCAATGGCAAGTTTAGCGTCCCCAGGATGAAGTATTCCTTTTATTAAGATAGGTAGAGTTGTATGCTCACGTAACTCCGATATATTAGTCCAGTTTAAAGTAGGGTGATATATATTTTCTACTATGCTATTTACAATACTTTCTTGAGATGGATCGCTAAGAGATGCCATGAATACTGGATCTGATGCATAGTTACCTTGTCCGAACCCGCGTTTTAATGGGGAGTATTGGTTGCGGACATCCTCCTCTCGCCAACCAAGCATTGTTGTATCGACTGTTAATACAATTGCTTCATAGCCAGCAGCTTCTGCTCTTTTAACCATGCTAAAGGAGATTTCTTTATTTTGGGAAGACCAATATAATTGAAACCATTTGGAACTGCCTTTTGTTTCTGCTGCAATTTCCTCTATAGAATAGCTAGACACCGTGCTTTGAATATACGGAAATCCGAATTTTGCTGCAGCTTTGGAGACCGCTAATTCGCCATCTTCATGGGCGATTTTATTCACACCAACAGGTGCAATGAATAGGGGGTGGGGATATGTATGTCCTAGAATCGTTACTTCTGTATTTAACGTAGATACATCCGTTAAAAAGCGGGGGATGATCGAATACTTTAAAAAAGAATCTGTATTTTTTCTATACGTTTCTTCACCACCAGCGGAGGAACGAATGTAGCCAAATGGACCAGGTTCTAACGTTCGTTTAGCTGCAGCTTCTAATTCGGCGAAATTAATTGGATAGTGAACGTTTGCTTCGATATTTTTTAATAATAAATCATTAGTGGACAAATGAAACACCTCTTATGAGAAATTTGGTTTTCTTTTTTCTAAAAACGCTTGGATGCCTTCTTTATAGTCATCGGAGCTGAAGGATGCTAATATAAGTTCCTCAATTTCTTTTGTTTCTTCATTATCACCATCGATAATTGCTTGGATTACTTGTTTAATACCATTATTCGCAACAGAAGATTTACGTATAATTTGACTAGCAAACTCAAGGCATTTTTCCTCTAACTCTTCCATTGGATAGATAAAATCAATTAAGCCGATTTCTTTTCCTTCTTCAGCAGTGATTAGTTGTGCCGTATACAATAACTCTTTTGCTTTTGTTGGTCCGATTAGATTTACTAACCGCTTGGTACTAACAAGGTTATAGATAATGCCTATATTTGCAGCGGTGATACCAAGTTTGCTACCCGAGGATGCGAATCGGAAATCACAGGAATTTGCAAGCTCCAATCCACCCCCAATAGCTAACGTCTTAATAAGCGCTATGGTAGGTTTTGGGAAACGATATAATTTTTCAATAGATTCAAGTGTTGCATCATTATAATCTTTTGCTTTTTGGGCAGAGAAACGATTTTCTAGAAACTCTGTTATATCAGCACCAGAGGAAAATGCAGTTTCATCTGCTCCTTTTAGTATTAATAATTTAACTTGCGAATCCTTCTCCAGTTCACTTAATAATTCACCTAACTGTTTAAACATAGCAAGGGAGAAAGAATTCTTCTTATCCGCTCGATTAAAGACAAGCGTCGCAATAGATCCACAACGCTCCACATACAATAAATTTGTCATTTTGGAACCTCCTACTAATCTTTTTTAATACTAGCTGCAATACGGTTACCAATAGATTGGATACTCTGAACAAGGATGATTAAAATGACAACTGTCGCATACATAACGTCTACTTCATGTCTTAAGTGACCGAAACGA
This sequence comes from Psychrobacillus antarcticus, assembly GCF_029533155.1. GTDB lineage: Bacteria > Bacillota > Bacilli > Bacillales_A > Planococcaceae > Psychrobacillus > Psychrobacillus antarcticus. The sequence goes on along the minus strand of NZ_JAIZDB010000011.1, from coordinate 25,151 downwards.
TATGCCACGTCCCCTAAACCACCTGCACCAACCATACCAGCCATTGCTGTTGCACCGATTAAGCTTACCGTTGAAATGGTTAATCCTAATATAATAGAAGGGCGAGCTTCTCGAAGTAAGACATTCCAAATGATGGCGCGTGTACTAATACCCATTGCTGTATATGCCTCAATTACTCCATTCTCTACTTCTAAAAAAGCTGACTCCATTAGGCGAGCGATATATGGTGCTGAATAAATTACTAGGGGTATGATAACTCCCTTAACACCAATAGATGTTCCAACTATTAACTTTGTAAAAGGCAGAATGAAAAAAAGTAAAATGATGAAAGGAACAGAGCGTACAATATTTATGATTAAATTACTTAACTGATAAATAACCTTGTTTTCTAATGATTGGCCTGGTCTAGTCAGGACGATTAAAATCCCAAGTGGAATCCCGATTAATACAGAGAAGAAAAGGGAAATGCCGACCATTTGAAATGTTTGTAAAACAGATTCGCCAATAATTGGTAGCCACTGTTCTATAAATTGATCGGATCTACTCATGAGATTGTCCCTCCAGTTCTTCAGTTGTTACACCTTGTTCTTCAAGATAGTGGATAGCATTTCTAACCTGTTCTTTGTCCCCAATTAGGTGAACGACGATATTTCCGACAATGCCATTTTTCAATTCGATAATATTAGCAGATAAGATGTTAGGTTGTACATTAAATTTCTGACTCACTTCAGCTAACAATGGTTTTCCAGTACTTTCGCCGACAAATGTTAAACGTGTTACAGCACCTGTAACTTTTAACTGAGATATTAAAGAAGAGGATAAGTTACGCTGACTGATTGTATTTAAAAATTTTTTAGTAGTTGGGTGAGTAGGGTTAGTAAATAGTTTAATAGCAGTATCTTGTTCAACAATTTCTCCATCTTCCATCACATATACATGATCACATATTTTTTGAATGACATTCATTTCATGTGTGATTAATAGAATCGTAATTCCTAATTCACGATTAATCTTTAGAAGCAATTCTAAAATAGAATCAGTTGTTTCCGGGTCAAGCGCACTTGTTGCTTCATCACTTAGTAATACTTCTGGCTCCTGTGCAAGGGCACGGGCAATAGCTACGCGCTGCTTTTGACCTCCAGATAACTGGTTAGGATAGTTCGTATGCTTATCAGTTAAACCAACTATCTCTAAATATTGTTCCACTCGTTTTTTTACTTCGGTTTTATCGTAGCCAAGTAGTTTTAGTGGAATAGCGATATTATCGTAAACAGTTGCTGTTTTTAATAGATTAAATCCTTGAAATATCATGCCGATTTTATTGCGCGTTGCACGCAACTTAGGAAGGGGAAGGGATGTAAGTTCTACTCCGTTAATGAAAACTTTGCCTTCCGTTGGTTTTTCTAGTAGGTTTACGCATCTAATGAGCGTACTTTTACCTGCGCCACTATAACCGATGACTCCGTGGATTTCTCCTTTATTCACCTGTATATTTACCCGCTTTACTGCTTTTACTGTTCCACTCTTGCTATTAAACTCTTTCGTGACATTTTCTAATACAATCATCTACTATCTTCCTTTCTAAAGAAAACGCTACCGAAGTCGGTAACGTTTTCAAGTGAATTATTCGTCCCAACTTGGTAATACAGAACCTTTAAACTCTTCTTCGATGAATTTTCTTACTTCTTCAGATTGATATGCTTTTATAAACTTTTGGATTGTTGGATCATCTTCGTTTTCCGCACGAACAACAATATAGTTCACATAAGGAGAGTTAGATGACTCTAGTAAAATAGAATCTTCTTTTGGATTGATACCTGCTTCTAGTGCAAAGTTAGTGTTGATGGCAGCTGCATCTACTTCACTTAGTTGTTTTGGTATTTGAGCGGCTTCGAGTTCAATAAATTCTAGGTTTTTTGGATTTTCTTCAATGTCATAAATACTAGCTGTTTCTCTTTTGTCTTCTTTAATTTTGATGAAACCAGCTTCTTCTAAAATATACAATGCGCGGGCACCGTTTGTTGGATCATTAGGTAAACCAAAAGTAGCGCCGTCTGGCAGGTCATCAATTGACTTGTATTTGTCTGAATACACGCCCATTGGATTTAATATTGTTCTTCCTACAGTAACTAAGTCTGTGCTATGATCCGCGTTAAACGTGTCAAGGAAAGGTTCGTGTTGATAGCTATTAGCGTCTAAATCACCTTCTGATAATGCTGTATTAGGTAAAATATAATCCGAGAATACTTTAAGTTCGACTTCTAATCCGTCTTTAGCTGCTACTTCAGCAGCCACTTCCACAATTTGTTCATGTGGTCCAGCAGTTACACCTACTATTATTTTGTCTTCATTAATCGCTTCTGTTTTTGAAGATGCGTCACTTCCACAAGCGGCAAGTGCACCAGTTAAAAGTACCGTTGACAACAATAATCCAAATTTTTTCATTTTCCATTCCTCCAAATAATTATTAAGAACGTTGTATAAATATAAAAGCCTCTCTTCCATTAGAAAGAGAGGCGCAAAAGTACATTTGTCCTCTCTTATCTATCAAAACAAATTGTTTTGCAGGATTTAGCACCTTTCCACATACGTTTAATATGTGGATGGTTGCCGAGCTTCATAGGGCCAGTCCCTCAGCTACTCTTGATAAGAGATATAAGCTATTAAGTTTTCCAACAGTTCATAAAATATAATTTACTACACCAACTTGTTAAAGTCAACCACCTTTTTAAAAGTTGGATATAATATTCGAAATAGATTATGTTTAGTGATAGTAAATATTTATACATTAGGAGTGTGTAAGCGTTGTCAAAAATTAGAGCGAATTATGCTGTTGGACAGATGGGTAAGGTAGTAGCTGCACGTTTAGTTTATGGAACTGATTTACTTGAAGGGATAGAGGAGTTGTGTAAAGTAAATAAAATTCAATCCGCTACAATTCTTAGTTGTTTTGGTAGTTTTCAAAGAAGTGGATTTGTTTATTTAGTTCCCAACGAGGATTCAGTTTTAGGGGTTGGGTACAATAACCTGGTTGTTAAAGAGGGACCGATAGAGTTTTTGCAAGGTACAGGGGTTGTATGTCAAAGAGATGGACAGTTTGAAACGCATTTTCATGGCACAATATGTGACCAAAATGGGAATATTTTTGGTGGTCATTTTATGAAAGGAGAAAACCCTGTAATTACAGTAGATCTCGTGTTAGCGGAAACGATTGATATAGAGTTTCGTAGACAGTTTGACGAGGAAACAGGAGCTAACCAATTTTATCCTGTAGGGACTAATAAAAAGATACCTAATCAGCTGGATAAGTGAATAACCGCTGGTTTGCGTTTGAGGTGGTAGAACAAAGTTAAGAGTGCCATCTTCCACTATAAACAAATCAAATAAGATAGTAGTACACCATTAATAAGGTATAGCCAGGTGTCACTTAGGTAAAGTAAGTAGCTTTTACAAAAAGTAGTGGTCATAGAGAGAAATAATAAGTGTTTTCTAGATAAAAAAGGATAGATGCGCCGGAAATTGTATCTTCCGAGGCCCGCAGGATGCGGGTCAGGCAGTCGTTGCGACACGATGTCGCGTCCTTAGACTGTCATCCACTTCTATGTATAAGCAAGAATTTCTTCTCATCTTCCCAAAAGCAGTACTAAACTAGTTCCTAAAGTTGAAGAAGGGCGTCGGACAGAAAAAGTGAAACTTCAATCAGTGGGGCTTCATTCCCCACTGATTGTTAGTTGAACCATTCGGGCGCTTTTACGGGCAGTTCTCTACTGCCCGTTAATGCGGGAAAAATGCCATAAAATTACCGAAAAAAGAGAGGCAGGTCGTGATGTGAGTGACGACCTGCCTCTCAAAAAATAAAAGGTAATTGTATAGCAACAAGTCTATCAAAAGCACTTCGGAAACGATAGAATCATGTTTTGACCTAAAAGGAATGCTGTTTATTTAAATAAATTCAGTTTTCCAATCCGTGTAATTGCTTCTTTCAATCGTTCTTCATCCACTAATAGACCCACTCGAACATATCCTTCTCCGAACGCACCGAATCCATTACCAGCAGCTACAGCTACGTCTGCTTCTTTCAACAGTAAATCTGCAAAAGCTTCACTCGTATAATTAGCAGGAACAGGTAACCATGCAAAGAAGGACCCTTTTGGTGCACTCACTTGCCACCCGATACTCGTGCAAGATTCAATAAGTGTGTTTCGTCTACTTTCATATAATGCGACCAATTCTGTCACACTTTCCTGACTATCGTTTAAAGCTGCGGTAGCTGCTACTTGCACGGCAGGGAAGAGACTTACAAATAAATGGTCTTGAATAATATTAATAGCTTCAATAATTTTAGCGTTTCCAACTGCAAAACCAACTCTCCAGCCGGCCATATTATATGTTTTAGATAATGTATACATCTCTACACCTACATCTTTTGCGCCATCTGCCTGTAAAAAGCTTACCGGCTTGACGCCATCAAAACCTATTCCTCCATATGCAAAATCATGGACAATGGCAATATCGGATTGTTTTGCTAATGTGATAGTTTCCTGGAAAAAGTCTAATGTAGCAATAGCACCAGTTGGGTTATTAGGATAATTTAAGTACATTAGTTTTGCTTTTTGTTTTTGTTCCTCTGTTAAAGAGCTATAATCCGGAAGGAAATTATTTTCTTCGACTAAAGGCATCGTGTTAAACTCTACATTTGCAAGTCCAACCCCTGATAAATAATCAGGATAACCAGGATCTGGAAGGAGCATTAAGTCATTTTCATTCATCAGTGCTAAAGGAAGTTCTACTAAACCAATTTTAGTCCCAAATAACACTGCCACCTCTGTTTCAGGGTCAATGTCCACATTGTATTCTCGTTTATAGAAATTGGCTGCGGCTTTTTTAAAATCTCCAGTTCCACGAAAAGGGCTATACTTATGATTTTGTGGATTAGCAGCTGCTTCTTGCAGTGCTTTCACAATATGAGGGGGTGTGGGCTGATCAGGATTTCCCTGCCCTAAATTTATCACATCTCTACCTTCCAAAACTGCATCTCCTACTTTTTTTACTAGCGTAGCAAAAAACTGTGCAGGCAGATTTTTTAAACGGTTTGAAAATTCCATTTACATAACCTCTTTTTCTAATTAGTCGCATTTGTTAGACATCCGTTTTATTTTACCTTAAATATTTAACTTGTCTATACGGCACCCTATTAGTTTTGGTTTTAAAAAACGGTCCTACGAATGGGAAGATATTGCAGAAAAGCTTTATATGTCTTGGCATAAGGTGTTGCGTAAGTGGAATATATTAATTGATAAGACTGCCAAAAGGATAGGGTGGGTGTGAATGAGTAAAGAGAGGTCGGTAACGTCTGGCGGAATTGGATTTGGAGTCGTATTAGCGATAGTGATCTCATGGACAGTGAACAAATCAATACTGTGGGCGATTATTCATGGGGTGTTTGGTTGGTTCTATGTAATTTATTATCTGTTGCAGTATGGAATTTCTTAGCACTTTTCGAATGAAGGAGGCAATTAGATGAGGCGATTTTTAATACTTCTTACAATAACTTTTCTATTAGCAGCATGTGGATCAGTGAATGAGAACATTTCAGAACAGATGAAGAAGGATGTTGAACAGGTGCTTACTACTGTTGAAACCTCACTAGAGAAAGGGAGAGAGCCGACGATTGAAGAATGGAAGACTATGATTGAATACAAAGAAAAGTATGACTCAAGGCTAATTGATGGGGAATTAAGTGATGATGAACGCTTACTGGAAACGTTAATGGCAGGTTTGATTAGCAAAGTAGACAATCAACATTCTTTAGATACTGCAAATGAAAGAATAAAAGCAGAAATAGAAGAAATACGAACGTTTATGAACACAGGTGAATATTAAATGAAAGCACTCACAATTGTGGGTGGTTTATAAAAAAGGAAAGTATATAAAAATGCATGTGAACACTGGATGTTAAGAGCGGTCAAAGTAAATATAGTGATAATACGGTCTGTTGTATTAGGGATACTATTCTTTAAGGAAGGATGAAAAAAGAAGGTTGTTTTATTTAGTGGAAATAAAGAGAAATAGTAAGTAGATACTAAATATAGAAGCGAAGCAGCGAACGAAATTGCATCTTCGTGAGCTTCTTCTCTATTTAGGAATTTAACTTTTCTCTAGTTAACCAAAAATGTACTAACCTGTTTCTTATAGTTGTAGAAGGGCGACGGACAGTCAATAGCCATCAGATTACCGAGAAAAAAAGATGCTGGTCGTGACTTCAGTCACGACCAGCATCTTAAAAAAATCAAACGGTAATTATATAGCAATAAGTCTGTCCAAAGGACTTCAATACAGTAGATACAAGTTTAGTTCCTAAAGGACCGAGCGTATTTTTACCCGGTTTTTATTAGGTTGAATAATATTAGTGACAATAATTTCCAATAATTTTTAATTACGTGAATAGTTGCATTTGTTAGTCAAATCTTATACCCTTTTAATCATAATGATTATAGGAGTGGCAAAATGAGAATTGCATGTGTTCAGTTAAATATAGCTTTTGGAGACCCAAAAGAAAATTTTAGAAAAGTTGAAGAGAAGATTCGAAAAGCAGCCATGTTAAATGCGGAAATTGTCGTATTACCTGAAATGTGGAATTCAGCTTATGATTTAACTCGTCTCGAGGAATTGGCAGATGTAAACGGGGAAGAAACTAAAAATCTCCTGACTAGTTTAGCAAAAGAGCTACATATTCATATAATTGGAGGCTCAGTTTCAATAAAAAAGGATAATCACTTCTTTAATACGATGTACATCGTTAATAATACTGGAGAGCTTATTGCTGAATATGATAAAGCTCATTTGTTTAAATTAATGGATGAACATCTTTACTTAGAAGCAGGATCAAACAAAAATATCTTTAAGCTGGATGATGTTGAAATGGGCGGCGTGATTTGTTATGATTTACGTTTTCCAGAATGGTTCCGGGCACATTCATCGGCCGGAGCAAAAGTTATTTTCGTACCTGCACAATGGCCAGCACCAAGAGTGGATCATTGGAAAATATTATTACAGGCTCGGGCGATTGAAAATCAATGTTTCATCGTTGCGGTAAATCGAGTTGGAGAAGATCCTAATAATTCATTTAACGGAAACTCGATGGTAATTGCGCCATGGGGAGAGATTCTTTGGGTTGGAGCAGATAAAGAAACAATCGGCGTAGTAGATATCAATATAGACGAAGTGGAAGAAGTAAGAAACAGAATTCCTGTATTTAAAGATCGTAGAGTAGATATATATTAATAGAATTTGGCAATCTGTATTGACGTACAGATTGCTTTTTTGTATGGTTTTCTAAAGGGGGAGTTATTAATGGTAGAAAAAATTCGCGCTATTCAAGATGAGTACCCAGAGGATTTTGCATGGTGCTACGGTTGTGGGAGAATGAACAAAGAGGGACATCACTTTCGGACGGCTTGGGAAGGGGAACAGACAGTAACTATTTACGAACCAAAACAAGAACATATCGCTATACCTGGTTTCGTATACGGTGGGCTAATTGGGGCATTAGTTGACTGTCATGGAACAGGTTCTGCTTCGCTTGCACTACATCGGAAAAATGGGTTTGAACCTGGGAGTGGAGATACACCACCACGCTTTGTGACTGGATCTCTGCATGTAGATTTCCTTAAACCAACGCCTCAAAAGGTTACACTAAAAGCAATTGGCAAAGTCGAAGAAATCCATCCAAAGAAATTCAAAGTAACTACAGAAGTATTTGCAGGGGAAGAGCTCTGTGCTCGCGGTGAAGTAATTGCTGTAGTAATGCCTGCGACTTTTGGGAAACAATAAATAATTTAACGAACCTACAGCTAAATTTTAGTTGTAGGTTTTATATTGTGAAATAATTCAGATGATCATAAGTAATAGGATTTGGGAATGGAATACAAAGGAGGGCGATAAAGTGGATACGTTTTAATATTTTCTTTATGCAACTTTGTATACTGTATTATTAATCTGGGGATTGTATGGAATAAGAAAGCATGACCTAGCAAAGTGGACAAGTGTTATCTACGTAGGCATACTACCCTTGATTTACGATAATTTTATCCTTGCAACAGGCAAGTGGGATGGAATGGGCAAAGAAAAATTGGTTAGTTATTTTAGGCATCATTTATACGATAGGTTTAATAGTATTAGAATTTTCTTTAGAGGTTGTTGGATTGGAAATTAAAAGTAGGGAAAGAATATGGGGTTATAAGCTACTCAAATGTTGAAGAAGCGACAGGCCCTTCGATTATGGTGTTATTGGTTACGCTAATTCTCCTTGTAGCGAGTGCAATCTTATGAAAAAAAACGAAATGGACAGTATTCTATATTGGTGCTGTTATGATGACGATTGGAAGTGCTGTTCCTATTAACATAGAAAGTGGAGCAGTGACGAATGCATTTGAGCTGTTTTTGATATTCACATTAATATGGACTAAACGAAGATTGTTAACAAATAAGTTACATGTTAAATAGTTTCCATCTAAAAAGGCATACTAGATTCTAGTATGCCTTTAATCCTTTATGTGTTTACTATATCATCTACAGATGGCGAAGCTTTTGGTTCTGGTACTCTTGTCAAAATGATAAACCCTATTATGAACAGGACGACCAAACTAAATACACCATAAGCCGAGTTTCCAGTTATTTGAGCAGTAACAGCTACCAATAGTGGACCTAAGATAGCCGCAAATTTACCGAAGATATTATAAAATCCGAAAAACTCATTTGAATTTTCTTTTGGAACTAATTTAGCATAGTAGGATCTACTAAGCGCTTGTATACCGCCTTGAGAAGTTGCTACTAGCATTGCTAAGATCCAAAAATCTACGATAGTATCTAAGAAAAAAGCATAAGTACATACAATTATATAAACAATTATACCGACATACAGCATTTTCTTTTCAGAAAACTTCGTAGCTAATTTCCCATATAAAATGGCAAAAGGAGCAGCGACAACTTGCGTCGCAAATAAAACGATAAGCAAACTCGTAGAACCCAATCCTAAGTCAGAACCATAAGCTGTAGACATGGAGATAATGGTACCTACTCCATCAATATAAAAAAAGTAAGCTATTAAAAATAAAAAGACAGTCCGGTATTGTCGTATTTCTTTGAAAGTATTTCCTAAACGTTTAAAACTTTCTACGATTAAGTTTCCCTCTTTTTCGATAAAGTGAATTTGCTTCACATTTTTAAACATTGGGATAGAAAAGATTACCCACCAGATTGCTGTGATCACAAACGCAATTCGGCTTGCATTATTTGTTGAAATTGGAATGATTTCTTGTATGGCTAGTAAAATAATGACGATGCTTAGTAAAAATGGAATAGTAGATCCTATATAGCCAAGACTATATCCACGTGCAGATACTTTGTGCATACGTTCATTGGTTGTTACGTCGACAATAAAGCCGTCGTAGAAAACGTTTGCTCCAGTTGCACCGAGTGCAGCAAGTGTATAAAAAATTAGTAATAAAATCCAATTATCAAAAGGAACGAACGCTAGCATTGCTGTAAATGTAACGCCTAATACAAAGAAAAAAGTAAAAAATTTCTTTTTCATTCCACGATAATCCGCAATTGTTCCTAAAACAGGGCCTAACAAGGCAAGTATAAAAGTGAAAATGGCAATCGTATAACCGAGATAAGCAGTGGAATCTGCTGCATCTACTCCAGCAGCTGTTGCAGATTCTTTGTAAAAAATAGGGAAAACTGCGGTAGTAATGATGATTGAATAAGCGGAAGAGCCCCAATCATAAAGAGACCAGCTATTCTCTTCTTTTGTGAATTTTTTCAAGATATCCATCCTTCCAACCATATTATTCATTATTGTACATTAAATAAATCAGACGTAGTATAATAATTCAGAAAAATAACTTAAATTTTACAATGGTATATTAATGTTTTTAACATTCGTTTTTAAAATTTACATACTTTTAACATTTCAAGGGAGATTTAAGGAATAAACTATATATTGAGGAGTAAAATGCATGGAAACTAATAACAAGCAAAAAGCAATCATAGACATAGGATCCAACTCCATTCGTCTAGTGGTTTTTAGTTATAGTAAAGAAGAGGGTTTAATAGAGCATTATAATATTAAAACGGTAGCACGATTAAGTATGCATATTGATGTAAATGGAGACTTAACTAAAGAAGGTATACGCATATTAATAGAGTCATTATTGAAATTTAAAAAGATTTTAAACGATATAACTGTTACAGATGTGTTTGCGGCTGCTACAGCTGCAATAAGACATGCGAATAATCGTGAAACAATAATAATAGAGGCTGAAAAACAAACGGGGATTAGTATTACCATTATATCTGCAGAACAGGAAGCAAATTATGGTTATTTAGCAGTCATACATTCCACTAATCTACCAACTGCAGTAACGATAGATATGGGTGGTGGAAGTACGGAAATCACTTATTTTGAGAATAAAAAAATAAAGTACTGGCATAGTTTTCCATTTGGGGCAGTTTCTCTAAAAAAGAAATTTATAACGAATAGCCTAATCACAACAGAGGAAAAAGAAAACCTTATCGCATATGTAAAAGGGCAATTTCAATCACTTGAATGGTTACATAATTTACAAGTACCGGTAGTAGCAATTGGGGGCAGTGCTCGTAATTTAGCACAAGTTGATCAGCAACGTAAAAATTATCCTCTGTATGGAATACATCAGTATGAGTTAAGTGCATCTGATTTACAAGAGCTTAGCGATGAATTCTCCCAAACCTCCTTAGAAGGTTTAAAGAAAATAGATGGCCTTTCCAGTGATCGAGCGGATATTATCGTTCCCGCATTAGAAACCTTCCGAGTATTTATGGACGAGGTACAAGGTACGATATTTATATATAGTAAAAAAGGGTTGAGGGAAGGAGTTATTTTAGCTCAGCTAATAGAGGAAACTCCAATAGATTTCAATGTAAATGAAGTGACATCAAATGCTATGCGACATTTGTTAGGGAAATTTCATGTAGATGAAGAGAAGTCTCTCCATTTGTATGAAATATTCTCTTCTATATATCTTACGTTTACACAGTGGGGTTATATTACTCCGCTCCAAGACATTAACATACTTCGATATGCTTTCCAACTATCTCATGTTGGTAAAGAAATCGATGTGGACGCTTACAGCCAACTCACTTTTCATCTTATAACTAATTTAACAATTGATGGTATTTCTAATAGAGATCGTTTGAAGATTGCCTTACTTGCATCCTATAAAAATAAGGATATGTTTAAACAATATATAGGACCGTATCAGCATATTATTAGTAATGAGGAAAATAAGCAGCTTCGAGACATTGGAGCCTTGATCCGTTTTACAAAAGGGATAGATATACTAGGGAGATCTCATATAAAAAATGTGTCCATCCAAAAATCTGAAAATAAAATTGATTTTACATTTTTAGTAGTTGGAAATTATTTATTAGAGAAAAACCAAGCGGAAAAATTGAAAAAGCATTTAGAGAAAATAGTTCATATAGAAGTGAAGTTGAAGTTTGTAGACATGGAGGAACTGAGCGATGATTGACAGTATGGTAGAAAAACATCCTTTTAATGACTATGCTTATTATAATAACAGGGAAATAAGCTGGCTTGCTTTTAATGAGCGAGTGTTGGAAGAAGCGGAAGATGAAACGAATCCTCTGTTGGAACGGTTAAAATTTTTAGCTATTTTTAGTTCCAATTTAGATGAGTTTTTTATGGTGCGTGTAGCTGGATTACAAGATCAGGTGAGAGCAGGTTTTAATAAACCAGAAAACAAAGCTGGCCTTACGCCAAAAGAACAGTTAAATAGAATTGCGTCTATTACAAAGGAATTAGTAAGTAGGCAAATGAATATTTATAAAGAGCTCATTGAAAAAAAACTCCCTATGCAAGGTATTTCTTTAGTTAAGTACTCAGATTTATCAGGTGCTCAAAAGAAGGAAATGCAAAAGCTGTTTGAGGAAGAAATATTTCCAGTGTTAACACCAATAGCTGTGGATGCATATCGTCCATTTCCAATATTATTAAGTAAGACAATGAATATTTTAGTGATGATTGAAGATCATCAAGATGACCTAGTAGAACAAAACAAAATTGCTATTGTACAGGTTCCCTCCGTATTAAAACGATTTATCCAAGTTTCTACGGAGGATGGATCGTTTGTCGCTGTGCTTCTAGAGGATGTCATAATTGAACATATTTCCAAGATGTTTCATGGTTATCATGTGAAGCATGCCAATCCTTTCCGAATTACTCGCAACGCAGATTTAACTATTCATGAAGAGGGTGCACGAGATTTACTAATTGAAATTGAAAAAGAGTTAAAAAAGCGTAAATGGGGAGCAGTAAGTAGATTAGAAGTAAAGATCAGTGAAATTAAGCCGAAGATATTAAATTATTTACTAGATGAGTTAGAAATCGCGTTAGAGGACGTCTATAAAGTAAATGGACCATTAGATACGACGTTTTTATTTTCCTTTATTAAAACCTTTGAGGGGAAATATATGAACCTTTTCTATGAACCTTTCATTCCTCAGCCACCATTAGATATAGCAAGTGATGAGGATATATTTGATAAAGTGCAGAAACAGGATCTATTCTTTCATCATCCCTATGAATCTTTTCAGGCAATCATAGACTTTATCGAAACAGCTGCAGACGAACCTTCCGTTTTAGCTATTAAGCAAACATTGTACCGAGTTAGTGGTAATTCTCCTGTAATTCTTGCGTTAAAGCGTGCAGCCGAAAATGGAAAACAAGTGACAGTTTTAGTCGAATTAAAAGCTCGTTTTGATGAAGAAAATAATGTGCAGTGGGCTAAAGAGTTAGAAAAGGCAGGCTGTCTGGTCATATATGGAATGCATAATTTAAAAACGCATTCCAAAATAACTTTAGTAATTCGTAGACGGAACAACAAAATTGAGCAATATGTTCACTTGGGAACCGGGAACTATAACGACCAAACAGCAAGAACTTATACAGATATGGGAATCATAACAGCAAATAAAAAAATTGGATCCGACGCAACTCAGTTTTTTAACTTTCTAAGTGGGTATACAGATAAACCAAATTACGATAAGTTAGTCGTTTCGCCATATGATATTCGAGATAAATTTGTTAGTTTAATAGATGAAGAAATTGAGTACCATCAGGCATTCGGGAATGGATGGATTCGATTAAAGATGAATTCTTTAACAGATAAGGATTTGATATTAAAGCTGTATGAAGCTTCATATGCTGGGGTAAAAGTGGAGCTAATCGTAAGAGGAATCTGTTGTTTAGTCCCTCAAATTCCTGGAGTGAGTGAAAATATAACTGTGACGAGCATTGTTGGAAGATTTTTGGAGCATTCTAGAATTTATTGGTTCCACCGCAATGGAGGTTCTAGATTGTATCTTTCTTCTGCAGATATGATGACTAGAAATATGGTGAAACGTGTAGAAATACTATTTCCAGTTTTATCGCCACCTATTAAAAAAAGAGTGTTGGAGATTCTCGATTTGGAATTGCAAGACACAGCTAAAGCAAGAGTACAGGATGAAAATGGAAAATATCATTATAAGGAATCAGTAGAGCCTAAGATAAACTGCCAACAAGTTTTGTTGGAAAAATCCTTAAAACATATGCCAGAGGAATAAAAAAGAGCTGTACCCAAATAATTTTTTGGGTACGGCTCTTTGTATGCTGATTTACGGAGTTTATATATTACTTATTAAACGTATTTGCAGCTTCAGATACTTCATAAGCTAAATCATCATTTCCGAATAACTGGAGTACATAAAGAACTGTTTGGGTATCTACATCTGTTGCGTTCTTTTCTGTAGTTTCCTCTAAATCGTTTAATACCTCGTTGGGAGCTTGATTAGGATAAGCCTTCGTATAAAGTACTATAGGGTCTATATCATGGTTAGCACACCACTGCGTAAAGATTTGAATCATCATGTTTTCATCTGCTTCATACTGTTCAATGACTCTGTTTTTCATTTCAAACCTCCTCATTTAAGAGAGTCAATTACCTGCCATATATTCGATGCTATTTCTTTTATTTCTAAAGATTGAGCAGTATTTTTCATAGTATGGGAGAAACTATTCACTACTATTTCCAAAAGAAATTTTCTAGGTTGACTACTTTTAAGTTCCTCAATGATAAAGTTTATCAATTCAACTTCTTGTACTTTCAGTTCTTTAATATTTATGTCTTTAAATGTTTGAATTAGTTGAATAACATGTTCTTTTGTAATTCTGACTTCATCAAAGAAATGATTAAAAACAAAATTATCTATAATAACTTCATCGGATTTTACTAAAGCTGGTATTAATGAATCTAATCGGTTCACTACATAATTGACTAGTTCTTTGGAAGAAACCTCTTTTGATTTAATAGTCCAAGGGTGTTGCATTTGTTGAATCATTCCTAATACTAGGATAGCACTATCTACTGAAAATTTCCGTGATTTTTCTCCATAAACATCTACAATACGCTTCGCTAACCATTTTACTTCTGTATAGTGATTTGCTTTAATAATTTCCCTAAGCTCCGAATCTTGAGAATGGAAAATTACGAGAAAAATAGGGACTAAGTTTCTTTCTTTGTGTACGTCCATACGGACAATTAATTGTTGTATCAATATGTCTTTATTTGATACATCCTGATGGATTAATAATTCTCTACGTTTAAGCGTAGTTTCTTCCTGAGCACTATCTATAATTGAAATTATACACTCATTCTTTGATGAAAAATAATTATAAAAAGTACCTTTCGATATTTTACTTTCGTTTATAATATCTAGAACTGAAGTAGCCGCAAAACCTTTCTCGATAAATAATTTTTGTGCAGACAATAATACTTGATGCTTTCTATTTTTCATTTTTACACACCTTTATCCCGCCTGAACGGGCAGTAATATCTTCACTTCAAGTTTTCAAAGGAAACTCATGATAAGAGAAAGATAATCTGTCCGGAAAGGTCCGATTGGTTCAACTAACATTCATTGGGAGGGAGCCTCCCATTGTTTGAAGTTTCACTTTATACTATGAGTCTAAATATAATAATACAAATTAATAGTAGTTAAATCAATAAAATTTAATTCAAATCGTTTTATATGGTTGCATTTTTTGGACTGAGAGTATAAAATGTTTCAAGTAGTGTACAACTCGTGCAATTATATCCCAAAATATTAGGAGGAAAATGAAGAATGAACGAAACGCAACAAAAACCACCTTATGCGATGATTGCAATCCTATTTGTAGGAGCATTCATAGCTTTTTTAAATAATACCTTATTAAACGTAGCTTTACCTACAATTATGATTGAATTTGATGTCAAAGCTTCTGTTGTTCAATGGCTGACAACTGGATATATGCTGATAAACGGTATTTTAATACCAGCTAGTGCATATTTTGTAACAAAGTTCTCCAATAGAAAATTATTTATTACTGCAATGACCTTATTCTCATTGGGTACATTTTTAGCAGCTATAGCACCAGAGTTTTGGGTACTTATTTTAGCTCGTATGATTCAGGCTGCAGGTTCGGCTGTAATGATGCCGTTACTTATGAATGTTATGTTGACTGCATTCCCTATTGAACGAAGAGGAACAGCGATGGGATTATTTGGTCTAGTAATGATTATGGCTCCAGCAATTGGACCAACATTATCAGGCTTTATCATTGAACATTATACTTGGAGAGTATTATTCGAGTTTATCTTACCATTGGCTTTAATCGTATTAATATTTTCCATTTTCAAGCTGAAAAATATTACCCCGAACAAGGATATGAAACTAGATATTTTTTCACTAGGTTTATCTTCTATCGGTTTTGGCGGTCTATTATATGGATTCAGTTCTGCAGGAGACAAAGGGTGGGATGCACCGATTGTATATAGTACAATCGCAATCGGAGTAATTGCACTTGTTACTTTTGTTATTAGACAATTAAAACTAGACGAACCATTGTTAGATTTACGTATTTATAAATATCCTATGTTTGCGTTATCTTCTATTATTTCAGTAGTAGTTTCTGCAGCAATGTTCTCGGGTATGATTTTAACACCATTATATGTGCAAACTATTCGAGGTATTTCACCTCTAGATTCTGGTTTGTTAATGCTACCCGGAGCTTTAGCAATGGGGTTAATGTCACCAGTAACAGGGAAGTTGTTTGATAAATATGGTGCTCGCTCGTTAGCGGCTATCGGTTTAATAATTACTACGATTGCGACATATATGATGAGTAATTTAGCGATAGATTCAGATTATTATTACATCATGATTGTTTATACAATCCGTATGTTAGGAATGTCCATGGTAATGATGCCTATCATGACAAATGGTCTAAATCAATTGCCGATGAAGATGAATCCTCATGGAACTGCAGTCAATAACACTTTGCAGCAAGTTTCAGGGGCAATAGGTTCTGCAATATTCATCACAATAATGAATGCAAGAATGGAATCAAAAGGAGCTAGTTTATTTGCAGAAGCAGCGAAAGCAGGAAATGTGCCAACTGCTACAGATGCGTTAAAGCAGTTTAAAATGCAACTTAGTAGTCAAGCTATGTTAGAAGGGATTAATTTCACTTTCTTCATCGCTACGCTTGTAACAGTTGTAGCCTTAGTCTTATCACTATTCGTAAAAAGAGTAGATATATCTAAAAAATCGTTGGAAGTAAAATAAACAGCAAAAAGCACTTGCGGAAGCAAGTGCTTTTTAATAGATAAGAAAGTATATAAAAATACAGCATGAACACCAGTTTTACAGGGCTTTTAAGAATGATTAATACTACTGATTTGCGTTTCAGTGGACGCTTTTCGTGGGCACGGCTTCAATTTCCTTGTCACTACGAAAACATATGCTCCTGCGGTTACTCGTCGCAAAGACGTTGGTCAAATAAAGTTTGACCAACGTCTTTCCTGCGGGACTTTCAGCTCGTGCACCTGTCGCTTCGCTATCGGTGCAGAAAACATTTGCTGTTCCCACAGGAGTCGCCACTTTCACTCCAATCAATTAAATGAGTAGTCCTCATCTAGGAGATATTGCATAGACTCTCGCTTATATAAGAAGAGTAGTAGGAGTTAATGTGGGGATAAAACCGTCTGTTGAATGTAGGAATGAAATTGTATAAGGAAGGATGAAGATAGTAGATTTCCTTTTTTACTAGTGGAAATAAGGAAAAATAGTAAGTGTCTACCAAATAAAGAAGCGAAATAGCGAACGAAATTGCATCTTCAGGCTCGCACGATGCGGGTCAGGCAGTCGTTGCGAAATGTTTTTTTATTTTGCGACGAGCTTTGCGCAGGAGCACCAAGATGTCGCGTACTTAGACTGTCATCCTCTCTCCTCCATTATTAGGATAGTATCTTTTCTCTTGTTACCCAAAAAATGAACTGACCCGTTTCTAAAAGTTGTAGAAGGGCGACGGACAGTTAATAGCCATAAGATTACCGAGAAAAAAAGATGCTGGTCGTGACTTCAGTCACGACCAGCATCTTTAAAAAATCAAACGGTAATTATATATCAATAAGTCTGTCCAAAGCCCTTCGAAATCAGTAGAAACAGGTTTAGATCCTAAAGTACCGGGCGTTTTTTGTCCGGTTTTTCTTAAAAGATAAGAAAGTATATAAAAATACAGCATGAACTTTGTTTTTACAGGACTTTTAATGCTTGAATGATACTACTGATTTGCGTTTCAGGTGGACGCGTTTCGCGGGGTGAGCGATGAGCTATCACCGTCGCTAGCGCGTCGCTGTGATATCTCATCTGTCTCACTCATCCCGCAGAAGTCGCCACCCTTCACTTCAATCAATTAAGTGAGTAGTACTGTACTTAAAGATTTAGCATAGCCTCTCGCTCAGACGATAATAGAAATAAAAGTTAATATAGGGATAAAACAGTCTGATGAATTAGAGATATTATGCTATAACGTAGAATGTAGAAAGTGGATTTTCTTTGATATGAGTCTCTTTCAGCCTTACATATTTTAAGATGAAACATCTATATTGTATATTTAAGTGGTTTTATAGCCAATTATCCGCTTATATAAAGTGGATTTAATTGATTGGAGCGCAGAGCGGCGACTCCAGTGGGAACAGCGCGAGCTGAAGACCCTGGACTGAGCGTAAGCGAGGGAAGCGGCTGAAGCCGTGCCCACGGAACGCGTCCGCTCGGAGCGGAAATCAATTTCATATCTACATTATTCTTTTTAGAAGACCGGGCGTTTTTCTGCCCGGTTTTTCTTATATGGAATAAAGTATAAAATTGTACCTTGAACTCACATATCTAGGTAATTTAATCCTTTTGATTTATTTCCTCTGTTAACGATTCTAACTCATCAATCAATGAACCTATATATGCAATCGTATCCTTTAACGGCTTATCCGTCGTGATATCTACACCAGCCATTTGTGCTAGCTCTACAGGAGATTTAGTACCCCCAGCTTTCAATACTTTCGTCCATTCGTCTACAGCGGGTTGACCTTCTTCCAATATTTGCTTAGAAACTTGAGTGGATATTGTTAACCCTGCGCTATATGTGTATGGATACAGTCCCAAATAATAATGCGGTTGGCGCATCCAAGTAAGTTCTGCACCCTCTGTAATTTCTACCGAATCACCCCAGAATTCTTCTAGTACACTTCGTTTATATTCGTTTAGGATTTGTGCATTCACATTTAAACCCTGATCAATTCGGTCATAAACTTTACGTTGATAGGCAGCCTCTAATAGGTGAGTGACAAAGTTATGATAATACGTACGGGCTACAATAGAAGAAATGACCCAGCGTTTAAATTTAGGGTCATCCGAATTTTTCAGTAAATGATTGGCTACTAGCATTTCATTCATTGTAGATGGAGCTTCGATGAAATATAGAGAAGGGCGGGCATTAAAGATATTCTGCTCTTTGTTGGCATAATAGAAATGACCTGCATGACCTAATTCATGTGCAAGCACAAAGACTTCATTCATCCGGCTAGACCATGAAATTAGAATGTACGGGTGACTTCCGTAAGGACTAGAGCAGAAAGCACCTGTTGATTTTCCAACGTTTTGTGGGAAATCTATCCAACGTTCTTCATATGCACGGTTGACCATTTCGATATATTCTTCACCCATTACTGAAAGGGCATCATCAATATACTTTTTCGATTCTTCTATAGATATTGTTGGTTCGTAGGTAGGGTCTAATGAAATCTTTAAATCCGCGAATGTCATTTTGTCCAACCCATGTTCCTTTTGAAGTAATTTTGCATACTTGCGCATATGAGGTGCAAGTTCCTTTGTGATTAAATCTATTTGCCTATTATATAAGGAACGATCCACGTCCTGGTTAAACAGTAAGTAATCAAATATAGAGTCATAGCCTCGTATATCGGAAGTTGTTTTTTCCATTTGTAAATGCATATCGTACGTTTTAGCTGTCGTGTGCTGATATTCTTTTAATTTTTTAGAGAATGCTTCGAATGCAGCTCTTCTTATTTCTGTGTCAGATTCTGCTTCCCAATCATTCTCAAATGAAACATAGCTTAGAGGATACTCTTGACCGTTCACCTCAAAATTATCAAACGAAATATCAAGCATCTTAGTTGTATCATATAATTTGTAAGGTGCTCCAAAAGAAGCGGAGTAGGCAGCGAGTGTTTTTTCTACTTCTGGATGGAGCTGATATTTTTTCTTTTTAAGTAACTTTTCTAAGTAAAGTTGATGGGATGGAGATTTTGAGATAGCTTCTTCAATTACATCATCAGGAAGCTCCACAAGTTCACTGTTTAAGAAAGATAATTGACTGCTTACCTTTGCAGAAAGTGAACCAAATTTACTTGCTCTCATTTGACCGTCCGTATTTGTTTGATCTGTACTTAAGGAAAGGCTAGCAAATGTTCCTGCTGGTACTATTTCTTCGTATAGTTTCGTATATTCTATCAAAGCTGCAACTACATCAGTAGCAGTTAGGATATTACCATGGAAACGATTACTAAATTCCAATGCACCGTTTTCGATTGCTTTTAACGAAACTTCAAAATCTTTTTCAGTCTTAAATAAATCATGTAAATTCCATGTTTCCTCCAGCTTTACTTCTTCTCGTCTTGGCATGTGGTTTACCATTTTATCTCTCCTTAATATAACGGATTTCGAACTATCAATAGTATATAGAATAATAATTGAAAAGTAAAAACATATAAATTTTTCAATTATTTCTATAATATGTATGAAATATTAGTGAAAATAATATTATATATTGCATAAAAACTTTTATCTAAAAATTTTATTTTTTAAATTCAAGAAATTTCTGGCAAGTAAATTGACCTATAAAACCTTATTCTATAAGGACTTAAAGACTGGATGTAGTTACCATTTAGAATAAACACTGTAAATTTTCAAATTATAGAGAAAAATTAGTATAGACTGAATTTAAAGTTTGTTTTACAATAGGGTTGTTCTTACAAAATGATAGTTTTTGAGTTTGTACTTGCTAAAGAAAGAAAGCAATTAGTATAACTTATAAATTCTGAATTATCAAACAAAAATAGGGGGTATTTTTATGAAAAAATCGAAATTTGCTTCACTTTTCCTTTCAATTTCATTATTGATCGGGATTCTTGCTGGTTGCGGGAGTGATGGAGAAGAAGGAACTAGCACAGAAAGCAAAGGTGGAGACACTATTAAAATTGGTGCCAATCTTGAGCTTTCAGGAGGAGTAGCTTCTTATGGTACATCAGAAGCTGACGCTATTGATCTAGCTATTGAAGAAATTAACGCCGCTGGTGGTATTAATGGAAAACAAATCGAACTTATCAAAGTAGACAATAAATCGGATGCAGCCGAGGCTACTAATGCTGCTATTAAACTAACAAGTCAAGATAAAGTAGTAGCTATCATTGGAGCTGCAACAAGCGGTAACTCAGTTGCTCAAGTTCAAATAGCAACGGATACTAAAACACCTATGATCTCGCCTTCAGGAACAAGTACAACTGTAACTGTTGGGGAAGATGGAAAAGTAAATCCATTTACATTCCGTACAGCGTTTATCGATCCATTCCAAGGAACGGTAGCTGCTAACTTTGCTGCCAATGAGTTAAAAGTAAAAACAGCAGCAGTATACGCGGACAATGCAAGTGATTACGCAAAAGGCCTAGCAGCTGCATTTATTAAAGATTTTGAAGCGGCAGGTGGTAAAATTGTAGCTGAAGAATCTTATGTTGCAAAAGATACTGATTTCCGTTCAAATCTTACTCGTATTAAATCGGCTAATCCAGAATTTGTCTTTATCCCTGGATATTATGAAGAAGTAGGATTAATCGTAAAGCAAGCTCGTGAATTAGGAATCACTGTTCCGTTAATGGGTGCAGATGGTTGGGATTCTCCAACACTTGTTGACTTAGCTGGAGCAGATGCTTTAAATAATACATTCATTATTACTGCTTATTCTTCTGAAGATCCAGACGGTAAAGCGAAAGAGTTTTCTGATAACTTCGAAAAGAAATATGGTAAAGTACCAAACTCATTCAATGCACTTGGATATGATACGGTTTATTTATTAAAAGATGCTATTGAACGGGCAGATTCTACCGACGGCACAAAAATTAAAGAAGCGCTTGAAGCTACTGATCAACTAGAACTTGTAACAGGTTTATACTCAGTTGATGAAAATCATCATCCGATTAAATCAGCTATAATTATTGAATTCGTAGATGGAAGTCAACAATTTAAAGCAAAAGTTAATCCTTAAGATTTGTAGGTTTTAGGGGGGATTGATATCCCTCCTTTTCTATTTCTAATTTAGTTGAAATCTTAAGTTATAGGAGTGAAAATTGATGGAATGGATACAACAATTGATAAACGGCATTTCACTCGGGAGTATTTATGCACTAATTGCCCTCGGTTACACGATGGTTTATGGAATTATTAAGCTGATCAACTTTGCACATGGGGATGTGTTCATGGTTGGTTCATTTATCGGATTTTACTCGATCACCGTTTTTGGATTAGGGTTTTTCCCTGCATTAATCATTTCAATGGCAGCTTGTGCATTATTTGGCGTAATTATCGAACGTATTGCCTATAAACGATTACGTAATGCAACAAGAATAGCTGCACTTATTACTGCAATCGGAGTATCTTTATTAATTGAATATGGAGTAATTTATATTAGAGGGGCTCAACCAGAAGCATATCCAGATGTGTTTTCCAATCGTTCATTTGCATTTTTAGGTGCACAAATTAGTATACAATCTATTCTTATACTATCTGTTTCAGTAGTTCTAATGATTTTACTTCAATTCATTGTTCATAAAACAAAAACAGGAAAAGCAATGAGAGCGGTTTCACATGACACAGAAGCTGCTAAATTAATGGGTATAAACGTTGATAATACAATATCTGCAACTTTCGCAATTGGTTCAGCACTAGCTGGAGCAGCTGGAGTTATTTTCGGAGTATATTATACAAAGATTGATCCGCTTATGGGTGTGATTCCCGGTGTGAAAGCGTTCGTTGCAGCGGTTCTTGGTGGAATTGGCATAATTCCCGGAGCAATGGTTGGTGGGTTGGTACTTGGAGTTGTTGAAACGGTCGTTAGTGCTTTAGGATTCTCTTTATGGAGAGATGCTGCAGCATTCGTCATTTTAATATTAATTCTAATCTTTAGACCATCTGGAATCTTTGGAAAAAATACACGAGAGAAAGTGTAGGTGATACATAATTATGAAAAAGTCAAAACAGTTTTGGCTATTTATTATAGCGGCAGTATTAGTTTACACAGTGGTTCAGGTTTTAATAGCAAATGGTTCAATGAATCAGTTTTATTCTAATACACTTATTTTTGTAGCCATCAACATAATTTTAGCGGTCAGCCTACATCTAGTAATTGGTATTACAGGACAGTTTTCTATTGGTCATGCTGGTTTCCTGGCGGTAGGAGCATATGTTTCAGCAATCGTGACAATGAAATTGGATCTTCCTTTTTTCCTTGCAATTATTGTTGGGGGATTTGTAGCTGCTTTAGCGGGACTAATTGTCGGAATTCCAAGTTTAAGATTAAAAGGAGATTACTTGGCAATTGCAACGCTTGGTTTTGCGGAAATTATTCGTATTGTATTCTTGAATATTGACTATGTTGGTGGGGCTGCAGGGATGCAAGTCTCTCATTTAACGACTTGGACTTATGCATTTGTTTGCCTTGTCATTACTATCATAGTAATAGTGAACTTTACTAATTCAAGACATGGAATAGCTGCAATCTCTGTGAGAGAAAATGAAATTGCATCAGATGCGATGGGAATCAATACTACTTATTATAAAGTAGCAGCATTTGCCATTGGTTCTTTTTTTGCTGGGGTAGCAGGAGCTTTATATTCTCATAACTTTTATATCATTCAACCTGGTCAATTCGGATTTTTAAAATCATTTGATATATTAATATTTGTTGTTCTAGGTGGATTAGGTAGTCTTTCGGGTGCTGTACTTTCAGCTATTTTATTGACAGTGGTTTCCACTTATTTACAAGGATATCCGGAAACACGAATGATTATTTATAGTCTTGTGTTAATCTTAGTTATGCTGTATCGTCCAAAAGGATTGATGGGTACGATGGAAATTACGGATTACTTCAAGCTTTGGAGAACGCCAAAAGGAGGCGGTCAGCATGGAAAGTAAAACAATATTAGAAGTAAAAAATGCGGGCATTCAATTTGGTGGGCTTAAAGCAGTTCAAAACTTAAACCTTAAGCTAAATCAAGGGGAACTTGTTGGGTTGATTGGACCAAATGGAGCTGGTAAAACGACGAGCTTTAATTTACTAACTGGTGTGTATGTACCGACTGAAGGAGATATTTTGTTTAATGGAGAGCGTATTAATGGGTTAGCTCCTTTTAAAGTAACGAGAAAAGGAATTAGCCGTACATTCCAAAACATTCGTCTGTTCAATGAATTATCCGTTTTAGACAATGTGAAAGTAGCTTATCATTCACTTGCGACACATACCATGTTAAGTTCTATACTCCGTTTACCTTCCCATTATAAAGGTGAGAAAGAAATGGAAGAAAAATCATTAGAATTTCTTGAAATCTTCAAGTTGGAGAAGTATAAGGACGAACTAGCAAAAAATCTACCTTATGGTCAACAAAGGCGATTAGAAATTGCTAGAGCACTTGCCGCAGGACCACAATTACTTTTACTAGATGAGCCTGCAGCAGGTATGAATCCACAGGAAACACATGATTTAATGAACTTGATTGGATTTGTTCGTGAAAAGTTCGATTTAACAATTTTGTTAATCGAGCATGATATGAATTTAGTAATGGGCGTTTGTGAAAGAATATATGTACTCGATCATGGTCAACTTCTTGCGGAAGGATCACCAGAAGAGATCCGAAACCATCCTAAGGTAATTGAGGCTTATTTAGGGGAGGAAGTTCACGATGACAATGCTTAAAATTGAAAATATAGATGTATTTTACGGCAATATTCAGGCACTGCGTGATGTTTCTATTACTGTTAACCAAGGAGAAATTGTGTCGTTAATTGGTGCTAATGGAGCTGGGAAAAGTACATTGTTAAAAACCCTATCTGGCTTGTTAAAACCGAAAAAAGGTAAGATAGAATTTCTGGACAAATCTATTTCCGGCAAGCAAGCACAATCCATAGTAAAGGCAGGGATTTCCCATGTGCCAGAGGGAAGACGTGTTTTTGCAAATTTAACGGTAGAAGAAAATTTAGAGCTAGGCGCATTTCTTCGAAAAGATAAACAAGGAATTCATCAAGACATGCAAAAAGTGTACGAAATATTCCCGAGACTTTTAGAGCGTAAAAAACAGCATTCTGGAACTCTTTCAGGTGGAGAGCAACAGATGCTAGCAATGGGAAGAGCGATTATGGCAAAACCAAAACTTGTCTTATTAGATGAGCCATCTATGGGACTTGCACCATTAATGGTTAAAACCATATTTCAAGTAATTAAAGATATAAATCAAGAGGGGACTACGGTTTTATTAGTTGAACAAAATGCTAATATGGCCTTGTCTATAGCTAATAGAGGATATGTAATTGAAACAGGAAGAGTTGTACTTTCTGGATCAGCGCAAGAACTGCAAAATAGTGAAGAAGTTAAACTTGCTTATCTT
>NZ_JAIZDB010000010.1 GCF_029533155.1 Psychrobacillus antarcticus | reverse complement strand
TCTACATTCGTTTGAGCGGCAACTTCTCGATAAGAATAGCGACCCGATAAATAGAGTAGAACGGCTTGATACTTTTCTTCCGCGCTAAATTGTTTTCTCATTTTATAACACCCCATTCATGTGTCTAGAAAATGGGGGTCAGTGCATGCATGTGGAGAACAAAGGCTAAGAGCGCCACGTCCTAAAAGGAGGGTAATCTAAGTTCGCCGCGTCCTGCGGCAAAGATTGCATAACCCACCTCCTGTGGGCCTCAACGCCTTTGTGACCAACATCCTGTTGGCCTCCGCGGGCAAGGCCGAGCATCCTCAGTCAGGCGCTACGGAAACATATGCTCCTGCGGTTACTCGTCGCAAAGACATTATCCAAACAAAGTTTGGGTAATGTCTTCCCTGTGGGGTCTCGACTTTCTCGCTTATCCCGCTGGAGTCGCCACATTTCACTACAATCAATTAAGTGAGTAGTACTCAACTTTAAGATAATGCATAGACTCTCGCTTAGATGATAAAAGTAGTCCAAGTTAATGTAGGGATAAATCCGTCCACTTAGTTAGGGATACTATTCTATTGGGAAAGAAGAAAGTGGATTTTCTTAGATAAGCGCCCCTTTCATCTTTACTTATTTTAGATAGAACAGGTAGACTTCTATGTGTTTATATTCAATTATCCAATTATCCAATTATATAAAGTGGATCTAATTGATTGGAGCGCAGAGCGGCGACTCCAGAGGGAATAGCGCGAGCTGAAGACCCTGGACTGAGCTTAAGCGAGGGAAGCGGCTGAAGCCGTGCCCTCGGAACGCGTCCGCTCGGAGTGAAATCAATGGCAAATATACATTTTGTTATTAAAGGACAAGGCGTTTTTAGCTGACTTTTCTAGGCGGAAAGTCTAGTATAACGACTGGTAATCCACTTATAGTCCTATATTTCCCTTTAGATATAAAGTCTTTTCTATTAATTCTTTGACTTCCTTTAAAGATTCTTTGTGTTGGTCATATTGTTTATTTATATTGTCTAGCATTTGCTCATTTAATTGAATTAATGAGTCTTGTTTATCTATGGATTTTTTATTCAATGCATGGTGACTCTCTAAATTCTTTGTTATTTTTTCAAGTTGCCGATTTTGATTATCGGAGAGCTGAAGGAGAAATCCTTGTTGTCTATTTAAAGTATCCTGTAAGTAATTGTATATATCATCCTGTTGAATTATTTGAAGTTGGATTTCCTCTAATATTAATTCGTCCATTTCCTCGGCTAGCTGTGATTTCTCGCTCGATTTTTTATGGAAGTGGTTCTTTTCTTCAGAATAGTCCGATACTATAGTAAAAATACGCTTTTGTTCTTCCAACACATTTTGTATACAGTCCTTTTGTATGTCTAATCGATTTTGCAGCTGTCCATTTACTTCTTCTTGGGAATCGAGTTGGTGTTTAATGTTTTCAAAAGAACTGTTTTGATTGATGGCAAAGTTATTAAGAAAATTCCTTTGTCTATTTAAACTTCCTTGTAAATGGTTTAGTACTTTATCGTGATCGGCAGCTCGTTTACTAGCTACTGCATTAAATTTTGATTGATGATCAAGTTGTTCGTTGATAACTTGGAGTGTATTTTCTTGTTTTAGTAAATGAGACCCGTAGCCTCTCGTAGTCTGTGCAAGATTGAACAATATCTTTTTTAAATTTACATAATCGTATTTATGATTATTGTTTAATTTGTTCAGTTCTTGGTTTTGGTTACGTAAATCACTTAAAATGGTTTTACAAGATTGGTCCAGTTGAGAAACGGTGTTCATTATACGGTGATTTACGGATTTTTGTTCTTCTAAAAATTCTAGAAAGTAATTGGAATGGAAATGATTTTTGTTGTAATTCTTCGCCAAGGCAGCAGAAACTAAATGGACCTTCGATTCTTTCACTACTTCATACTCCTTTACACGGAAGTTCACTATGCCTTAGTTTATGAACATTATTGATATTTGTGATGAATTAAATTGTTGATAAAATAAACATATAAAAAGGTGGTAGTCCCATGTTGTATTCAGGTATTCCAACACTTTCAATTCCTATGGTTCGAGTCATTACCGTAACTGGTAGTGGGGTAGTCGAAGTCTCGCCAAACTATGTTCAACTTCAAGTAGAAGTAAGTACAGAAGGGAAAGATGTACAACAAACTCAAGCAGAAAATGCGGAAACCATGAACCGTGTTATTGAATCCCTGTTGGCGTTAAATATTCCAAGAGAACATATTCAAACAGCAGCTTATAATGTCTTTCCTCAATATGATTATATAGAAGGAAAACAGGTATTTAGGGGATATTTGGTGACGAATGCCGTTAAGTTAAAAATAACCGATGTTGAAAAAGCTGGAATTGCGATTGATACTGCGGTGGCTAATGGGGCAAATGGTGTATCTTCTATTCAATTCGGGTTAGAAAATCCAGAGCTTGTTTATCAACAGGCACTAATGAAAGCTCTCCAAAATGCACAAACTAAAGCACAAACGATTGCCCAGACGATGAAGCTCGCCCTACATACACAACCAATTTCCATCGTGGAGGAGCAGCAACAAAATGGACCAGAACTTTATAGAAAGTTTTCGATGGCTAGTTCACAAGCCGGAACACCGATTGAGCAAGGGGAAATTACTATAACTGCAATCGTTACGGTTAAATACCAGTACTAAGACAACTGATGATTTGGGTTAACAAAAAAATCCCGAGTGCATATGATGCCCTCGGGATTATTTTAATTCTTTTCTATAATAACTCCATCAAAAGCAGCCTTATAGATAGTATAGATATCTTCTTTTAACAATGGCATCGGACTACGAGCGAGAATTCGTTTCTGATCAAGAGCATCCGTTGTCAAGCTATCCAGCGCATCCTCCGTTATGTTGAATCCTTTCAACGTCGAAGGGATATTTACGTCTTCCACCAAACGTTTCAGCTCAGCAACACATTTGTATGATGCCTCTTTTTGTGAAAGATTTGCAGAGCTAAAGCCCATCGCATCGTAAATATCTTTCATTCGTTTTTCACAGCTTGGGCGGATATATCCCATTACATACGGAAGTAATACTGCATTAGAATCACCATGAGCAATATGGAATTGACCTCCAATTGGATAAGCTAATGCATGAACTCCAGCAACCCCTGCGTTGAAGAATGCTAAACCAGCTAAATAGCTACCATAACTCATATCTGTACGAGCCTGTTTGTCTTCTCCATTGCTAACCGCTATCCGAATAGAATTACTGATTAATCGAATTGCCTGTAACGCCAATGCATCGGAAATGGGGCTAGCATTTTTAGAAATATATGATTCTATCGCATGAGTGAGAGCATCAACTCCAGTTGCAGCAGTAACTTTTGGTGGTAATGAAATGGTTAAAGCAGGATCTACGATTGCAACGTCTGCCAATAAATAATCATGTGTTATAACATCTTTAGAAGTTTCAAGTGAAAGTACTGAGATATTTGTCACTTCCGAACCAGTTCCAGAGGTTGTCGGGATTAAAATGGTGGGAATACCCTTTTTCGTTACTTTCTTCGTGCCGGTTAAATTTAGATAATCTGCCACTTTCCCTTCATGCGAAGCGATGACTCCAGCAAGTTTAGATAGGTCTAGTGCGCTACCGCCGCCTACACCAATAACTAAGTCGAATGCATGTTCACGGGTATAAGCTACTAATTTTTCACCGATTGCTAAAGGTGGTTCTGGAACAACATCCGTATAAATATCGATTGCATAACCTGCTTCTTCCAGTGGATCGACCACCTTATTGGTGATACCTATATCCACTAAAAATGGATCGGTAATCACTAGAATTTTCTTCGCGCTAAAGCGTTCAACTTCTTCTAATAAGTGGGAAAGAGAACCCCAACCTGTATAGCTAATTGGGGGTAATGTAATTTTTTCAGACAATATATGTCACTCCTTATTATTGCTGGTTCCAGACGACAAGCTTAGTCTCTGTCATTTCTTGAATCGCATATTTTAATCCTTCTTTTCCAGTGCCGCTATCTTTTACTCCACCGTAAGGCATTTGGTCAATGCGATAGGTAGGGATGTCGTTAATCATGACCCCACCAACCTCTAATTCTTTCGAAGCTTTAAATGCAGTTTGTATATCATTTGTGAAAATACCTGCTTGTAAACCGAAATCGGAGTTGTTGATGGCTTCAATACCTTCTTCAATCGAAGAGATGCGGTTGACTACAACTATAGGTGCAAAAACTTCCTGACAAGATACCTTAGAAGTAGCCGATACATTCGTTAAAATGGTAGGTAGGAAGACGCCATCTTTTATTGTTCCACCTGAAATAATTTCCGAACCTTGTTCTACTGCTTCTTGAACCCAACTTAATGCACGATCTTGTTCACCTGGATTTATCATTGCAGAAATATCTGTAGCCTCATCATTTGGGCTACCAATAACGAGCTGTTTGGTTAAAGTATAAAACTGCTCAAGGAATTCATCATATACTTCATCCATTACATAAGTGCGTTGCAATGAAATACAAACCTGTCCTTGGTTGGAGAATGCACCCATTACACATTTTGGTACAATTTGAGAAAGATCTACGTTTTTGTCGATGATTAATCCAGCGTTGGAGCCTAATTCTAATGCTACTTTTTTCAAGCCAGCCTTATCCCGAATACCTTTTCCGACAGATAGACTGCCAGTAAAGGTAATCATCTTCACTTTATCACTTTCAACAAGTGCATCTCCAACTGTTTTACCGCTACCAGTAACGACATTGAATACGCCTTTAGGCAAAGCAGTTTGGTCGATTAATTCTGCTAAAAATAGTGCGGAAAGGGGAGTCTGTGATGCCGGTTTTAAAACAATTGTGTTACCTGCAGCGATTGCAGGACCCACTTTATGCGCTACTAAGTTTTGTGGGAAATTAAACGGCGTAATGGCTCCGATAACGCCGATTGGTTGCTCGATTGTATATCCAAAACGATTGGCTCCATTTTTTGCAGCATCCATTGGAATCATTTCACCTGTTAGACGCTTCGCTTCTTCTGCCGCGAATTTATATGTTTCAATCGTTCGGTCTATTTCACCTAACGCATATTTAATCGGTTTTGCTGCCTCTAAAGAAATAATTTCAGCTGCCTTTTGACGGTTATCGATAAATAGCTGTGTAATCTGCTCTAAAATAGCAGCCCGCTCATAAGCAGTTAGTGCAGCCATCTGTTTTCTAGCCTCGTACGCAGCATCTATTGCTGCTTCTACTTCCTCATGAGATGCTTGTGGAATTTGTGCAATGACCTCTTTTGTATGAGGAGAAAGGAGCTCTGCATATTTACTTGCAGATTTCCATTCACCATTCACGTAATATTGTTTTTTCATCGAATCATCCTTTCGAATTATACTTACCCATATTAGATAAATCGCTAAGTGGAAACTGAAAAAGTATAACTAATCAAAAATGTATACGTATTCATTTCTTGTGAAATATAAACCCAAACCGTGTAAAGTTTGGGTTTAAAGATTTCGAGTTGTACTTCTATCGAATAGTCTAACAGGTTCTGTAATTTTTACGCAACTATTATTTTTGTTTTTAATCATATCAATTAATTTTTCAATTGCAAGATGGCCTAAATTTTTTCCGGAAATGCTTCCGATAGTAGTTAAGTTAATCATACTGTGTTGGCTAAGATTCACGTTATCAATGCCAATGATACTTAAATCTTCGGGTACTGATAAATTATTCGAAGCTGCATCGTCAATTAGATTAAATGCAAATGAATCAGATCCCGCACAAATGGCAGTTGGTCGTTGTTGTAAATGCATAAGCTTGTAAAAGGACTCTGAAATACTTTGTTTTGTTGTATCCGTGATAATTTTATACTCTTCTGGTAAGTAAATTTGAAAATCTTGAATTGCTTGCTTAAACCCAAGAAATCGATTGTTGAATGTACTTACGTTTAACGGACCACCGATCCAAGCGATTTGCTTATGACCTTGTTCAATCATATGTTTAGCAGATAAGTAACCAGCTTCATAATTATCTATTTCAACGAAGTATTCATTATTTTGGTGTTTTCTGTTATATGTAATAAATGGAATTTCCATTCTAGTTAGCTTTTCAAAAATCGGATCATCATTCAAAATACAAGATAAAATAATACCGTCTACTTTCTGTTCGAATGCGGTAGTATAGGCTTCACTTAATTTTTTGTCATTTACGAATTGTACCTGAATTCTGTAGTCCATTTCACTTGCATAGTTAACAATTGCTGAAGTTGTATCTACAAAAAATGGATTATGAAGCGGACCTGATAAAAGAGCAATAGTTCCAGTTTTATTTTGAACTAGTGATCGGGCATTGGCATTTGGAATATAATTTAAATCATTAATTGCTTTTATTACTTTTTCAAGAGTGTGTTTTTTTACTAGTTCAGGCGAATTTAATACACGAGAAACAGTTGCTTGAGAAACCCCCGCTTGTTTTGCTACGTCTTTTGATGATACCAAATTGAGCAACCTCCAAAATCTACTTATCTTTCTATATCTAGTATTATCGCACGTTTAAAGTATATATATTCGATTTTATCAATACAAGCAAATAAATTTCCAAAAAATAAGTATTCAGAAAACGTTGACAATACAAAGCGATTCAAAGTATATTAGTTTTTGAAAGCGTAACCTAAATATGTATACGTATACATTAGGTGATTAACATATAAAAAATCTTATTATCTTTTTATTAGCTAAAAGTAAGTGTGGCTTAAGGATACTCAATCTAAAGAAGAAGGTGTATGAAGTGAGTGAAGTAATTAAAGTTGAAGTAGAGGGAAGAGTGGCAATTATAACTATTCAGAATCCTCCTGTAAATGCCCTGAGTGGACAGGTAGTTCAAGGTTTAATGAATGCGTTTAAAAGAGTTGAAAAAGATCCGCTTGTTGGTGCAGTAATTTTAACTGGTGATGGGGAGAAAGTATTTATGGCAGGGGCAGATATTAAAGAATTTCCAACTTGGCTTGGTCGAGAGGATATGGTGCAGCATGTAGAGTTAAATCATCAACTCTTTAAATATATTGAAAGACTAAGAAAGCCCACTATAGCGATGTTGAATGGACTTACACTGGGGGGGGGATGTGAGTTAGCGCTTAGTTGCGATATACGTATTGCAGAAGAACACACGAAGATTGGATTACCTGAAATTAATCTTGGTATTTTTCCAGGAGGAGGAGGAACGCAAAGGTTACCAAAACTAGTTGGTATATCAAAGGCGAAAGAATTAATGTTTTTTGGGGAAAGTATCAATGCCACAGAAGCACTTTCAATCAGTTTAGTTAATAAAGTTACAAAAACTGGAGAAGGTTTATGTGTAGCTAAAGGATGGGCAACCAAGCTCTCTGAGAAGTCTTTGAATTCTATTATTAGCATAAAAGAAGCAATGGAATATAGATACGAGCATTCCTTCGATGAAGGTATAGTAAAAGAAACAGAACTATTTTGTAAAGCTTTTCAACATCAGGATGCATATGAGGGAATTAATGCCTTTATTGAGAAGAGAAAACCAGTATTTAATAAATGAAATGATTAGTTGTTAAAACAAATTTTTTAGGGGGATGAGAGATGAGTGTTTTTATGTTGTTAATTGGTTTGGCGATATTAATTTATATGACAGTTAAAGGAATAAATATTATTATCAGTGCAGTAGTAGCAAGTACATTTGTTGCGTTAACATCTGGACAGGACATTATTGAAGCAATGACGGGAACTTATATGCAAGGTTTTACTGGGTACTTCGCTACTTATTTCTTATTATTCTTGTTAGGAGCAATTTTCGGTAAGGTAATGGCTGAAACTGGAGCTGCTGAAGCAATTGCAGAATGGGTTATGAGAATTATTGGTCCAAAAGGAGCGGTAATGGCGGTTGTATTAGCATGTGCGATTATGACTTATGGGGGAGTATCATTATTCGTAGTAGGATTTGCAGTTTATCCACTTGCAGTATCTCTATTTAGAAATGCAAATCTTCCACGTCGCTTTATACCTGCTGCATTAGTTTTTGGATCTGTTACCTTTACAATGTTTCTACCAGGTTCTCCTGAAATTCAAAACATAATGCCGACAGAATTTTTTGGTACGACGACTTACTCAGGTTTTTGGATTGGTATGATCGCTTCTATTTTCAATTTTATACTAGGAACCTACTTCTTGCATTTAATAATTAGAAAAGCAGTCAATAGAGGAGAAAAATTCGAGAAATACGATTCAGATAAAGAGATAGATGAAGAAAATAAAAAGAAATTACCTAATATCTTTCTTGCGCTGCTACCAGTTATAGTCGTAGTTGCTGGAATGGTTACGTATTCACAATTATTTGCAGCAAATACCGCTGCAATTCTAGCTTTACTAGGGGCAATTGTTATAGCTTGTATAACAATGTTCAAATTCATCGATGGATTTTGGGATGTTCTTGGAAAGGGTTCCAATGACGCGATTGTTGCTATTTGTAATACTAGTGCTGTTATAGCTTTCGGTAAGGTAGCTGCCCTAACTACTGGTTTTACTCAAATTGTGGAAACAGTATTAGAAATTCCAGGACCACCATTATTAAGTATGGCAATTTGTATTAACTTAATTGCAGGTTTAACAGGATCTGCTTCAGGTGGATTAGGAATTTCGCTTCCGATATTGGCGCCAATTTATCTAAATATGGGTATAGATCCTGGTGCATTACACCGAGTATCTGTAATGTCTTCAGACGGTTTGGCATCTCTACCGCACAATGGTTATATCGTTACGACTATCCGTAATATCAGTCATGAAACATTTAAGAGGGCATATCCTGCAGTCGCCTTAATGGCCGTGGGGCTTACCATGTGTGCGACAGTCTTGGCAGTAATATTGTTCACAATATTTGGTTAATTACTAATTTAATAGAACAAGAGATAGAGGTGATCTTTTGGAAAAAGTATATATCGTATCAGCGTTAAGAACAGCAGTAGGTCGTTTCGGAGGAAGCTTGAAACAGTTTAATTCTTCTGATTTAGGTGCAGAAGTCATTAAAGCAACAGTTAATGGGTTGACAGTACCTCTGGAGAAAATAGATGAAGTAATTATCGGCAATGTTTATCAGGCAGGAGGGAGAGCAAACCCAGCTAGACAGGCGGCTTTAAAGGCTGGGTTGCCGACTTCTATTCCTGCAATGACGATAAACAAACAGTGTGCTTCTGGTATGCGTTCCGTTTCACTTGCTTATCAGCAAATAAAAGCTGGAGAAGCAAAGCTAATTTTAGCAGGTGGAACTGAGAGTATGAGTAATGTTCCTTACATTTCATTAGATAGTCGATGGGGTAAAAAGCTAGGTGCCATTCAACTAGAAGATAGTTTGCTTTATGATGGTTTAATTTGTTCGAAAGAGAATTATCATATGGGAATAACAGCGGAGAATATAGCAGAGCAATATAGTATTTCAAGAAAAGAACAAGATAAATTTGCTTTGCAAAGCCAGAGAAAAGCAGCAACTGCTATACAAAATGGTGTGTTTGAAAAAGAAATAGTCCCAATAGTAACAAAAAAACAAGTATTTCAAGTTGATGAGCATCCACGCACTACGACATTAGAAACGTTAGAAAAATTATTAACAGCTTTTAAAGATAATGGAACTGTTACTGCGGGCAGTTCTTCCGGATTAAATGATGGCGCATCAATTTTACTTATTGCTTCTGAAAGTATGGCTAAAGAATATAATTTAACTCCTCTAGCTGAAATTATTTCTGTTGCTTCAGCAGGAGTAGACCCAAGCGTAATGGGAATCGGTCCGGTGCCTGCAACAAAACTAGCTCTTAAAAAAGCAAATTTAACAATAGATGATATCGATTTAATTGAACTGAACGAAGCATTTGCAGCGCAGGCAATAGCAGTAATAAAAGATTTAAATCTAAATGAAGAAATTGTAAATGTTAACGGGGGTGCTATCGCTCTCGGTCATCCAGTGGGAAGCTCTGGGTCAAGAATAATTGTATCATTAGTGCACGAACTGATTAGAAGAGATAAAGAATATGGTCTTGCAACTTTATGTATTGGTGGAGGACAGGGAGCAACTGTAATAGTGAAAAATGTCCAACTTAAGAAATAACCTATAGATTGAGGCGATATGATGATGGAAAAGAAAGTAATGGTTGTTGGTGCAGGACTTATGGGCAGTGGAATTGCACAGATGTTTGCTCTAGCGGGAATACCTGTTGTTTTAAATGATCGTACCGAGGAAGATTTAACAAGAGGTAAAAACTTTATAGCTAAAAGTATTCAATCTATGTTAAAAAGAGAAAAGTATACAACAGAGGACGAGCAAAGAATCCATAGTTCTATTCAGTATTCAACGGATATCCAAGATGGGAAGGATGTTGATTTGGTAATTGAAGCCGTTCCCGAGAGAATTGAATTAAAACAAGAGGTTTTTAAAAAATTGGACCAAATAGTACAACCAAACGCTATATTAGCGAGTAATACATCCTCCCTTTCAATTGCGGCTATTGGCTCAGTGACTAATCGTCCAGAAAAAGTGATTGGTATGCATTTCTTTAGTCCGGTGCCAATTATGAAATTGTTGGAAATAATTACTTCTATTGAAACAGCAGGAGAAACATTGGAACGAGTTAAGGAATATGGAAAAGCAATTGGAAAAGAAACTGTCATTGCACAGGATTATCCGGGTTTTATCGTAAATCGTATTTTATTGCCAATGATGAATGAGGCAGCATTTTTAGTCATGGAAGGAACGGCTCCGGAAGAAGTTGACCGCGGTCTTAAACTTGGAGCAAATCACCCAATAGGGCCATTACGCTTAGCTGATGAATGTGGATTAGACACAACACTGTATGCACTAGAAAGCTTATATGAAGGATTTGGAGATTCTAAGTATCGTCCCTGTCCTCTACTAAAGCGAATGGTAGAAGCAGGGAAATTAGGAAGGAAATCTGGTAAAGGTTTCTATGACTATAACTAGGATGTTCAAAACAACAAGTACTTTACTGATTACAGAAAGCCATTTACTGCTGCCGATTATATGGGAAGGTGACTTAAACCTCCATTCTAATGAACCGCTGATGAGACAATCGCAGTTTCAAAATATTATCCTTCACGGAGACACAGTTTTTTCATTGGCAATCGCATTAGTCGAAAAGCAGGAAGTTGAATTCACTTTTATAAATGAGTTTGACACTATATATAAAAGAAGTGTCACATTAGGAGATAAAATTTTCGTTGAATATAATATGATTATCATAGATCGACATAGAAAATTAGAATTCTTGGCTTATAAAAATGACCGTGAACTTGTAATGGAGGGGACTTTGTTGACCACTTCAGAAAATGAGGTGTTTGAGAGATGAAATTTATCAAGCAACCAAATACGGTTATTAGTAGGACTTTATATGAAACAGATTTTGTTCTTTTTCGAACGCTATTAGATAGTGGAAATTTAGAAAAAACCCTGTTTGCAGATAATCGGCAACTTGTAATGCTAGCTATAGGTATCTTAAATAGGACACTTAACTTAGAAGAGTTTTTAGTCGCTGTAGTAGGTCAAAAGTGGAAATTCCATAGGAAAGTGGAGATTGGAGAGACTCTTTCGGTAGCTTATCAAATTCAGGAAAATAAAACCTTAGGTAATAAAAGGTACATATATGATATAAAGATAGAATTAATTGTCGAAGAACATGTAGTAGCAACAGGAATCTGGGGAGTTATGTTGAACAATAAAGTATAAAGGAAAGGAGAGAATATAATGTATCAAACAATTATCGAACCACGAGTTTCTGAAACAGATGGGGTAGGACATATAAATAATACAACGGTGCCTATTTGGTTAGAAGGTGGCAGAAATAAACTCTTCTCCTTATTCAATCCAGATCTCAGCTTTAAAGAGTGGAAAATGATTATTCTGAAAACTACTGTTGAATACAAGCAACAAATATATTTCGGAACGAATGTAGAAATTAAGTGCTGGATCAAGCGAATTGGCAACTCGAGTTTAGAACTATATGAGGAGATTTGGCAGCAAGATAGGTTGACCGTCCAAGCAAATACTATATACGTTAACTATAATGTGCATGAGAATAAAAGTGAGATAATACCAAATGAAATTCGAAAAGAATTAGAAAAGCATTTATATGAGGAGGGATTAAATGGACAATAAAGTAATTTATCAATTAGAAAATAATATAGCTAGAATTACATTAAATCGTCCTAATGCCCTGAATGCTTTAGATAATGATATGATTGCAGATTTGATTAATTTTCTAAAAGAAAGTAAAAGAGACGACAAAGTTCGAGTTGTAATAATAGAGGGTAACGGAAAGGCATTTTGTGCGGGGGATGATCTCGTAGACATGGGAACGGAAAGAAATCCCAATCCAACTGACAAATTGACAGAGTATACAGATGGATATCCTGCGGTTGTTCTAGAAATGGAAAACCTAGAAAAACCAATTATTGTAAAAGTGCATAAATATGCTCTTGGAGCAGGGCTCGAGATTGCCTTGGCAGCTGATTTTATTATTGCCTCTAAGGATACTAAATTTGGTCTTCCTTTTGTGTTAAGAGGAATTTCAGCAGGTACATATCTTTTACAAAAAAGAATTGGATATCATCGGGCAGCACGATATCTCTATTTAGGAGAAATGTTCGAAACAGAAGAGGCTTCTCAATGGGGCTTATTATATAAACAAGTAGAGATTGAATCATTAAATGAGGAAGTAGAAAAATTGGCAGAGCATTTATCAAAGAGTGCTACACGCGCCCTTGGCTTAATGAAAAAAGCGATGCATACTAGCGAAAATATGGCATTAGAGGCAGCCTTCCAGGTGCAGACCTATTCAACTTTAGCCTCATTCCATACGACAGATTATGCCGAGGGTAAGCAAGCTTTCGTTGAAAAAAGAGAGTCCAATTTTGAAGGGAAGTGAGGAATTGAAAGTGCAACTAACTCTACAAAATCAACCAATCCATTCTTATATTGAGCAACATGCAAAATTAGACTCGGAGAAAATAGCAATTAATTTTTATGGTCAAGAAATAACGTACGGAGAGTTGTGGAACTCAATTAATCGAATGGCTAACTTTCTTTCTAATCAAGGAGTGAAGAAGGGAGATACTGTAGCATTATATCTTCAAAATTGCCCTCAATATGTGATTGCCTTTTTTGCAACACAGAAAATAGGTGCGATCGCGGGCCCTTGTAATCCAATGTTCAAAGAATGGGAACTAAAATACCAATTAAACGACCTCGATGCTAAAGTACTTATTACTACTCCTGATCTATTTGAAGTTTATGGAAAAGTCCAGGAAGAAACGAGCGTTCAATGTAAGATACTTGCTAACTACCGTGATTACTTACCTGAAACTCCGTACCCAGATTTCCCGGAGAAGATGGTCGATGCACAATTTAAAGACACGATTGCATGGTCTTCTATATTAGAGGAAGAGAAATATGACTATGAGAGTAATGTAGAGATTAATATGACTGAAGATGTTAGCTTAATCATTTATACTTCAGGTACAACTGGCTCTCCAAAAGGGGCAATGCTCACGTATGCAAATTCGGAGTTTCAGGCAACCTGTGTTGCAAAGAACTTTGGTTTTACAAAAGATGATACGTACATTGCGGTCATGCCAGTCTTTCATATTGCTGGTAAAGTTGTAAGTTTACTTAGTGCAATGGTTGTTGGAGCTAAGATTGTTTTACTGACACGATTCGATTCAAAAGGTATGCTTCAAGCACTTGATCGATATAAAGCAACCGCTTTATATACAACTACTCCAATGAACATTCAAATGATGAGAGAAGATTTATTTCATCAGATAGATTTTAGTCATTTAAAGATTAATATAGTAACAAGCTTTGGTATACAAATAACTCAAGAAATTTCAAATGACTGGGAACAAATTACTGGGGAGCCTTTAATGGAGTTTGCTTATGGAATGAGTGAAACTCATACAGGGAATACTATGACTCCACCGAACGAAATAAAATATGGCAGTGTTGGTAAGCCTACTTTTGATACAGATATCAAAATAGTTCAATTTGATAATTATGATGAAGAAATGCCGGTCGGGGAGCAAGGAATGATTCTTGTAAAAGGACCAAGTGTATTTAAAGGTTACAAAGGAAAAGAAGAAGAGACGATGGAATCATTCTATGGTGATTATTTCATTACCGGCGATATAGGAAAGTATGATGAAGATGGTTTTTTATATTTCCTAGGCAGAGTTAAAGAAATGATCAAATGCTCGGGCTATAGCGTTTATCCAGAGGAAGTAGAAAAAATGCTGTCTAAGCATGAAAAAATTAACCAAGTAGCTGTAATAGGTGTTCCGGATCCGGTAAGAGGAGAATCAGTAAAAGCCTTTGTCGTATTAGAGGAGAAAATGGAAGCAACGGAAACGGAAATTATCGAGTGGGCGAGAGATAAAATGTCTGCTTATAAATATCCACGTGAAATTGAATTCATCCATGAACTTCCAAAAACAAGCTCAGGAAAAGTATTAAGACGCTTATTGAAAGAGGAAACAGTAATATAAACATTTTATAAATTATCTTTTTGCTGACTGAGTAAGTTACTATTTAAAAAATCGCTTAATGGAGACCCATCAAGCGATTTTTATTATTATTGCTATTTATTAATCGTCATAACGATCATTGTCATTATCATCATCAAGTTCATACTCAATGATTTCCCCTGTAGTTGCATCGATCGTAAACTCTGCCTCGCCTTTAGCTGTATTAAGCTCTAATTCATATTCATATCGACCGTCATCGGAATCTAATTCGATTTCTACTAATGTTCCTTTGATTTGTTTTTGAGCAATTTCAATTGCTTTAGCTTCTGTAATAAGTTTAGTGTTTGGAGCTACTTTATCTAGATCATTGTCATCATCATCGTCTTTATCTTCTTTTACATTCAATACTTTTGCATTATAGGCATCTACTCTTACTTCATACTCTATTGATTTTTCTCCATCTATATCAACTTCATAAAATGTTTTTCCATTATCTTTTTCAAGTTCTACACTTTCAATTATGCCTTTTGCTTCTTTCAGAGCCACTTCTTTAGCTTTTTCTATACCAATTAATTTTTCACTTTGCGTGTTACTCACGTTAACATTGTCATCGTTTGCCAAAGCATTTATACCAATTCCTCCACTAATCACAATTGCAGCTACTAATGAACCAATTACTAATTTTTTCATTTTTTCTCCTCCTAAGTTTTGTTTGCCTTACATGTATTACTATATACCGCTTAAAAGAAAGGACGGGGAGGGGGAGGTTAAAATTTGGATAGAAAATGAAAATATACTTGCGAATGAATTGGATGAAATTCCCTGTTCGCAAGTAATGATCGCATGAGAGTGAGTAAATGAGGCAAGAGCGCAAGTAAAATAAAATGAAAGCAAGTAACCGGTAGTCTTCCGCAAGTAAACAACCAATGACCGCAAGTAAACCACCGGATTACAACCACATGCTCTTGTCCTCAGCGGTATAATATAATTACCAAAAAAGGTTGGTAGCGACAGCAGCCGCGACCAACCTTTTTTCAGAGTACTTGTCAGTCCTCCCAAATTACTGATTTCACCGTACCAGTATATGCATCCACTTGGACAACAGCTTCACGATCTTCTTCTTCGTCATTTTCAATCTCCACATCGACTAAGTAATAGGGTGTTTGACCAGTAGGTTGATGAAGTTCTGCATCTTCATCAGCAATACCTTTTAAATGTTTTGCTGCAATAATTAGTGCCTCTTGCTCAGTAAGGAGGGTGCTTTCTGTAGTTACAGGAGCTTCTAAAGTAGCCTGAGTTGAGTCTATTATCGCACCAGTATACGGGTCAACTTTTAGCGTGAATTCTGCATTTCCCTTGAGAACAATTGCTTCATAGTAAGGGGTGTCTGCATCATTTATAAAATGAATAGATTGAAGCTCACCCTGTGTAGCAATTTCTTCTTTTATTTGCCCTTCCGTAAGTTTGTCAACAGAAGGGGATACTTCCTCAGTCGGCAATTGTTTTAGGGAAAGAATATCTCCGTTCTTGCTATCCATCCTAATAGTGTAAATTCCATTCTCCATTTGCATTTCAATCTCATAGTCGTTATTAGATTTAGCTGCTCGAATTATTTCACCTGGATATTTTGCAAGCGCAGTCGCCTTCAATTCTTCCTCGGTGAGCGTTTTAGTGGAAAAAGGAGAAAGCCATAGCACGCCAATTACTAACAAAATCACTAGTATAATGCCTCCGATTATCCAACCGGACTTATTTATCTTCATCGTATGTCACCTCAAGATTCAGTCTGATAGATATAGTATATAATGCGAAAGTAAGAATTTGGGGAGAAAGACTATTATTGTTTTTGCATGTAAAGCGTCACAATCGTTCCCTCATTTACCTTACTATCCAGTTCAATACGTATACCGAGTGCATCGGCAATATCTTTTGCCATAGTTAGACCGAGACCTGATCCACCTTGTTTTCGACTTCTTGCCTGATCGACTCGATAAAATCGATCAAACACTTTTGGTAAATCCTCTTTAGGTATGCCAATTCCTCTATCCTCGATTTGGATAGTTGTTTCTTTTTCCGACTGACCAACATAAACAGTAATTGGACCATCACTATACTTACGTGCATTATCTAAAAAGATATAAAGTAACTGCTTTAGCTTTTGAATATCCGTATAACCAATTATCTGGTAGTTCCCTTCGATATTAATATCTCGTTGATAAGTAGTTTGAAAAGTGGTTACTGTTTCTTGGACAAGCCGAGTAATATTAATCTGTTCTGATTGAATATTCAATTGCTCCTGCCGTGCAATAGACAATAGCTGCTCAGTCATTTCTCGCATTCGTATAGCTTCGGAGTGGATCGCATCAATGGATTCTTCAAATAAGTCCGGTCGCTCCAAACCTCGTCGTTTCATTAAATCTGCATAGTTTTCAATTATAGTTAAAGGAGTACGAAGCTCGTGTGATGCATTGGAGACAAATTGCTCCTGTTTTTCATAGTTAGTCTGTAATAAGTCCATCATATGATTAAACGTTTCACCAAGCTCAACAAGCTCTCCTTCGGTAGTATCCTCTAACTTCAATTGTTTAAATTGACCGCTTTTTTGAATATCCTTCATCGTATTAATCATTGTACGAATTGGCTGGATGATTAGATTGCTTAGTATTCGACTAGAAACAAAAGTGGGTATCATAGCAATCACAGTTACAAATATTAAAACGATCGCTAATAAATGAATCATTCTGTTTGTAGATTCAATACTAGTAGTCATCTGTAAATTTACAACAGTTCCATCACTCCACACAATAGGAGAGGATACGAATACATAAGGAGTTTCATCATGCGAAATCAATTCACTAAACTCACCAGCATAAAAACTACTCTTGCGTTCGCGTAGTGATTCTGCAGAAGGAGAGGTAGTTTTACCATTACTGGTAGTTAAATCCTCTTTCAAAATTTGTATCATGCCGTCCACGGGAACGTGAGCAAGTATTAGATAACTAGGGGCAATACGATCAACTGCTTTTCCTATTTCTGCGGCAACCTTTTCGACCTCTGCTTGTGCGCGCTCCACTTCATTTTCTTTCATAAGATAGCTGAATACAAAATAGATGGAGGCATTTATACAGATGAGCAACACGATAAATAATACCGACGTATATAGGTTTATTTTATTGCGAAGCTTCATGTTGCTTCCTTCAGGACATATCCTACGCCTCTCACAGTATGAATAAGTGCAGTATCAAAACCTACATCAATCTTTTTCCGCAGATATCGTATATATACATCGACAATTTTTGTGTCCCCGTGGTATTCATAACCCCAAACTGCTTCTAGAATTTGGCCACGATCCAACACTTGTCGTTTGTTTTTCACTAAATATAAAAGTAAATCATATTCCTTTGGAGTTAAACTGACATCTAAATTACTTCTAACGACTTCTCTTGTTTTGTCATTTACTCGTAAGTCACTGAACTGAAGCCACTCATCTTCTATAGGATTTGGAGGGACAGGGATAGTTGCTTGTCTCATCCTTAGCACTGCACGAATTCTAGCAAGCAATTCTTCCATTCTGAAAGGCTTAGTTATATAGTCACTGGCACCAAGGTCCAGACCAGAAACTTTGTCTTCAATAGAATCCTTGGCTGTTAATAAAATAATTGGAACCGTAGAATTTTTCCCTCGAATGCGTCGAAGTAATTCAATTCCACTCATACCTGGAAGCATTATATCT
Source organism: Psychrobacillus antarcticus (assembly GCF_029533155.1). Taxonomy (GTDB): domain Bacteria; phylum Bacillota; class Bacilli; order Bacillales_A; family Planococcaceae; genus Psychrobacillus; species Psychrobacillus antarcticus. The sequence goes on along the minus strand of NZ_JAIZDB010000010.1, from coordinate 66,880 downwards.
AATAAAATCAAATCCCATTTTTGTGAAAGAAACATGTCAAAAGCATCGATTCCATCCATTGCCTTGCCGGTTTCATAACCTTCGTATTCTAATTCAATTTCAAGTAGCCTAACAATTTTTTCTTCATCTTCTACGATTAAAATAGATTCCTTAGACAAATTAAGCACACCTTTCGAACCTATGCTCCATTATATCAATAATTAATGACCGCTGAGTAAGAGATGCATGGTTTTTTTTAGATAGTGAAAAAAACAATTTTATTTTAGATGAAATAGGGTAACCTACAATATTCATTTATGCTTGAAAAGTTAGAATAACCTTTCATTTTACAACAATTATTCTATTTGGTAACATGCGAAATAGTTGTCTGTCGTCTGACATCATTCAACGCAATATTAAAAGTAGTGATTTACTACTGTATAGAAAGAAGGAACGAAGATGAATGTGTTATGGGGAATCGGTGGTATCCTAGTCGTTTTAGGTATTGCTTTTCTTTTGTCTAGTGCAAAAAGATCAATTAAGCTAAGAACTATCCTAGCTGGATTGACGATACAAATAATATTTGCATTTATTGTGTTGAAGTGGGAAACAGGACGAGAAGGTCTACTTGCTTTTACAGACGGTGTTACAAATTTAATATCTTATGCTAATGAGGGGATATCGTTTTTATTTGGCCCATTAGCAGATGCAAAAGGATTTGGCTTTGTATTTGTATTTCAAGTATTGCCGATTATTATTTTCTTCTCCTCTCTAATATCGGTCTTATATTATTTGGGTATTATGCAGTTTGTTATAAAAATTATTGGAGGAGTGCTCTCCAAAATATTAGGAACGTCGAAAGCAGAATCAATTTCTGCAGCGGCTAATATTTTCGTTGGACAAACAGAAGCCCCATTAGTTATCCGACCTTTTATAGCCAAAATGACGAGATCTGAGCTTTTCGCTGTCATGACTGGGGGATTAGCGTCTGTTGCAGGTTCTGTTCTGGCAGGGTACGCATTATTAGGAGTTCCATTAGAGTACTTGATAGCCGCAAGTTTTATGGCTGCTCCAGCTGGTTTAATCATGGCCAAGATCATGATTCCAGAAACGGAAGAAGTAGATGAGTCAAATTTTGAAATGGAAAAAGATCCTTCCACTACAAATGTTATCGATGCTGCCGCAAAAGGTGCAAGTGATGGGATGTCATTAGCGTTGAATGTAGGTGCTATGCTTTTAGCTTTTATCGGTCTTATTGCATTGATAAATGGTTTGCTTGGTGGTTTAGGAGGATGGTTTGGTTATAATGATCTATCGTTAGAGGGGATTTTAGGTTTTATTTTCTCTCCACTGGCATTTGCCATAGGTGTTCCATGGGCAGAGGCAGTACAAGCAGGTTCTTATATTGGGCAAAAAATTGTTTTAAATGAATTTGTTGCCTATTCCTCTTTTGCACCAGAGATTTCAAATTTGTCACCTAAAACTGTTATCGTAGTAAGTTTTGCATTATGTGGCTTTGCCAATTTGAGTTCAATGGCTATCTTACTTGGTGGACTTGGCGCAATGGCACCAAGTCGTCGTTCAGATATAGCTCGTCTAGGACTTCGTGCAGTAGCAGCAGGAACGCTTGCTTCACTATTAAGTGCAGCTATCGCAGGAATGTTCTTATAAGGATAACAATTCAACTTGTAAAATATGGTGAACCTAGAAATTGCTTTTCACCAACATAAAATCCCGAGTGCATATGACGCACTCGGGATTGTTTTAATCTATAAATTTAATGAAACGCCTAATCAGCTTAGCTCAATCCAAATTCATTAATTAGTGATGCTAGGCCGCCTTGGAAACCGCTTCCGATTGCATTGAATTTCCACTCATTATTGTTGCGGTATATTTCTCCTACTACAAGTGCTGTTTCAATCGAAAAGTCTTCGCCTAGGTCATAGCGAACGATTTCTTCGTTTGTGTCTTCATTGACAATTCGTATAAAAGCATTTGAAACTTGACCGAAATTTTGTTTGCGTTGGTCTGCATCGTGAATGGTCACTGTAAAAACGACTTTTTGCACTACGCTTGGAACTATTGGCAACTTAACGAGCAGTTGCTCATCATCACCGTCACCATCTCCAGTACGGTTATCCCCAGTGTGGATAACTGAACCTTCCTCACTTTGGAGGTTATTATAAAAGATAAAGCTTTTTTCGTTGAAGGCTTTACCGTTTCCGTCTACGATAAAAGCGGAAGCATCTAAATCGAAAGCTTCACCGCCACTATATCTATTCGTATCCCAGCCGAGCCCTACTAAGACATTCGTTAAACCTGGATTCGTTTTTGTTAAATCAATTTTTTGGCCCTTTGATAGGTTAATAACTGACATTTTGTTTCCCCCTCATCCATTGATTAAATTACTTTCTTTGACCATTCTCATATTTCTTTTGTAATTCTTCTAAACGAAGACGACCTTCTTCTCTCATTTTGCGATTTTCTTCTTCAATCGCTTTTGTTTCGTTCATCCCGCGCATAATCGTATCCCATGTTTGCTCGATTGTTTCAATTTTAATACTAGGTTGCCCTGACATTCTGGCGATATCCACACTTTGCTTGGAGATATCATTAGCATTACGAAGTAACATTTCGTTCGTTCTACGATCTAGCTCGCTCATGGATTGTGCAACAAGATTTTGTCTTTTTGCGGAAATTGCATTAATAAGTCCTGTTTTAAAAATAGGAATAGTTGTTACGAATGCTGAATTTATCTTACCGATTAACTTTGTATTGCCTCGTTGAAGCATTCTAATTTGCGGTGCTGATTGATAAGAAACCTGTTTGGCCATTTCCAAATCGTAAATACGTTGATCTAGTAGTTCAATCGCATTTTGCAAAGAATTTAGTTCCATTAATACTAATTGATCGCCATTTTCAGCTTTTTGCTGTAGGTTCGGCACGAGTTGTCTCAACTGATTGACCTTTAACTCACCAGCTACAATATACTTTTCTAATTCCATGAAGTAGTTGAAGTTTTTGTCGTACAAGTTTTCTAACGTAACAGTAGATCTTTTCATTTCTGTTTCGTACTTCGTTATTTCTACAAAAACTTTATCGATTTCGCCACCCATTGTTTGATACTTATTGAATAGCTTTTCGATTATTTTCTCGCCTTGTTTAAAGATTTTACCGAAGAGAGAGGGCTTTTGGACAAAGTCTTTTTTATCGAATTTATCCATAATCTTACCCAGCTGTTTTAACAATTCACTGGATTCTTCCATACTACTAGACTTGATCGTACTTAGAATTTGTCCTGTAAATTTGGAAATTTCGTCTGCTGGTTCACGACCAAATTCTAATAGTCCAATCTGGTTTTTAGGGTCAATTTTTGCAACAAGCTGTAATACTTGTGGGTCACGCTTTAGCTTAGCTTTTAAATCATTACTTTCTTCCATCATTTGTTCTTGTTGTTCTATTTCTAACTTTTGTAATTCCATATTTTCTCCCCCTATGTCTATAGAAATTTCTTGAAAATTTTCTGAACTACACTTGGTTCTTTGAATGGGTCATTGAAACTTCTGTCGTCCATCCAGTGTATATCAAAGGTGCCTTCTTGTACCCATTTTTCTATATCCAGATGCCCCTTCGGATTCACGATTATAATATCTAACCCTAAATGATGCATCATACATAAAGCGTTGGCATCAGATCTGGATAGTTCAGGACCTTTTTCTTCATTATAAATAAATATAGTTGGAACAAATTGAGGATAATCAAATGTTTGTAAAAGACGAATAACAAAATCAGGTAAAACCATGGACTGTGCAAATGCGTATAATTGTAAGTCTTCTACAGATTCATTGGACTGTCTCATAAGTATTGGTTCGTTCACATGTTTGGCGATTGCCTCACCAATTACAGTTTGTGTTCCGAGCGGGAGCTTATCATACGTCCACCAATTTGCGGTCTTCATCTTTTCGGGATCCAACATACCATCTGCTTTTAAAGCATCTCGGTAATGGAATAGCTGATTCGTTTTTTGCTCCTTCGTGAAAGGAAACTGGCGAATAACATGCGTATCATCTCGTTCTGTTAACGAATGAACATTATTCCAAAAGCGTTTTCTGTTTTTGTCTATACCTGACAATTTTGCAAAAACCACTGGAATAGTTACCTGTTGGTTACTAACTTGGAAGTGAGGACGGATCATCGCCCTTTCTTTTGAAATTAGGAAAGCCTCGTCCTCAGTTGTTTTCAGTCGCAAAGAATTAATAGAGTATGATTTAAATTGGAATGGCTTATAAAGTCCAGAATCATCATGATGTAGAAGTTCATTAATTTCTTGTGTTGCTCTAAATGCAACAGTTCCTGCAATTTTGGGCATTTCGTCTGGCAATGGTTTAATATCTTGTGAAATCTTAGGAAAGCGATAGCTAAGGTCATCCTCAATTGTGAGTAGGGTTTTCGGCCAAGGCTCGTTAGTTGGGTTGAATATAACTACATGGAAACCAAAGTCGGCTAAATAAGTTAGAAACCATTTTTCGCTAGGGGTTGCCGTGCCGTACCAAAGAAAAGCAGGGATGCCCTGTACGAAATCTATTTCCTTCAGTGCCGGCTCCACATGATTGGATATCCATTTTACTAAATCTGTTGTTATACGCCGATATTCATGATGAAGAGTTCCTTCTGTGTAGCTTTTTTGTAACTTTTTTAATATGTCGATTAAAACTGTTTTAATTCGTCTATTTAAACTAGGATCTATTGAGTCTGGTAATAAGGAATAGCCATCAAGAAAGGCGACCATCCGACTAGGGGAGAGTCCTCTTTCTTTTTTGTGCAGGTCAAATAACTGATTGAGTGATTTTAACTTCTCGGCAGAAATTTGTTTGTTAAGTGCACCAGTCAGGATGCTTAACTTTCCTAAGGAATCATTGACTTGTGTATGTAGAATCGAGAAATATTCATCTTCATCTAAGGACATGCCAATATATTGGCAAACTAATTGAGGATACTTCAAGTTCTCTCCGTTCACTGTCACTTGTGAAGGATCTCCTAAAGAATCTTTCAACCATAATCCTATATTAGATGAATCCCACGACTTCATCCTTATGGGATTTAAATTCACCATGGGCTTTCCCTCCTATTCATACATATTATAACAAATAATTGCTTACCTTTTTTAATATTTCTTCTCCTGCTAAAACCCCCACTTGATTTGTAATGGAAACGTGAGGGGGGAGGTGTCCTCCCTTATGAATCGCTTCGCCATGGGAAGGAATAAAGCTATGATCAGCATTTATAACCATATCAAAATCGAGCATAGAATCTCCTGCAGCTATGACCGTTTTTGCAGCAATTCGTTCTTTCATAAATTGAAGAGCAGTCCATTTGTTTATGCAGGTTGGCATGATATACACTTTTCTGCCTTGATGAGAAAGAGTAAAACCTTGCTCGTAAAAGATTTGTGAAAGTTTTTCAAACTCTTCGACAGAAAAAGCTTGTTCATCAATGATTAAGTAGACAAACCATGATTCTGCTTGCATAACTTTTAGGACAAATTCGTTTTTTGTAAATGCTTCGAGTTGAGGTAGTACATGTTCTATAGAGGTGCGATTCTGTTGCATTTTTGCTATTACTTTATCAGACCATTCAGTAAGTGGCTTGCCGTCTTCTAAAATCACTGCACCGTTTGCTACAATTGCATATTTTGGTTTTTCTACAGAATGAAATAGTCCTGTAATTCGATTATATTGTTCAGCAGTTCTCGTTGTTACGGGTATAAAGGTAATAGAGGAGGTGATCTGTTGAAATAGCTGAAGACCTCTATTAGTCATAAATGCAGTTGGTTTTTCATCGATCCATTCTACAGCAGCAAAATCCTGAACGCTCACTTCTTGACCTCGTGAATTTTTACTATATATAAGTGTTCGATCTAAATCACTAGCAAATAGGATTGTCATAGTAGATCCTCCGATTCTATCAGACCGATGGCAAGGTAAAAGAGCCCAGGCACAATTTCGGTAGGAATATTTTTTTCCTTACATAAGAGGAGAATATGACGTAGGGATGGGTGTTTATCATCACTAAGTAATATTTTAAAAGGCTTCCTTCTTAAAAGCACTCTAGTCGTTTCTCCAACACTTGGCTTTACTTTACTAATATCAGCAGTTTTATAGAACTTACGGGCAATGGATTCCACTTCCTGCATGCCTCTCCAAGTTCGTTCGTTTGTAATAGGAAACTCTTCTATAAGTTCTTTTATAAATGGCTCCTGTTGTTGGAATCGATTGGATATATTTTCGATGAAATCGTTGGATACATCCACTTCTTCCAGATCAGCGTAATACTTAGCTCCGTGGTAATCATCTGCACCTTGAAAGGCATTATTTAGTACAGTTCGACTAACTAACCCGGAGACTGTTGAGTTTAAACAAGCATTTGGAATGAGGAAGTCTTCTCGCGTGGCAAATAATCTGGCACATTCGCCTGGATCGGTTAAAACAGCTAAATCATCATTTAAGTTAAGGTCGTAAGTGGCATTTAACTTTTCGATAGACTTAGTTAGCTCGTTTTGAATAGCACCTTTTCCTGTCCAACCATCAACAAATTGAATATGACTTTTTGGATATAGCTCTCTAATAGTACGGACAGCTTTCTCATCGATTCCTCTTCCTCTTAGTATAGATATACTAAAGTGTGGCCAATTAAGTTTCAAATATTTTTCCGCGTATCGTTTCAATAAAATCCCGACTGGACTTCCTGCTCGTGCAAGGGAAACGATTACGACGTCGTCTGTAGCGGCGAATCTTCTAATTCGTCTACATAATACTCCTACCAATTGTGCGATATGATCAGCCGATTCAAGCAAGGCTTGCTCATATAACTCCGTATACTCAGATGTTGGTCGATTTTCAATAGGCAAAGATTCGGAGTAGTGACTACCTGTTTGGAATAATCGTTCTCTCGATTCAACGGAAGACTCTATCTGAACATCAGATAAATCCTTCAGTAAAAAAGTAATATCTTCTGTGGGATAGCTAGATTTAACCAAACCTTCTGTATTAAAGTTCATTTTTTTCACCTCTAACTGGTTGAGTAAGAGACACCCATGAAACAGGTGCTAATGTTTCTAAATACGAAAGAAGTGGGAACCAGGTGGCAGGATTTTGAACTGACTCCGAAATAACGATGATTTGTTCGGCATCTATTTCTGATAGGTTGTATAAATATTGGTTAATCCCATTAGAATCTGGCAATATAAATCTACATTTATGTTGTATAGGATATAATTCTTCTGTTTTTGCTAAAATAGGACTTCTGGTAGTAGTTTGTACTTTTGTATTATTACCAAAGGCAAGCGCAAATCTATGCGGAAAATAGATGTTTTCTCCAATGCCTATAATGAGAGTGGGCTTATCCCTTTTTATGTTTGGGAGATTGTCTACAAATCTTGCTATCCAATCATCCATTTCTTCGTGAAGATTGCTTGTTAAACCGAATCTACCTGTGAAGTTGCAATAGGTCGCATGCTCACTCCGATGGTTCGAAGTAATTTCAAGAGATAATTTTTCGTTGGCAAACACGGAAAATGGTTGCATACTGTCTAAAAGTGGAGTTTCAATTTCCTCGATGGATGCTTCATTTTCTAGAGTAAATTGTCCACCCATGATGGTAATGATTTCGGCAGATATGTTATGTTTGCGCATTAGTTGGATAAAATCTTCTTGATGCGCTTTAGTTCTCCAGTCCAAAATAGATAAAATTTTATAGCGTTTGCCAGGATAAGAATCATTTAATGCAACGATTAAATTCGACAATGTAAGACCTGTTGTTATTTCATCATCTATTAACACAATCGTTTCTGTATCCTTTAATGTTTGTTCAGGTGCATAGACACTGTGAGAGGTTGCGTGGGAATGCTCTTCTTCAAAGTAAAAGGAAGGTTCCATATGTAGTATTTCTTCTCTCGTTGTATGAATGTAATGAGCGTTTTGAAAGTGATGAAATACCGCATGACCAAGACCGGTAGCTGTTTCGGCAAATCCGATGAATACGGTTTTTTTTGGTAAACTAGACTTAAAGGATAAAGAGTCCAAACTCAGTTTTCGATTTGGAATTTCTGAATTGACCATCTCAACGATTTCATTTACAAGTGGATGACTTTTTAAACCTTCATTCTCCATTAGCATAGAAGCTAAAATAGTACCCGTTCCAAGGGAAATGGCTGGATCCACTGCTAAATGCTTTCCAAGCAATGGACTTACGAATAAAAATTGTCGTTTTTTATTAATTCTCACGGCCATTTGGAAAAGTGACTTAGGTAAGAAATTATATGGATTATATTTAATGTCGATTGCTAGTTTTAAATCCCCATGTAAATTATAGGTTTTTGATGTATTGAAGGAAGTCGAGTGATGTAACATTTTCTTTAAACACCCCATAAATTTCTGCTTGAGCAATGATTTTCATAGCCCAGCTGTAGTGAGGTTTAACCTCATTCATTTTGTTCCTAGCAGAACTTCGCAAAACTCCATTTGTTTCCGCGTTATTTTCTACGATTAAACAGGCGTCTTCAAATAATTCCTTAGACACTACGTACACACTATTAACAATATCGACTTGGGATGGGTGAATACAGGTTTTCCCGTAGAATCCATTTAAAATGTCGAGCTGGACTTCATTCAAAAGAATAGACTCTATACTATTTGCATCTGTAAAAAGACGAAAAGAGTCTTGGGATTCAAAATACTCGTAAACTGGACCGGAAACGACAAAATTATCCTCTTTACGATTGAATTTGTTTAATATATCAGTTAAACAATTGGTGATTAGTAGCAGGTCGTAGATTGTTCTATTACCAGGACGTCTTTGACTGAATAGGCTGGTGAAATCTGTTGCGCCAACTCTAATAGTTAGTATAAGGTCTTCAAACTGCTTGAAAACAGTATATAGTTTGGAAAGTTCTTGCTCTCTAGTTTCTGTATAAATAATTTCTTTCGTTTCTAAAATAGGTAGCCCGTATAAATGAACAGAATACTGAACGTTTATATGTTCTAAACATAAAAAAAAGCTTTTTGCACTAGTAGAAGTGCACTTTGGAAAAACGAATCCAGTAATATATCGAATAGCACTTCCCAATAGAGAAGCCATTTTTTCTAAATGTTGAACGGTTCTAATTCGGATAAATAAGAGAGGAATCTCATTCGTATCTATTAAGCCATTTTGCTCGATTGATTTTAATTCCTTTACAACATTTAGTTCTGCCTCTATAAGATCTGAATCGGAAATAGCGTCTTCTAAACAAATGATCACACTTGTTAGATTCTTTAAACTCTTGTTTGAAAGTTTATAGGTGAAATTGGGCATTGAACCTGGTAAGTATAATGCTGCTCCCATAGCCATCCCTAATTTTTTTCTTTCCATATTTCTGGAAAAGTCGCTAGGTGGTATATGAAAGAATTGACGTATTTCTTTCTCACTAACCCCTCTGAATTGTCTCATGTTTTTCCACTCCTAAGAATGAAGAAGGGGAGTTATTAGGTATACCCAAATACCTCAGCATTCTTCTAGATACTAAAACAAAAAGCAAGGAAGCATGCCCTTGCTTTTTGAGAGAAGTTATTAATTCAAGCCGAAATCTGAAACTAATGCTCCAAGACCGCCTTGGTATCCACTTCCGATTGCATTGAATTTCCATTCGTTATTATGACGATATAGCTCGCCGACAACGACTGCAGTTTCAATGGAGAAGTCTTCACCAAGATCATAGCGAATTATTTCTTCTTGTGTATCTGCATTTAAAATTCGTACATATGAATTACTTACTTGGCCAAAGTTTTGGCCTCTAGCTTCGGCATCATGAATTGTTATACTAAATGCAATTTTCTCAACAGTTGATGGTACTGTCGATAAGTTAATGTTTACTTGCTCGTCATCGCCATCTCCATCACCTGTACGGTTATCTCCTGTATGAACAACAGAACCATTACCACCAGTTGCATTATTGTAGAAGATAAAGTCTGCTTCTGTAGCACATTTCCCATTATTACCAAGAAGGAATACCGATGAGTCTAAATCGAAGTCTTTTCCTCCGTCATACTTATTTGTATCCCAACCTAATCCAACTGTTACGTTCACTAAGCCTGGGTTTGACTTTGTTAAGTCTACCTTTTGTCCTTTTGATAAATTAATGCCCATTGTTTACCACTCCTTATAAGTATTTGTTTGCAATAGAACCGATATCTAGATCCAATGTACCTTCACCAATTGCAGAGAACTTCCAATCTGATCCATGACGATAAAGTTCACCAGGGAATAAAGAGGTTTTCCCAGCGTAATTTTCTGTTAAATTGTAATGTATTAATTCTTCTTTGCTTCCACTATCTACAAGACGGATGAAGGCGTTTTGAATAAGGCCAAAATCCTGTTTCTTTTGTTTCGCTTGATAAATATTAACTACAAACACCAACTTATGTACAGATGGTGAAATAGCACTTAAGTTCACATTTATTACTTCATCATCACCATCGCCATCCCCAGTACGATTATCGCCTGAATGGACAACGCTGCCATCTTTACTTGTTTTGTTTCCAAAATAGACTAAGTTTTCTTTCGATAGTAGTTTTCCTTTTTCATCTAAAAGTATTACGGAAGCGTCGCAATCTATATCAGCGCCAGCAGCACCGCCACCACCACCTAATAGTCCACCTAAAAATCCGCCGCTTTTTTTCTTTTCTTTTACTACTGGATCCCAACCTAATCCAACCATAACGCTTGATAAGGAAGATCTACCTTTTGTTAAGTCAATTTTTTGACCTTTAACTAAATTAATACCCATTTTTTTACCTCCAAATTTTAGTCATATTATATATACGACGAAATGCTGTAATAAGTTTCAAAAAAACCAAAGCTTTATTAGCAGAGGATAGTATAATTTTATCAGAATTATTCAGCTATTGCTATTAAGTTGAACGGCAAAAACCAATGGAATATTCCCAGGTAGTGCATAATAAAAAAAGAGCGAGAAAAATAGTATGGCCCATTTTTCTCGACTTCTTAAAATAATTAATTTTTATTTAAAAATGCTACTAAGTCCTGATGATTCTCTGGTGTAACCCCGTGACCATCGTTATAAGATTTAAAAGTGACTTTAGCTCCCGCAGCTTCGAAATATTCTTTACTGTCGAGCCCCCATTGTGATGGGATTACATAATCATAATCGCCATGAGAGATAAAGATGGATAGATGATGGATATCACGCTTGCAGTATTCTGCTTTAACAAACTCAGGGATATAGCCGCTTAATGCAACCACTTTACTAATTTCATTTCCCATTGTTAGCGCCAAAGTTTGCGCAAGGATGGCTCCTTGACTAAAACCTAATATCGTAATGTCATCAGGATTCAAGTTGTGCTCGGTAATTGCTTCGCGAATGAATGCTTGAATATGGGTTACGACTTTATCGAAAATATCCCTTATAGGCTTGCCAATTTCTTCAATTTCAAAAAATGAGTAGCCGGGGCTCCGAACGATCGGACCGCGTAAGCTAAAAATATGATGTGTACCCTCGAAATCCTTCACTAGTTGTGGTAAATCTGTTTCATTGCTCCCCATACCATGAAGTAAAAATAAGGCTGGTTGTTGTTTTTGTACCGCGGTGTTTGGTGCTGTATGGTTAAATGTAAAAGGAGATTTCATGTATCGTACTTCCCTTCAATTAGAGTATGTCTATCTTATCTATAAGTCGTGACGGGAGCTTGTTGTGAGAGCTTTAGTCGATGTTTCTTGCCATACATATTGACAAAAATGACACTAGTTATAGCTACGAATCCTCCGACAATCGAAAGGGGAGATGGAAGCTCTTGCAACCAAATCCATGTCACAACAATTGCAACGACTGGTTCTAAATATAATGTATTCGAAACGGAACTAGCTTCACTATAGGACAAAGCCATAGCCCAAGTTAAATATGCCACTGCAGTTGGGAATATTCCTATATAAACAGCAGATAAATTAGCCTCTAAAGTTGCATGCTGAATTCCTTCTAAAAGTCCAGGTGCAAAGAACAAAAAAGGAATCGTACCTGCCCAAGTGAAGTAAGCTGTCAACTCTATGGCACTATACTTTTTAAATAGAGGCTTCTGGCAAACAAAAAAGATGGCGGTTGAAAAGGCTGCAATAAGAACTAAAAGTACACCAGGTGAAATATCCAAAGAACCCCCGCCTGTCCCTAAAGCAATTAATAGAATGCCGACAAATCCAAATGCCAATCCAAACCAACCAATTCTTCCTAGGCGTTCCTTCAATACAATAATTGCAATAATCGTCGTGAAAATAGGAGCAGAACCAATCAGCATACCAGCCGTTCCAGCTGATATCGATAGTTGTCCAAAGGTTACACAAAGATGGTATATATTAATCCCAATAAAACCAAGAATGACTATCTTTAATATATCTTCCTTTTGGGGTAACTTAAACTTAACTCCTGGCCAAAGTGCGATAACAAGAAATATAATAGAGGCAATCAGAAACCGAACTAATATTAAATGTCCTGCCGAATAGCCCCCTTGTAAACTAGCGCTAATTGCCGCAAAAGAAGAACCCCAAATAGTAACTGTAAATAACGCAAGTATTAATGCTTTTGTATTCAATTTCTTCCACCAAACTTCCTAATCATTGTAGTTAAAAGTAAACAATTAATCTTACAATAAATTTTAGGTTCTTTCAAGTTGATGTAAAGTTAAATAAATTGATCTTAAAAAAACACCCATGTACAGCTATTATTTAGAGAGCAATAGCTGTACATGGGTGCATTTTTTGTTTGGATTAATTTATGTAATGGACTTCAGTGAGTGTATTTTTTTCTTGTTAATTTTATTAAAGGCTTTAAAACTTAGAATGGTAGAGATATATGCAAAAACACTACCGGAAAACAATGGAATAGCCCCAGGGAATATGGTCATTACAAAATAGATTACTAATGCTGAAGCTGCAATTGCAATTAATTCAATAGGTGAAGTGATTGCGATTAAGAAGGACTGTTTAATGTATTGGAAGAAACGTAACTTAAAGTGTGAATAAACAGGAAACAAAAATATTAATGTGACTATAAAAGATATTAATATGAATAGTAAAATTGGTATTAGAAATTGAAAGTTATTGCTTTGTTCTACAAACTTAAAGTCGAAATAAAGTAAATAAATAGTTATCAGAATAAATATACCAAAGCCGTTAGCTTTAAGGAAATCTTGTTTGAAATATTTCCAAAATGCAGGGAATATTTTGAAATCCTTTTCCCCAATAATTAACTTTCTTGTGATAGCAAACATTGCAGTAGTAGCTGGAAAGAGTCCAAAAACACCTAATCCGACAATGCTAAAAACGATCCATAAAATATTTATGTATGCCAAGTTTATTATTCTATACGCAATCGTATTAAAGTTCTCCCAATTCATTGGACCACCACCTTCTTGAACTCTACTATATGTAACAACGGACCAAAAGACAATATAAAAAAATTAAAAAAGTAATAAGGACTATTTTATGAAATGAGCTATTAAAGACACTTAAGAGACTTGTCTCTTTATAAAAAATAATATATGCTTTAAAAAAGTTTACCAACAATTTAGTAATTTCTGTATATTAAGTTAAATGTAAAGTGAATTTTAATTGATGAACTCGTTGACATAAGAGCGCCGTACCCGAAATGTTTTCGGCTCATTATTCATCATATGATTAATTGCAAGTGTAATAGTATGTCTATTACAAATTGAAGGGAGGCCTAAATAATATAGTAATAGTGTAACGGGCATTGGGGATATTGTATTAACTAATTTGAGAGGGGTCAAAGAGATGAAAAAATTTAGTTTAGTTCTATTACTATTGTTATTGGGTACTTTAATAGCTGCTTGTAGCGATGAAGGAGCAGAGGGAGACAAACCAAAAGGGGATACTAGCGAAGAGGGTATATCCGGAGAAATTACAGTATGGGCTCATCCATTTACAGGTGATCAGGAAACAGAAGGTGTTATGTGGGATGAAATAATTGCTGCTTATGAAGAAGAAACTGGAGTAAAGGTTAACTTTGAACAGATTCCTTGGGCAAATAGAGATCAAAAGGTTCTAACTGCTCTTGCTGCTAATAATGGACCAGACGTATTTTATGCTATTCCAGACCAGATGCCACAATATGCAGAAGCTGGAATGCTATTAGAATTAGACCCATATTTGGAAGATAACGAAATGGATGATTTTGTGGATTCGGCTTTAGTTTCAACTACTTGGAAAGATAAAGTATACGGACTTCCGATTCTTCAAGAAGCATATACTTACTTATATAATGTGGATATTGTGAAAGCAATCGGTGAGGATCCAGCTAACTTACCTACAACTTGGGACGAGTTTGAAGCATGGGCGATAAAAGCAAAAGAAAAAGGTTACTATGCAACAAGTTTCCAAGGTGGAGGATCTATGAATGGAACACTATATCCATTCTTATGGCAAGCTGGTGGGGATGTTTTGACAGAGGACGGTGAAGTATTGATCAATAACGAAGCTGGAGTAGAAGCATTTGCATTTATTAACAAAATGTACCAAGAAGAATGGACTCCAAAAGATTCCATTACAGCTATGGAACATAATGCATTATGGGATGGTGGAAAAATGCTTTCCGTACAAGGCTCAGGTATTTCTGTTAGCCGTATGTTAGATCTAGATACGTTTGAATTTGTTATTGCTCCACCTTTGAAAAACAAAGAGCAGGTTACTTATGGAACTACTGGAATGTTTGTAGCTCCGATTAATACAGATAATCCAGAAGCAGCGGCTGAATTTATTAAAATAATGACGAATTCAGAAAACCAACGCAAATTTAATACGGTTACACAGTATATTCCAACTAGAGAATCTGCAAAAGATATTTTTGGGGATCAAGAGTATATGGCGCAGCTTGCATCGTATACAGAATTTGCGCTACCAGGAGTTATTCATCCGGAAGGTCGTACAATTATGCCTTTAATCCAAGCGGAGTTGCAGACAATGATGGAAGGTAAGAAAACTCCTAAAGAAGCAGCAGATGCTGCGGCAGAGGCTATTAAAGCCAAAGTAAATTAATAACAGTTAATGGAGAGTTTGATCTAAGAGAGATCAAGCTCTCTCTTATTAACTTACATAGGAAAGGGTGATTACACTGAGTAATACACTGACTTCTAAAAAAGAAAAGTTACCACTTTTCGTAAGGTTGAAGAAAGAGTGGAAGAAAAATTCGATTGTTTATATTGTTTTAATCCCTATTTTAATTCACTTTGTAATTTTTCAAGTATATCCATTTTTATTGAGCTTCTATCTTACATTTATGGATTGGAAAGTAATTGGGGATGCAGAATTTGTAGGTTTAAAGCATTGGAAGTATTTATTTAGCGATACCCTGGCATGGAAGGCTATATGGAATACGGTCAAATTTTCTATCTATTATATAGTGCCAACGATGGCATTGGGCCTAATATTGGCACTGATTATAAACTCAGGTGTAAGAGGTGCTAAATTTTTTAAAGGGATATTTTTCCTTCCAGTTGTTACTTCATTTGTAATCATTGCAGGTATTTGGGGTTGGCTGTTTAGAGGAACAGAAGAAGGCATGATTAACTACATTATTGGATTTGTTGGTATTGAACCACAATTGTTTCTCTCTGATTCAAGTCAAGCTCTTGCTGTATTAGCAGGTTTAAGTGTATTTAAAGTAGCTGGTAGTACGATGATATATTACTTTGCTGGCTTACAGTCCATTGATCGGCAATTATATGAGGCCGCGAGAATTGATGGGGCATCACCATTTAAGATTTTTTGGAATGTCACTTTTCCATTATTAAAACCAATTCATTTTTATGTAGCAATTACTACTACGATTGGTTCCTTCCAGATTTTCGATTCTGCGTATTTGTTAACTGGTGGAGGACCTAATTATGCTACAACAACCATTGTGTATTACCTATACACTCAAGGATTTACAAGTCTTAACTTAAGCTATGCAGCAGTGTTGTCATATGTTTTATTCTTTATTATTTTAATAATTTCACTGATACAGAGAAGATATCTCGGTAAGGAATCAAATCATTATTGATTTTCTGGGAAAGGAGGATGAAAAATAGTGAAAAAAGTAATATCATATACAGCTTTATTTGTTTTAGGTTTTTGTTTTTTAATGCCTTTTATCATTATGATTTTAGGTTCTTTAAAAGAAGTTGAATATGCTCAATTAGATCCGCTATTTTGGATACCTGATGATCCTACATTAAAAAACTATAAATATATCTTGAATGATGGATTGTTCTTACGCTGGATATGGAACTCTGTTGTTATTACGGTAATCCCTGTATTTAGTCAAATGTTATTCTGTGCGATATTGGGTTATATCTTTGCTAAGAAGCAGTTTATAGGGAGAGAGTTTATATTTTGGGTATTCATGGGAGTTATTATGATCCCCCAACAACTATTAATCATCCCTAAGTACATTATGTTTTCCGATTTTGGTTGGATTAATACTTACTGGGCGCTAATTGTGCCCGAAATATGGGGGATTATGGGAGTATTTCTAGTAAGACAATTTTTACAAGGTATACCAAACGATCTAGAGGAAGCAGCCTATATAGACGGGGCTAATGATCTTCAAGTATTCGTTAAAATAATTTTACCGTTATCCGTACCTGTTGTTGCAACAGTCGGCACATTTTCGTTTATTTCTAACTGGAATGATCTATTCCAACCATTGATATATTTGACTCAAGAAACAATGTTCCCTGTGACACTAGGGTTGGCATCCATCTTAGGAAAAGAAGGTAACTTCGGAATTGAAATGGCTGGATCGGCAGTATCCTTTATACCGACATTTCTTATTTTCATGTTCTTCCAACGGTTCTTCACCGAAGGAATTCAAATGTCAGGCTTGAAGTAAATCCAAGCTAATAAAGGAGAGGAGTTACGATCATACAACTATCCATTGGTATTATCGGTTTAGATACTTCCCATGTCGTTGTTTTCACGAAGCTCTTAAATGATTCGAATAATCCTTATTATATTAAGGGTGGGAAAGTTGTTATTGCTTTTCGCGGTGGATCAGACGATTTTGAACTTAGTAAAACTAGAGCGGAAAAATTCACAAATGAATTAAGGGACAATTACGCTATTGAAATTGTTTTATCAATTAAAGATGTAGTAAAAAATAGTGATGCAATCCTACTGGAGTCAGTAGATGGCGCAGTTCATTATAGGCAGTTAAAAGAAATAATCGCATGGAAAAAACCGATTTTTGTTGATAAACCTTTTAGTTTAAATACGAAAGAGGCGAAAAAAATGGTAGAACTGGCTACGGATCACGGTACGCCTTTAATGAGTTCATCGGCACTCCGATTTTCAGAAAGCTTAACTCGTATACTGCAAAACTCAGAAAAAGGAGAAGTAATTGGAGCTGATTGTTTTGGACCGATGGAATTAAACCAAGCAGGTTACTTTTGGTATGGAATTCATACAGTGGAAATGCTATTTGTAATTTTAGGTCAAGGAGCAAAATCGGTAAAAACAGTTAAGACAGCTGACCATGACGTACTTACAGCTGTGTGGAATGATGGGCGGATAGGAACAGTAAGAGGGAATCGAAAGGGAAATAACCAGTTTGGTGCAGTGATTCATTTTGAAAAAGGCAGTGAATATGTGAATGTAGACTTGGATATAAAACCTTATTATGCAAGTTTGCTGGAGCAAATAATGAAGTTTTTCGCAGATGGAAAGACTAGAGTTCCTTTAGAAGAAACGATAGAAATTATTCGCTTTATAGAAGCGGCTACTGAAAGTAGTTGCAGTGGGAAAGAGGTAATTATTTAACGTTAAAAAGAAGGGGTAAGGAACACCCCAACATTGGAAGAAAGGTATTATCGTTATTCTTCATCAATAAAACTTAACCGATAAATGCGGCGAGGTCTTCCTTTGTGAGTTACTTTTTC
Source organism: Psychrobacillus antarcticus (assembly GCF_029533155.1). Lineage (GTDB taxonomy): Bacteria > Bacillota > Bacilli > Bacillales_A > Planococcaceae > Psychrobacillus > Psychrobacillus antarcticus. Next base: position 48,923 of record NZ_JAIZDB010000010.1, on the reverse strand, counting down.
TTCTCCGACAATATCGACTAATTCAGCATCAGTCCATTTCAACAGAATACGGTTTGCGCTTCGTATTGTGACATTAAGTGTGGAAGCTAACTCTTGAGCGGTATATTCAATTTTTTTATGCCTGGAGACACGAGCCATTAATTTTGTCATATAGGAGGCGGACATTCCAGCTTTTTCTGCTTTGTCTAGTAATTGTGGATCAGTAATCGCCAAATTATATCGTTCATATTGTTTGTAGGTGGTTATGTCTACTGGGCCCAAAACACTTTGGTCTTCTCGTACTATGTAACAGACATTTCCGCCTAAATCGAGTGATTGTCGAAGAGCTAATCTTGCGTGGTTTCCAGATTCAGCAGCTGTTCGGCCGAAACCTACGCCGAGACTTATCGTTACACCAAGCTCATTTTTCACGTCTTGTAAAAGGGGAATAAATTTGTAACCTCTTGTTTCACGCTCAAAAATACCACGAGTGGTGATAAAAGAATATTCATCGCCGCCTAGGTTGATGAGATGTCCATCTAGCATTTTAATATACTCTAGTAGCATTTGTTGCAACTTCAATTTTAATAATTGCACATCATGCTCGGAGGAATATTTCGCTGTGACATTTTTAAAGTTATCGATATTGATTAATCCAAATACAATTTGAGATTCTTTGTTTCTTCTAGTGTCTGTTGCTAGTAAAGCTCTTTCAAAAGATACGATCATATCTTGCTGTGTGGGTGTTACCCATTGATATGGAATTTTAAGATTGTCTAGTTGCATAGCTACATCTTTTATTCCTGTAAGTGCAATTGAATTATTAGTTCTGTAGTTATTAATGTGGAAGTTAACAATCCCATTAATTTCTAAACTAGTAGTATTGCTTTTGTGCACATATAAATCATAGTTTTCTTCTTCAAGTTCCAATAAAATTTGTTCAATATATTTTTTGTCAAAAGTATCAATAGATAAACTAGTTAAATGATTAGCAATTTTTATAAGAAATAACGATCTGTAAAGTCCGGTGCCCATAAGGGGCATATGATGTACCGGAATCTTGAAGTCGAAGAGTTGTTTAGCGATATTATAAGCATGAAATTCTGTAAACATTAAAACTTCTACATCATTTAATAATTCTTTCGTAATGTCATAAATTTGACTGTCCTGTTCAACAATTCGAAAAACAGGATTGAAGTTAGGGAAGGCCATTAAAGTTTCTTTTGTTTTAGTCACTAAATCTTTTGGTCCAATAATTCCTATTTTTATATCAGAAGTATCATTGAATGCATGTTTACTTATCATATGCTATTCCTCCTATTTTACAAACAGTTTTTAACTAAACGTGTCTCTAAATGTAATATTTAATCTATCTTAAGTTCTACATGTTAAATTGTCAAAAAGTATTATAAATACTAATGTTGAAGAAGTTATTGAAATTTGATTATTTAAAGACAACTTAAAGACTTAACCTTTAATAAATAAATAATAATAGATAAATTATCAGGAGTGATTAAATGAAGACGTTAACAGAATTAGAGGATTTTATGACGAAGCCAACTAGAGAACTAATTGAGGATATTAAATTACTAGATGGAGATATATTGATATTAGGAGTGGGTGGAAAAATGGGACCTACTTTAGCGAAAATGACAAAACGTGCAATTACGGAAGCTGGTATACAAAAAAAAGTAATTGGTGCATCTCGATTTTCGTCAGGAGACTTAAGGAAAGAACTTGAGGATTATGGAATTGAGACAATTGCGGTAGATTTACTTATTGATGAAGAGTTGCAATCACTCCCTGATGTAAAAAATGTTATTTTTATGGCAGGAAATAAGTTTGGTACTACAGGCAACGAACATTTTACGTGGGCAATGAACGCTTATTTACCAGGAAGAGTAGCTGATAAGTATAAAAATTCGAGAATCGTTGCATTCTCGTCTGGGAATATATACCCTTTAACAAATGTAGTTAATGGAAATTGTTCAGAGGAAGTATCACCAAATCCAATTGGTGAATACGCTCAATCTTGCTTAGGTCGTGAACGTGTATTATCTAGTTTTTCTCATAAAAACAATACTCCGATGCTCCTGTTTCGCTTAAATTACGCAATTGACTTAAGGTATGGGGTTTTATTGGAAATTGCTAAAAGTGTTTTAGAAGGTAAAGCGGTGGATCTAACAACAGGAAGTGTGAACGTTATTTGGCAAGGTGACGCAAATGAATATGCAGTTCGCTCTTTATTGCACTGTGACACTCCACCAAAGTTATTGAATATTACAGGTCCTGAAACACTATCTGTTCGTTGGTTAGCGGAGGAATTTGGGAAGCGCTTTAACGTTTCTCCTGTATTTGTAAATGAAGAACAGAATACCGCATTGCTGAATAATGCATCTAAAGCACATAAATTATTTGGCTATCCAAAAGTATCGCTTCAGCAAATGCTTGATATGACAGCTGATTGGTTAATAAATAAAGGAGAAACTTACAATAAGCCAACTCACTTCCAAGAGAGAAAAGGGGCGTTCTAATGTTGAAGCAAGAAGTAAAGAAAAGCTTGCTAAAAGGCGCGATGATTCCTGCCCATCCACTAGCTCTTACTGTGGATAGACAATTAGATGAAGCTAGTCAGAGAGCACTAACCCGATACTATATAGAAGCTGGAGTTGGAGGGGTTGCAGTTGGTGTCCATACAACTCAGTTTGAAATAAGAGACCCTCAATTTAATTTGTACGAAAAAGTATTAACTCTTGCGATGGAAGAAATAACCAAAGCAAAGGTCTCTGATTCCTTCATAAAAATTGGAGGTATTAGTGGACCAACAGAACAGGCGATAGAAGAAGCAACCTTTTTAAAAAGAATTGATTATGACCTTGGCTTACTAAGTATGGGTGGATTACAAGATGTCTCAGAGGACGAGTTAATCGCTCGCACTAAAAAGGTATCGGAAATTATTCCTGTAATCGGATTTTATTTGCAGCCAGCAGTTGGGGGAAAGGTTCTTTCATATGATTTTTGGAAAGAGATAGCAAATATATCGAATGTTCATGCTATAAAAATTGCACCCTTTAATAGATATCAAACGATAGATGTTATTCGTGCGGTATGTAACTCGGATCGAAATGAAGAAATAGCTATTTATACAGGCAATGATGACAATATAGTAAATGATCTATTAACAACTTATAAATTTAGAGTTGGAGATAAAAAAATAACGAAACAAATTGTTGGAGGACTACTTGGTCATTGGTCGGTTTGGACAAAAACAGCCGTAGAGATATTTGGAAAGATTTCTACATATAAATCAGCGGAGCAAATTCCTAGTGAATTGTTAACATTAGGCCAAGAAATAACAGATGCAAATGCTGCCTTTTTTGATCCAAACAATCAATTCAAAGGAAGTATTGCTGGGATTAATGAGGTTTTAAAGAGACAAGGACTACTTCAAGGGAATTGGTGTTTATTGGATAAAGAAAAACTAAGTCCAAACCAATTCGAAGAGATTGATCGGGTGTATGCAGAGTATCCACACTTAAATGACGATGCTTTTGTAAAAGATAATCTGAAAAAATGGTTCTCCAACTAAGGAGTGTGTCAAATGAAATCAATTATTGCAAGTAATGGTGCAGTTCAAATATTAGATAGAGAATATCCAACAATCAAACCTTCATTTTTATTGATAAAAACCCTATTTTCGGCGGTCTCTCCGGGAACAGAGATTGAACTTATCGGAGTAAGTGAAGGTAAGGAAATCTCTTTAGGATATAGTGCAGTGGGAGTCGTGGAAGAATGTGGAGAAGGTGTCTTAGACTATCAGATTGGAGATATAGTAGCTTGCTACGGGGCACCATTCGTAGGGCATGCGGAGTACCTTCTAGTGCCGACAACATTATGCGCTAAAGTACCTGAGGATATGGAGCCGAAACAAGCTGCTTTAGCTGGTATAGGAGCAATTGCAATTCACTCATTAAGAGTGGCTAAACTTGAATTTGGAGAAACTGTGGTTGTGGTCGGCTTAGGATTACTAGGACAAATGATTGCTAAAATAGCTAATGCAGCTGCTTTCAATGTTATTGCACTAGACATTTCAGAAGAGCGAGTAAGTATACTTCAGCATGACGGAATAAGCTCTTTTTCTTCGATGAGTAATATGGAAAATGAACTAATGAAAGCAACACATAATAAAGGTGCAGATGCAGTTTTATTATGTGCAGGTGGCAAGCGTTCACCCCTAACTCATGAAAGCTTAAAGTGGATTAGGAACCAAGGGAAAGTAGTAATTGTTGGGGATATAGAGCCAGATTTCCCTCGTGAACTTATGTTTGCTAAAGAAGCTCAAATCCTAATTTCTCGAGCTGGTGGGCCAGGGCGGTATGATAAGCAATATGAGTTACAAGCTATGGACTATCCATATGGGTATGTACGCTGGACGGAAGGTAGAAACGTGGCTGAGTATCTTCGCTTAGTTAATACAAAGCGGATAGACGTTCAACCATTTTTAACGGAAATAGTTGATCTTAATAGTGCCCCGGGAGCTTATAAGGATTTAATAGATAAAAAATCACAGGTATTAACGTCCATTATTGCTTATAACAGTTAGAAAAAGGAGGAAAGATACTATGTTAAAGGTTGGAGTAATCGGTGGTGGCTCTATATCAGAGTTTCATATTAATCCTTATATCGGGAACGAGAAAGCACAGCTGGTTGCACTATGTGATAGCAATGAACAACGTCTAGCTAATTCAGGTGAAAAATACGGAGTTACAAATCTTTATAACAACTATATTGAACTACTACAAAATAGTGAGATAGATGCCGTAAGTATTTGTACTTGGAATAATACACATGCAGAAATGGCGATTGCAGCCTTGGAAGCAGGTAAGCATGTGCTTGTGGAAAAACCACTTAGTTTAACAGTTGAAGAGGCATTGGCTGTGGAAGCCGCTGTAAAAAGAACCGGGAAGATATTACAGGTTGGATTTGTTAGAAGACATGGAAGTAATACAAAAATTCTTAAACAATTTATCGATCAGGGTGAGCTTGGAGAAATATATTATGCAAAAGCATCTTGTATAAGAAGATTGGGGAATCCTGGGGGTTGGTTCAGTGATAGCTCAAAATCTGGAGGGGGACCACTTTTAGATTTAGGTGTGCATATGATTGATATTTGTTGGTATTTGATGGGGAAACCGCGTCCGGTCTCGGTAAGTGGGAATGTATACGCTAAGTTAGGGAACAGAAGCAATATAGAAAATCTGTCATTTTACAAGGCTGCAGACTATGATTCTAGCTTAAATGATGTAGAGGATTTAGCGAACGCGCTTATTCGATTTGAAAATGGTGCATCTTTATATGTCGATGTTAGCTTTACGCTGCATGCAAAGGAAGATGAACTCTATGTTAAGTTGTTTGGAGAAAAAGGTGGAGCAGAAATAGAACCAGAGATAGCAATAGTAACGGAGAAAAATAATACTATATTAAACATTACTCCTCAAATCGATAATTTAAGTTTTGACTTTGTTGGTGCATTTACAAATGAAATAAATCATTTCGTAGAATGCTGTTTAGAGGGAAAAGAGACGTTGGCTCCAGTTGAAGATGGCGTTCAAATAATGAAAATGTTAAGTGCGGTATATGAATCATCTAACACTGGGAAAGAAATATATTTATAAATGAACAATACAATAGATTTGGTAATAGTCGGAGGAGGACTAGGTGGCTGTGCAGCAGCTGTAGCGGCATGTGCCAAAGGATTACGGGTAATCTTAATAGAGGAGACAGATTGGATCGGCGGGCAGTCTACTTCACAAGGAGTGCCTCCTGATGAACACCCATGGATTGAAGAATTCGGATCTACTAAAAGATATCGAACATATCGAGAAAAAATAAGAGATTTTTATACGAAAATGATGGATCCGAAAGAGAAAAATGATAAATTTAATCCTGGAAATGGTTTAGTGAGTAATTTGTGTCACGATCCACGAGTCAGTTTGCAAGTATTAAATGAAATGCTTTTACCCTATGTATTAAGAAACTTACTAACCATTGAGTTAAATTCTGTAGTGAGGTCCGTGAATAGAGCAGGCAGACGGCTATATGATGTTTCAGTTGAGAGCATTACAACAGGGAAAGAAGATACGTTTACTGCCTTATATTTTATAGATGCGACAGAATCAGGTGATTTACTTCCATTAGCGAATCTTCCATACATTACGGGAGCAGAAGGAAAGAGTGATTGGCATGAACCTAATGCTTTAGAAGAAGCAGATCCTATTGATATCCAAGCTTTTACTTATGTACTCGCGATGGAAAATCGAGAAGGAGAAAATCACGTTATCGAGAAGCCGGAAATGTATACATTTTGGAAAGATTTCCATCCAAATATATGGCCAGAAAAATATTTGAGTTTCTTTGCTCCTCATCCAATAACGAAAGAAAAGAGACGGTATACGTTGTTCAGAGAAGAAAATGGATTTCCATTATGGGAGTATCGTCGTATCTATGATGAAAATCAGTTTTGTTCTCTTGATGCCTCAAAAGATGTTAGTTTAATGAATTGGCCACAAAGTGATTACTTTTTAGGCAATATTTATGATGTATCAATAGAAGAAAAAGAAAAAAATATATATCAAGCAAAACAATTAAGTCTATCGCTCTTATATTGGTTACAAACGGAAGCTCCAAGACCTGATGGAGGCAAAGGATATCCTGGGTTAAAGCTATGTAAGGAAATATTTGGGACCGAAGATGGACTGGCAAAAGCTCCTTATATAAGAGAATCTAGACGTATAAAAGCTGAATATACGATTGTCGAACAAGATGTTTCTCCTCTATATAATGATGGAAAGACAGGGAAGCTATATGAGGATCGAATTGGCATAGGCTCATATAGTATTGATCTACATCCTAGTATGTCTGGACGCACATATCTCGATATTCAAGCTTTGCCGTATCATATTCCACTAGGAGCAATTATTCCGAAGGATGCAGATAATATATTGGCAGGTTGTAAAAATATTGGAACTACACATATAACGAATGGCTGTTATCGTTTGCACCCAACTGAATGGAATATAGGAGAAGCATGTGGAGCATTAGTGGCATTTTGTTTAGAAAATGACGTAATACCAAAAGAGGTTCGCGAAAACAAACAATTGTTAGTGGATTTCCAAGATCAACTTAGAAATGATGGTTTTGAGTTGGAGTGGCCCGAATCATTTTATCAAAAAATCTAGATAAATAAAAGGTAGTGTGGGATAAATTATGGGAAGACAGGTTGGAGATTTACCAATAGAAGCACTGAGAGAATACAAGCCAAAGCTTACTAATAAGCCCACTGATTTTAAACAATTTTGGGAGAATCAAAAGAATGGTTTAATATCAATTCTTCCAAATGTAGATCTGGTATGGAGAAATTATCCTGTACCAACAGTAGAGGTTGCAGACATTATATTTGAAAGTTGGGATAGCACTCCTTTAACAGGGCTCTTGATAAAGCCAAAGTCTGTAGATAAGTGTCCTGTTATTATAAACTTCCATGGTTATACAGGAAGTCATGGAATGCCGATTGACTTCTTGAAATGGACTTCTTTGGGTGTAGCTGTATATTCCTTTGACGTTCGTGGTCAAGGTGGGTCTCCTGATTTTGCGAAATATATAAGTGGCGGTAGATTTCCTGGATGGATGCTAAATGGGATTCAGGAACCAACAAATTATTACTATACAAATGTATATAAAGATCTTCTCATGCTACAGAGATGGATAAGATCTGCCGATGCCCCAGTAACTATGACTAAGTTAGGATTAATAGGTTCTTCACAGGGAGGTGGGTTAGCTCTTAGTTTAGCGGGACTCGTTGGAAATATTGATCTTGTGATTGCCGACTATCCATTTAACGCACATTTTGAGCGCGCATTAGAAGTTGCGAATTTAGGGCCGTACATGGAGATTGTAAACTACTTTAAGCTATCTGACCCTCAATATAAAACATACGATCACGTAATGCGTACTTTAGGTTATGTAGATTCCGTTCATTTTTGTGATGAAATTACTTGTCCAACACTAATGACAATAGGGCTTGAGGACGCAGTAACACCTCCTTCCACGGTCTTCGCTGCGTACAATCATTTGTCATCAACCGAAAAAAGGATCGAAGTATATCCGCAATTCACACATGAGAGTAATCCATTTCACGAAGAAAATAAATTATCATTTATCATGAAACATTTGGTAAATGCTATCTAAAGGTGGGATTATGATGAAGGTAAGTGTAAGTATGTACAGTTTAGCTACAACTGTACAGAAGGAAAATTGGTCTGTGCTTGATTTTATTGATTATGCAAAGAGAATTTCTTTAGATGGTGTAGAGTTACTAGACTTTTACTGGGAAAATCCTGGCGATATGGAGCAGGAGATTGAATCAGTAAAAAAAGCTTTAAAGAAAAACAATTTAAAGGTATCTGCTTATGATGTTTCCAATAATTTTGTAAAGGATTCTAAAGAAGAACAGGATAAAGAGGTACTCAAGGTTTTAGATGGTATTCAGGTTGCCAAAAAGCTAGGTACTAATATAGTCCGTGTGTTTTGTGGTGATCTGCATAAGAATTTATCTTTTGAAAATGGTGCTGAGTTAATAGTGAATGCCTTAAGAAGATGTGCTGAAGTAGCAGAAAAAGAAAAAGTCTATCTTGCTCTAGAAAACCATGGATTATTAGCGGGAAAAAGCACACAGGTAAATAATATAATCCGAGAAGTTAATAGTCCTTACGTCAAATCGACCTTTGATACGGGAAATTTTTTGCTTGTTCATGAGCCACCTGAGGAGGCATTTGAACAGATGAAGAGTGATATAGTCCATGTCCACTTTAAAGATTTCCGTGAAAAAGAAGAAAATGAGCAATTGAAGGGTTTTCATTCAACAGAAGGAATCGAACTAATCGGAGTGATTCCGGGAGATGGTAAAGTAAATCTTGAATATATTGTAAATGGATTAAAAGAAATTCAATACACTGGGTGGCTATCGATAGAGTATGAGGGGGTAGAAGATGCAAGGTTAGCAAATGAAGAAGCAGTTAATCGTTTAAGGAAGTTGCTAAGAATAGGGGGCGATGATCATCGCTAATATTATTTTACGTGATATAGAAAAAACAGAAAATTCCTTCACTGTAGAAAATGTAATTATTTTAAAATCACTAGATGAAATTGAAGACAATGGTAAAGAAGATACAAATTATTTAGTTGCTACGGATCAATATGTAAAAGCTTTAGCAAGAAAAAAAGAAAATATCTATTTACCATACAGCCTATTAATGGAGAAATACAGGAATGAGCAAATTTTCGTCTATTTCGAATTGGAAGCCCTTTCATTTTTCCAGAGTTTCGCACAGATTGTAAAGAATGATGCTAATCCTAAAGGAGTTTTCCGGTTCAGGCGTACTATTAATAGAGAAAATCTTCAGCCACTAATTGCTGGAGATTTATATGTATTTTCGTCATTATTTGGTGTCCCAAAAGATATCCATATAAAGAAGACTGATTCATCCAAAGCTCCCAGACATATCATTATCATGATCAATTTTGGGGGTGGAACAATGGCCCATATCGAATATACTGTCGGAGATCAAGAAAAAATTGAGGTTGAATGGAGTGGCATTAAAAATATTATTGAGTTTGATAGTGATCAAATGAAACCAGTAATTCCAAACGATAAGACGTTACTCCCATTAACTTATTCGGTAGATGCTATCCTATCTTCCGCTAAAGTAATAGATGACAAAATGATAATGCAAATAGACGACTTCCAAAAACTTTTAGATGGAGGTGCGCAAAAATGAAAATTGGAATAATGAGTTTTGCGCATATGCATGCTTATAGCTATGCGGACAGCTTAGAGAAAATCCCAAATGTAGAGATAGCAGCAATTTTTGACGAAGATATTAACAGAGGTAAAGAAGTATCTAAAAAATATAATGTTCCCCATTATTCTAGTCAGGCTGATTTTTTGAACGTTAGTATGGATGCAGTAATTATTTGTAGTGAAAATATTCGCCACAAAGAAATGGTACTAAATGCTGCTAAAGCAAAGAAACATGTTTTGTGTGAAAAGCCTATCGCAACTAATATTAAAGATGCAAAAGAGATGATTGAAGCATGCAAAGAGCATAATGTTACACTGCAAATTGCATATCCTGTACGATTTAGCTCTCCTATTCAAGAGCTTAAAAGAATGATTGATAAAGGTGAGTTAGGAGAAATACTAGCCTTTCGAACAACAAATCGTGGTCAAAATCCAGGAGGATGGTTTATTGATGTAGACCAGTCAGGTGGGGGGGCAGTATTAGATCATACAGTGCATATGGTAGATATAATGCGCTGGTACTTAAACGAGGAAGTTGTGGAAGTTAAATCCTATGTCGATTCATACTTCCACAATATCGACATCGATGACGTTGGCTTACTCACTTTAGAATTTGCAAATGGTGTAATTGCTTCTCATGATGCAAGCTGGTCTCGCTTTGCGGAATATCCAACTTGGGGAGATGTAACAATTGAAGTAATTGGTACAAAAAAGACGGTGAAGGTAGATGCTTTCAAAGAACATTTTAGGGTTTTTTCTAACGGAAAGAAATCACTAGAACATCATTTCTTTGGTAATAATATGGACTTCGGTTTGGTTTTGGATTTTGTGAATTGCATAAGAGAAGGAAAAGAACCTTCGATAACGGGATTCGATGGACTAAAGTCATTAGAAGTCGCATTAGCTGCATACGATTCGAGTGAGTTAAAAGAGGCAGTAATATTAAAGGATGTATAAAGGACTGCAAGTTGTTTTGAGGTAATAAAAGCAATTTTTCCCCTTATTTTCTGTAAAAACTCCAGCAGCACGATTGCTCCAGAATTTTAGAAAAGGAAAAAACTTTTCTTTAATTTTTCTAGTGCTTTCATATGGAGAAACTCATCGTGGAAGAATGTTGTCACTGAAGAGCATATCTGGCAATCTTCTTAGAAAGGTGTTAATAATTGTGCATAAAATTATTTATTGTCATAGTCACGAAACTATTCTATTTGCAGTTGGAGAGTTAAAAAGATTAGTAGAAAAAGCAGGTTACAAATGCTCCGTACATGATCAAACCTTTCTTGCAGAAACAAATGAAGCTGATAATCGAGTTATCTTAATTACTACTACTCAATATCGTAAATTGGTTTCAACAGAAAAGGTTCCAAATATTAGTGCTGAGGGATTTGCATTCATCCCCACCGGAAATGATTTATGGATTATTGGAAATGAGCCAAGAGCTCTTTTATACGGTGTATATATGTATTGTAAAAAGTTCTTAGGCTACCAGTGGGTTCACTTGGATAAAGAAGAGCTAGTAGAGCAAGAACATGGTATCGATAAGGGGTTATTTATTCATGAACCGATGTTTAGTAGGCGTGGAAATATTTTGGAGACGATTAACGATCCAGGGTATATAAATTCGCTCATTGATTGGGGGGTGAAAAATGGTCAAAATGAAATTTTCTTCACTTTCTTTCTATGGGATGAAATTAAATCCTATGTTACTTCAGGGTTAAAAAAACGAGGTGTGCAAGTTACGTTGGGTGGACATAGCCTAAAGTATTTACTTGGCATTGTTCAAAATGAAAAAGAGAATAACCATTTAGATAACTATGAAAACCTCCAATTTTTTGGGGAAAATATAGCTCTTCAAGATGAAGTGATTAATAAAATTGTATCAATTTGTCAAGATAATGAAGTAATAACGAGAATCTCGCTATGGCCAGAAGATGTAGGGATAGAAGAAAAAAATGCAGATGGATTTTTATCTAATTATATTCGATTTACAGAAAAAATAAAATATTCGTTAAAAGCTGCTAACTTAGCGGTCGAGGTAGAATATATAGTTTATAATGCTGGACTTTCCTGGGACATGCTCGAAAGAAAGCAAACGGAGGTATCTGGTGAAGTAGATGTGTTATATGCCTATTGGGGGAGGGATTACTCCAATTCACTGAATTCTAGTGAACCTAACCAAGTCAGAGCAATGCGTAATTTAGAGGACTGGAACACGCAAGCAGAAGTGAAGGGACGTTCGTTAACAGTCTTAGAATATTACAGTGATCATTTTATGTTAAGCGAACTATTCCCGCCACTTCTAACGAGAATTGCGAGTGATTTAGAGGATTACAAGCAATTACAAATAACAGGTGTTTTAAATCTTATCGTTCCAGTGCATCGAAAACAAAAAACTACTGAAGAAATTGTTAATTATCCATGGAAGTGGATTCATCATTTAAATAATTATGTATATTCCGGTGTATCGTGGGGTGAAAAATATGAGGTTGTGTTAGAAGAGTACTTCTCTGTCTTCCAGGAAGAGAAAGAAGTTTTTCAACAGATGCTATTAGATTTAGAGAAATTAATTTCTCCATATACTAAATGGAATGTCCCCCTATTTCCAGCGCGAGTTGTTGATCCAGAAAAAGTTCTGAAATCTGAGTCTTCGTTACAAATATTAACGGAACTTAAGGAAGCAGATAAGTATTTATCTACTTTTGAGTTATCTGAAATAGAATCATTACTGGCCCTTCAATCGAAGAATAACTATAGTTCTTTTTCTCCAAAAGAAATGACTCTATTTTATATTTACTATCTTCGGCTGATAAACAAAATTTATGCTGAAGAGTGGGGAAGTAAGGGATAGTGAAAAGAAAAGTAGTAAATGGAGGTTTCACAAATGGATTTTAGTAATTTACACTATTACGTGCCAACTGAAAAAAAGGAAAACCCGTCTGTTGTCGAAAAGGATCTAGTTATCTATGGAGGAACTCCTGCAGGTATAACCGCGGCTATTCAAGCAAGGAGAATGGGTTTGACAGTAGCTATTGCCGAATTCAGTGACAATATTGGTGGGATGACGACAAGTGGATTAGGAGCAACGGACCTAGGTGCGGAGGATGCAATAGGAGGACTTTCAAGAGAATTTTACGATGCAATCGCACAATATTATGAGGAAAAAAAGCAATGGAAATTTGAACCAAAAGCTGCGCGTCAAGTGTTTGATCAATGGATGGAAAAGTATGATATTCCCGTATATTATAGACAACACCTAAAAATTGTGAGGAAAACTCATGCTAAAATTTCTGAAATACAGATGGAGGATGGCACTTCGTATAAGGGAAAAATATTTCTAGACTGTACATACGAAGGCGATTTACTAGCGCTCGCTGGAGTTTCATATTTTGTAGGACGAGAATCAAATGCTACCTATAAAGAAATTTATAATGGTGTGCAATTTGGTGCTCCACATCATAAGTTTGAAAAGTGGATAGACCCGTATGTCGAGGAAGGTAAGCCAGAATCAGGACTTTTACAAGGTATTACAGAAACTCAACAGCATCTATTTGGCTTTCAGGGGCAGGGAGATCATAGAATCCAAGCTTATAATTTTCGTATTTGTTTAACGAACGATGAAACTAATCGTATTCCTTTTCCAAAACCACCTGTCTATGATCCGAATCGGTATCAATTACTTCTTCGCTACATAAAAGCAGGTGTTTGGGATGCGATGAAGCTGCACACTGCACTTCCGAATGGTAAGTCTGATTTAAACAATCACGGAGCAATTTCGACAGACAATATTGGATTGAATTATGAATGGCCGGAAGGTAGCTATGAAAAACGAGAACAAATATATCAAGACCATTTGAATTATGACCTAGGATTATTGTATTTTTTGTCGAATGAACCTGAAGTTCCACAGTCAATACGTGATGAAGTCTCTGGATGGGGGCTACCAAAGGATGAATTTGAGGGTACAGGACATTGGCCACATCAGTTATATATCCGAGAAGCTAGAAGAATGATATCGGATTATGTTATGACTGATCGTAATTGTTTAAAACAGGAATTTGTTAATGATTCTATTGGCTTGGCTTCCTTTCATATGGATTCTCATAATTGCCGTCGAGTTGTTATTGAAGGTAGATGTGTGAATGAAGGAGATGTGGAAGTACCGATTGCACCGTATGAGATTTCATATCGATCTATTCGTCCGAAATCGGAGGAATGTACAAATCTATTAATCCCAGTTTGTTTGTCCAGCTCGCATATTGCTTATGGGTCTATTCGAATGGAACCGGTGTTTATGATTTTAGGCCAGTCTGCAGCAATTGCAGCAGCACTTGCTATTAGAAATGAAACTTCGGTACAAAATGTTGAGTATGAAATATTGAAGAAAGAATTGCTAAATTGCCAGCAAGTAATCTATTGGAGTTCGGAGATGGAAGACGACCCAATTAAACGAATGGAAGAAACTTTTGGGGAAAAATAATAGAGTACTTTTAGAAAGGGAGACTGTTATGAAACTTATACCATGGAATAGAGATTGTGTAGATGAATTAGTATCACTTTGGAACAAGGAATTGAGTACTCATTTTCCAATGCGTAAGGAGCTATTTATTCAAAATAGCTTTGCAGACGTCAATATCTTAGAACAAGGATCACTTATAGCGGTAGATAGCAACGGTAAAGTTATAGGATTTGTAGTCTCTAAAATGTGGCGAGAAAATACACAGGTGGTAATGGATTCGAAAAGAGGATGGATTCAAGTTCTTTTAGTAGATAGTGAGCATCGCGGACATGGTATAGGCACTTCTTTGCTGGAACATGCTGAGGCAGCTTTGAAAGAGAATGGTGCAGAAGTATTACAGCTTGCTGGAGACCCTTTTCACTATTTTTCAGGTATTCCTGACGAGTATCTCGAAGTTCAACAATGGTTTGAGAAATTTGGGTATTTCAATAAGATAGATACATTTGACTTGATTAATAATATGTCTAAAAAATATCCTTTTCCCGATGATAGTTCAGCAACCTTTTCGATACTTTCCATAGAGGAGAAGGAAGAACTTTTATCATTTTTAGGAAGATGTTTTCCAGGAAGATGGGAGTACGAGACGATTAAGTACTTTGAGATGGGAGGAACGGGAAGAGAGTTTGTCGTGGCAAAAAAGAATGGAAACATTATTGGATTTTGTAGGATCAATGATGCATTATCTCCATCTATTGCACAAAATGTATATTGGAGTCCACTGTTTGAGCAGGAGGTTGGTGGAATTGGACCATTGGGAATTGATCCAAATGAGCGAAAGCAGGGGTATGGTCTAGAAGTTGTCGAGGCTGCCATGGCTTACTTGCAGGGAAGGGAAATAGAAACAATTATTATTGATTGGACAATTCTAGTAGAATTTTATGGAAAGCTTGATTTTACACCGTGGAAAAAGTATGGAATTTATTTGAAAGAATTGTAACAGTACCGGGGATAAGTGTTATTGCGAAGATTATAGTCTGAATACTCAGATTAATTTCTTTGGAAGACTAGAAAGATTTTTCTCGTTATCTTACTCTCTTTAGTGCCTAGCCCATTAATTCACTTCAGGATTTACAGCAAAAACAAAGCATAGGCTCTTGCGCATTTCATATTAGTTATACCAAAAATTGATAGGGGTGAATCGTTTTGAAAAAGAATTATCGATCAATTGGACATACGATTGTTTGCACAATGGTAGTGATAGGTTTACTACCTGCTGTACCTGCCACCACATTAGCTGAGGAAGTTAGTATTCCAGTTACGAACCATAATTTTGAAGAAAAGACTACTCTCCCCGGCTGGGATATTTTAAGTGGAAGTGGGTCCGTTACTGCGGATAAAAAGATTGCAGGAGATAAAAGCTTGTTATTAACTTCCCTTGATAACACTGTAGGGATAAAGAGTAAAAGATTTGAGGTGTCAGAAGGAAGTTATAGCCTTTCAGGAAAAACTTATTTAGAAGATTTTCAAGATGGAGAAATTAGCTATGCAATTACTTTTTATGATACTGAAGGAAATCAGATAGATTCTACGACAAAGCTATTTTCCTCTCAAAGTAATGAGGAATGGTTAGTACTGGAATCGGAGATAAATGTTCCAACGGGAACTACTTCTGCAGAAATTATTATAGAGGGGAGTTCTTCCTCAGACTTTTCATTAAACATAGACGAAGTTAAGTTTGTTGCTCAGGTTGGTGGTCAAGAAGCTACCATCATGAATAGTAGCTTCGAAGATTCAGAAGTTATACCAGGATGGACTACTGCAGGATCACTATTGACAGTAGTTCCTTATGAAAACTCTAAAAAGTTAAGACTCCATGATTATTCAGACCAAATTCAAACTCAAGTAAAGTCTGCTCGCATACCTATAACGCCCAATAATGAATTCAGAGCATCCGCTAAAATGAAAGTTATAGCGCAAAGCCATTCGGTAGAATTTGCCATTACTTTTTTAGATGCAAATAACAAGCAAGTCGGCTTCAAAAATGAATTGCATAGAGGGAAGGCTGGCCAAGGCTGGATTGACATTAGTTTAGTAGAAATTGCACCTACAGATGCAGTTACTATGCAAATTTCCTTTAATTCGGGGAAAATAAGTTTGACAGATGTATTCTTTGATGATGTGGTTTTAACGGAAAAGGTTACCTCTCCACCCGTTGAAGAAATACCAGAAAGTATTGTAAATAATAGTTTTGAAATGCCGTTAAGTGATAAGGGTGTTATTGCTGGTTGGACTCCGGATAGTGGGACACCAGGTGTTTCGGTAAGCACTGACACATTTAATAGTGGTACTCAAAGCTTAAAGTTTGAAGATGGATCCGATAAAACAGGGCTAAGAATTTTAAGTGACAAAGTTGCGGTCATCCCTGGTAAGTCCTATTTGGCGAAAGCAATGACCAATGTACAATCTCAAACTCATAATATTGTGTATGAAGTGCACTATTATGATAGCGCGGACAATGAACTAACAGACAAATTAAAGTTGGAGTTATTTGGTAATCTACCTAAAAATCAGTGGACCGAACTTAAAGTGTTTACTGATGTTCCCGAAAATGCTGCCTATGCCAGACTAGCTTTTTATTCTGGAGGAATAAGCTTAACTAAAGCATTTTTTGATGATGTTACATGGAAATTAGCATCAGAAGATGTACCTTTAGATCGAAACTATGAAACTCCTATAAATCATGGAGAAATGGTACAAGTTCAACTAGGTCAAGCTTCGGTCATTCAAGAAAATTCCTTAGGTGAAAATGAAGTATATTATCATTCTAATGGTCTGCCAGGGACATTTTCTGTATTAAATGCAGAAACTGGTGAACTTAAGTTTTCACAAGTAATTGCTGATTCGGAAGCATTATGGGCAATGACGGTAGGAAGTGATAAGAATGTCTACTTTGCTGGAACAGCAGATGGCAAGCTATATCGCTATTTACCTGAACAGAAGATAGTGGAGGAATTAGGCGTAAATCCTTCAGATGCATGGGTATGGGATATAGAAGCTTCAACAGATGGGAAGATTTACGGCTCGACGTATCCACATGCTGGTGTTTTTGAATATGATATCGCTACTGGTAAATTTAGAAATTATGGAAATGTAAAAGAAGGGCAGCAGTACGCAAGAGGTATAGCTGTAACGGATAAATATATTTATGTAGGAATCGGAACTACAAAGCATCTATTCAAGATAGATAGAATTTCTGGTGAGAAAGAAGAAATAATTATTGAAGGACATTCCGGTCAAGATGGAATGATTGAAAATATGTTTATCGTTAACGGGAAATTATTAGTTTCAGTTGGCTCGATAACCATGCTTGTTCTAGATATAGAAACAAATGAAATACTTAATACATTTAGTTACAGTAATATGATTTCGAAGCCTTCACCCCTCAATGAAAATATTATTTACTACAAATTTAAAAATGAATTATTCGAATATGATTTTAGTCTCAATGAATCGAAAGTAATTGAGGGAATTCCATTGTTACCCGATACGGTTCGTGTAAAAGACATGGAATGGATTAACTTAAGTAGCGGAAAAACTGTATTAGCTATGGTGACTCAATACGGAGAGTATATTCTATATGAACCTACTAGCAATACAGTTGAATTTATTGAGCTAGATATTTCTTCCCAAGCAGTGGCAATACAAGCTCTTCATAGTGGGGAAGATGGAAAGCTATATATGGGTGGCTACCAACGTGGATTGAGTATATATAATCCTTTTACAAATAAAATTGAAGTAAATATACCATCTTTTGCACAACCTGAAGGCATCGGATTTTTAAATGGGAAAGTATACTATGGAACTTACGTTGGAGCAATGATGTATAGCTACGATCCCTTAAAAGCAGTAGATTTAAATAGTAATCCTAATTTTGAGTATGATATTACAGATCAACAAGATCGACCGTTTACGATTACATCTGGGGATGACAAACTATTCGTTGGAACTGTGCCCGATTATGGAGTTTTAGGCGGTGTCTTAGCTATATATGATGAAAAGACGGACACTTGGTCACAATATCGTAATATTGTACAAGATCAAAGTATTATTGGATTGGCGTATAAAGACGGGAAGCTATACGGAAGTACTTCTGTATGGGGCGGTCTAGGTATTAATCCAAAAGCTACAGAAGCTAAAATATTTGTTTGGGATGTTGAAACAGGACAGAAAATAGAAGAGTTTACTCCAGAGATCCCTGGAATAGACGAAACACCAAGAATGATTGGAGAGCTATCATTTGGTCCTGATGGAAATCTATGGGGAGCAGTGGATGGAACGATTTTTGCGATGAACCCAGATACGAAAGAAATTGTTAAAAGTAAAGTAATTCGTCCGAGTCTATATAATAGTAGTAAATGGTTACCATACCGACTACAATGGGCTCCAGATGGGATGCTATATACAACATTATCCCGTAAACTGATAGCAATTGATCCAGAAACTTTGTCACATAAGGTACTCGTGGAAGACTTTATGAATAATATGACGGTGGGAGCAAACGGTAGTATTTACTATGCTCTTGGAAGTGAACTGCACGAAATTGCTATCCCTGAGACAGATGCTACATTAAAGTCTATTAAGGTTGATGGAAAATTATTGACTAATTTCACACCAGGATTGCAGGAATATACGGTTTCTGCAAAGGGGAAAGCAAGCTTAGAAGTAGAAACGAATCAGACTGGAGCTCTAGTTAATATTATAGAAAGTGATGAAATATCGACAATACTAGTTTCAGCAACTGATGGAAAGTCAGTGAAGGAATATAAAGTTCATTGGGTAAATGAACCAGAGTATACTATGGATATAACAGCTACATTTGTTGGTAAAAAGAATACTGTAGTTGAAAAAATATTACCTAATGAAAAGATTACTGCAAATATAGAAGTTATTAATAAACAGAATAAAAACCAAGATATCATCGTACTGATGGAACTATTAGATGAAGAAGGCAATGTTGTGGATGTTTCGCAATTATCCAGAACAATTCCTAAAAACAAAACAATGAAAATGTCTACAAAGCTTAACATGCCTGCAGATGTAGAAGGCTACACGTTGAAGCTTACGGTATGGGAAGGTAAGAAAATTAAAGAGAACATGGTGCCTCTATCAGATGAGTTTATAATAAAAAATTAAAAAAATAAAAACCGCACTAGAATAATAATTCTAGTGCGGTTTGTAAATTGAGCTTATTATTTATCTTGAAAGTTAATCGCTGCCATTCCCAACGTTTTCGCAGCAATGAGCATTGCTCGTTCATCGAAATCAAACATGGGGCTATGGTGTGGGAATACATCACCTTCAGGCATAGCGCCGGTAAAGAAAAATGTGCCAGGAATTTCTTCTAAATAGTAACCAAAATCCTCACCGACCATCAATAAATCGGATTCATTCACTTCTGTAACTCCAGGAACAGTTTGGGCGATATCTGCTAAATATTCTGTTTCTTCTTTATGGTTAATAACTGGGGGATAGCCTCTTTCATATAGGAAAGAATAAGAACAATCCGCTGTATAACATGTGCCTTCAATTACACGTTTTAATTCATTTTCCATTAAATCTCTAACATCTGGTTTAAATGTGCGAACGGTACCAGTCATTTTCACAGTGTCCGCAATAATATTAAATGCGTTGTCTGCAATGAAAGAACCGACAGAAAGCACTGCAGATTCAGTAGGGTTCACACGTCTAGCTACTAATTGCTGCAAGTTTACAACTAATTGAGAAGCTACTACGATAGAATCCTTTGTATCATGTGGATTTGCCCCATGTCCACCTCTCCCCTGGACAGTAATAGAAAATCGATCTGCTGCGGCCATAATGGGACCACTCTTATATTCAATAGTACCTAGAGGAGTTTGAGACCATAAATGTGTGCCGAAAATTACATCTACACCCTCTAGACAACCAGCATCAATCATTGGTTTCGCACCACCCGGAGCATATTCTTCTGCATGCTGATGGATAAATACATATTCACCTGCCAGTTGATCTTTAAATTCAAGTATCGTACGGGCAAGTATAAGAAGTGCAGCGGTATGGCCATCGTGACCACATGCATGCATGACGCCAGGAACAGTCGATTTATAGGTAACATTTTTTTCGTCTTGTATTGGGAGAGCATCAAAATCCGCCCGTAACGCAACGGTTTTACCTGGAAAAGCACCTTTGACTCGTGCAACTACTCCATTACCACCAACATTTGCTTGGAAAGGAATTTCTAAATCTGAATAGAATTTTTGTATATACTTTGCTGTTTCAGTTTCTTGAAACGATACTTCCGGATGCATATGTAAATAACGGCGAATACTGACCATTTCATCATATGATGCCTCGAGCTGCTTTATAATATCCATACTCATTTTAAATAATCTCCTTTTATTTTGATTTCATTAAAAATTTTGATTTCATTAAAATAAATTATATCAGACATTGACTCGAAATTTTTGAACTTACGCATATTTCACTTTAAATAGACCATGTTATTTGTATATCCAATAATAAGGAGGAAAGATAAAGTGAAACAACTACTGAAAATAATATTTGTAATGCTTCTCATCGGCTTGTTGACTGCTTGTGGAACGAATAACAAAGAAGATGTAGTAACAGACACTGGCACGGGAAAAGTAGTAGAAGAAAAGGGTACGATAAATGAAGACATTAGAAATGATACGACAACAGGTAATAATACAACAACAGGTAATGGAACAGTAACTGGTACGGAAGGAAGAAAAGTAGAGGTTGCGGATGATGTAGCTGCTAAAATTACACAAATTGAAGGAGTAAAAGCAGCGAGTGTCCTAGTTACGGACAATAACGCATATGTGGCGGTAGATCTTAAAGAAGGTGTAAATGAAACGGAAGAATTAAAAACCAAAATTTCAGACGCGGCTAAGGCTGAGAATGCTGCCTTCAACAATGTATATGTATCCTCAAACCCTGATTTTACCCTGCAGTTTAAAGAGTACGGAGAAAGAGTGCGGGCAGGTGAACCAGTAGAAGGATTCTTCGATGAATTTACAGATACAGTAAAAAGAGTATTTCCCGACCACGCTAAATAATTTGAATGAAAAAAACCGATTTCCAAAAGGAATCGGTTTCTTCATCGTAATATATTACTTCAGCCCAATATTTGCTTTTACATCTACTTCCGCATATTTTCGTTTATCTGCATTAGCTCCTACCATTGTTCCGATCCATCCACCTATAAATCCGGCTGGAACCGAGATAATCGCAGGATTAGTAAGTGGGAAAATTGCCTCACCTGTAAAGAACATTGAACCATCTACCGCCCACAAGTTAGGACTTAAAGCAACGAGTACTAATGCAGTAACAAGGCCTGTAATGATAGCACTTAAAGCGCCGGTAGTATTAAAGTTTTTCCAATAGATTGTATAAATAATTACTGGCAAGTTTGCACTTGCAGCAATACAGAAGGCAAGAGATACTAAGAATGCCACGTTCATAGACTGTGCGCCAAGCGCTAATACTATCGAGAAGACGGAAACGCCAACAGAAGCCATACGTGCAGCATTCATTTGTTGCTTTTCTGTAGCTTTCCCTTTTTTAAAGATTTGTCCATATAAGTCATGGGCAAATGCAGAAGCTCCTGACAAAACAAGTCCTGCGACTACTGCTAAAATTGTAGCAAACGCAACTGCCGAGATAAATGACATTAGAATATCGCCACCTAAAGCTTGTGCTAGTAAAGGAGCAGCCATATTTCCAGCTGGATTTGCAGCTATAATTGCATCGGAACCTACAAAAGCAGCAGCACCAAATCCTAAGAAAATAGTTAATATGTAGAAAATTCCTACAATCCAAGTAGCGTATACTACCGAGCTACGAGCGGTTTTTGCATCTTTTACCGTAAAGAAACGCATTAATATATGTGGTAAACCAGCCGTTCCAAGTACCAATGCAATCATCATGGATATTGTATCTAAACCATTTGTATATTTCACGCCAGGATGTAAGTAAGCTTCACCATTAGCCGTGACGGATTTCATTTCCGTGAACATTCCTAATATATTAAAGTCGAATTCCCACAGTACTAAGAAAGAAATAAGAACAGTCCCGACCATTAACAATACAGCTTTAATAATTTGCACCCAGCTGGTAGCAGCCATTCCTCCCCAAAGTACATAAATAGTCATCATAATGCCTACTAAAAGAACAGCAACCCAGTAGTCGATTCCTAATAGTAATTGAATAAGTGCACCTGCACCTACAAGCTGTGCAATCATGTAAAATAAAACAATCGTTAATGTACTAATTGCTGCTGCTGCACGGATTTTCTTTTGATCGAATCGGGCAGTAATCATATCAGCTAAAGTATATTTCCCTAAATTACGTAATGGCTCAGCAACAATATATAAAACAACCAAGTACGCAACTAAATAACCAATACTATAGAAGAAACCATCGAAACCAAAAAGTGAGATGGCCCCTGCAATACCTAGGAAAGAGGCAGCTGATAAGTAATCTCCAGCAATTGCAATTCCGTTTTGCCAACCAGTTAATCCTCCACCTGCTGTATAAAATTCACTCGCTGAGTTCGTACGCTTGGAGGCTATATATGTAACGAATAAAGTTAGTCCAACTATTCCTACAAAAAATGCCAATCCCATTACATTCATTCATAGTCACCAGCCTTTTCTTTTTCAAAAATAATCTCAGCTTCTTTATCAAAATCATTAGCTCTACGTACATAGATCATGCATAATGTCCAAGTCATTACGAAGAGAGCTAGTGCATAAATCCAAACCCAAGCGATATCTCCAAATGCATTGTTATTTAAAACCGTCGTATAAGAAGTCAAAATAGGTAACGAAATGTAGCTCAGTAAGAAAAATATGGTAATGGGTAAAATAAACTTGTTCTTTTTCCTTTTCAATGACTTAAATTCTGGACTTTCTGCGATTGCAGAATAGTTAGGGCTATCCGCTGCCTTATTGTATTTTGAATTTGGTCCTTTGTTTGACACTTTGTTCTTTTTTTCTAGGGGTTTCACCGTGTTTAAATCATTACCATTATTATTCGCCATGCATATTCCTCCTTAAATATATTCAATTTTTAGATTTTTCTATCCAGAAACTGTAAATCTATCATAATAAAGATTAATAGAGTAAGCAACAATTAATTCACATAATATTCACATTTATAACATAACTCCTATTGAAGTTAAATAAAATAGTGTGTGAAAAAGATAGATAAGTTGGATTATGCAATTTCTGAGGTAAAAATGATAACATAGATAAGTTGAACAAATTACGTACTCAATACGATAAAAAGGAGGTTTGTTCATGAGCCAATCAGCAACCTTAGTTAGTACAATGCGCTGCAATTTAATGATTACAAATAAGGCGCGTAAAGGAATTCAGGAATGGTCAACTGATGAACATGCCTTTTTTAACATACAGAGTTCTTTCGAGGTACATATTGAAAAGCGTCCGGTGAATAATCATGGGAATACATCCCTTTCCATCTATTTTGATAATGTAGTAAATAATAAGTTAGCTAAAAAAGTAGATAGAAGAGTAGTCGTAATGGAATGTATTCTGCAAAAAGATGGCCTACTTGCAACGGGTTTTCATGTCAGAGGTCCTAGGGTTCCTGTGAGTACTAACCGCCGTCTTCAGGTTGATCTGGCTTTTGTTACTGCTAAAAATAATGGAGCAGGAATGCCACTTGCCCTGCACACCAAAATTCAAGACCTTCCGATAGCAGAAGAGCGTTCGGAGTATGTGAAAAAACGAATTTCTAGCTGGGAAGGTTACTTGAAGATTCAAGAGCGTAATGCAGATATTGCAGATATAACAAGTCCGTATTCTAAACTTGTTTTCAATGCAGATTTTAGTCGTATGACCTTGCATGGTTGTACGATGAATGCGAATGAATGGAAAAACCTGAGAAATTTGAGTGTGACGTTAAAAGGATTCCAAAATGACGTAGGCGATATTTTAAAATCTGATCGCGTAAAACAAACAATAGAAATAGAAATTAAACCCAAATTTCGTGAAGTAGCAAGAAAAAACCAGTGGAATCCTAAATCGAAAGAGGCAGTATTTAGTAACTTCGCATCCCTTAGTCAAATTAGACGTCTTCGAAAGGGATTTGAAGATTTGCAAAATGGATTAGCTGCTAATCCAAACCTCGAGAAAATCTTATTTGAAGATCGACCGACCATTCGTATGAATGCAAAGCGTCGAGAATTAGAATTTCATAATCAGTTAAACGAATTCCAACAAGAAGCCGTTATTGGTGCGATGTCAGCAGAGGATTTGTATGTAATTCAAGGTCCACCTGGAACGGGGAAAACGACGGTAATTTCTGAAATATGTCAGCAAAATGCCAAAGCTGGCTTACGTACACTTGTAGCATCCCAGTCTAATTTAGCAGTAGACAATGCCCTTAGTAGATTACTTTCAAACAAAGAAATTCGTATTTTACGATTTGGTAGGACAGAAAGTATTGAAGAAGAAGGCAAGAAGTTTATTGAAGAAAATGTCGGGCTGTACTGGAAAGAACAAACGTTAACTGCTTTACAGCAAGAGTTGGACGAGCACTCTTTAAGAGAAGGGCAGCTTCTTGAACAAATAGTTGGCTGTGAGCATCAAATAGAGGAACTTAATAAGGAACAAATAGTACTAAAGAAAGCTATTGAACAAAAAGCAGAAGCAAAAGAGGAATATGCAGTAAGGATAGAAGATATTAAAAAGCTGAAAAAAACATTGGTTTTATTAAAAAAAGAACGTGAAGTACTAGAAAGTCGTCTTTACGAAGTACGAGTGAAGTCGAAAGCGTTAGCTCATGAAGTAGAAACAATGGAGCAATTCATTCAATCTAACCCGACAAGTCAAGAGCTCGCCATAGAAATGGAACAACTTCTGGTAAAAATGAAGGGAATTCAAAATCAGCTATTATATAAGGAAACTTCAGATTCCCTGCATCAAATAAGCATGAATGTGGAAACATCGAGAGAGAAATATCAAGCGGTCCAGACAAAGTTAAAACATTTAGAACTATTAATGACTGATATAGATTCGATCCGTAAGGTAGATCAACTGAAGAGCAAAATGACTGAGTATGGAATTGAGCCATCTTCACAGTTGCAACAACAAATGGCTGAATTAGATGAGCTAATAGAGAAAATTAAAGCATTCACTGATTGGCAAGATTTAAACACTCGCTTACACGCAGCGATAGATTATGTAGAAAAACTCCTTCGAAAGTATAAGTTTCCTGTTGAAAATGTTAAAAATAATATGGGTAGAAGTGGCATTTTATTTGATTCTGAATACACGGTGAAAGAAATTCATCAATTTATGAATCGTATGAAACATATTATGACGGGTGATGACGAACTAACAACAGAAAAGTTAGCTATTTTACTTGAGGGATTATATGTAAGAGAAAAATTTGTGATAAAGCAGAAATCGACAGTTCAGTTAACCAAAAATAGCTCCATAACTAAATTTCAAACGATTAAATCTCAAGTTCTCAATGATAGCAATAGAGAGATGCTGTCACTGCAACAACTCAAAAATGAATTAACCAATAAGGCAGTCAGCCAAAAGAATCAGCTAGAGCTTCTGCAGAATACAGTGAATCAGTTACAGGAAGAAATTGGTGTGCTCGATTCACTGCCAACCTTATCTGAATTAAAAGATAAAAAACTCGAGATGGAAGGCTCAATTGAAGAATTGAAGAAAACGGAAGCAACCGTCACAAGATATTTGGAACAACTAGAAATGAAAAAGAATCATCTTCAAAAGCAAACCGAGGAACTAGGGGAGACAGAAGCGATTCTCCAAGAAAATGAACTAAAAACTAAACAAGTGAATGCAGACGGTCTGGAGCAAGAGCGCATGCTAAAAGCTTTAGATGAAATTCTGCTTCAAAACCCAGAACATGCACTCGAAAAAACAGTTGAAGCGGTTGAAGGACTTAACGAGAAAATGGTGAAAATTCAACTAGAGAAGGACCATCTTCCAATTACCCAAGCAATTCAAAATGAGTGGTACTCCTTATTAAAAGAGGCAAATGACCACGATCTAGATGAAATTCGTAAGCTATATGTACGTCATGCCAATGTAATTGGAACAACCTGCGTTGCATCAGCTCGAAAAGAATTTATGGAAAATTACCCTGTTTTCGATGTAGTAATTATAGATGAGGTTTCAAAAGCAACACCACCTGAATTGCTTTTACCAATGTTAAAAGGCAAGAAAATTATTTTAGTAGGGGACCATCATCAGCTTCCTCCTCTTGTTGGGGAGGACACATTAGATGAAACCCTACAGGCAATATTAGAAGAAAGTGATAATCTCGAAGAAAAAGATGAATTAAAAAAACTGTTGAAGGAATCACTATTCGAGCGTTTATTCAAAAACTTACCTAAGACGGGCAAAACGATGTTAGCAATCCAATATAGAATGCATGAAAGTATAATGGAGACAATCACCCCGTTTTATGAGGAAGAAAATTATCAACTACAATGTGGGCTGGTCGATTCAGATACTGCCCGTGACCACCTACTTGAATCACGCTTTGTGAAGAGAAAAGACCATCTGCTATGGCTTGATATGCCAAACGAAAAACCGTATTTTGAAGAACGTATGAAAGACGGGAAAAGTCGATTCAACCAAGCGGAGTTAGATGCCATCCGGGATGTACTAATGGATTTGAATGAAGCTACAGCAATTGCTAAAAAAGAAGGAAGAATGGACCCGGATGAACGTAAAAGTATTGGGGTCATTAGTTTTTATGGAGAGCAGGTAAAACGAATTGACCGCCTGGTCCAGCAACAGGTTAACTTACCTCATTTGACCTTCCGAACTGGAACTGTAGATAAGTTTCAAGGGATGGAAATGGATGTCATTCTACTAAGTATGGTAAGAAACAATCAAGAAAAGAGCGGAGATATTGGATTTGCGAATGATTACCGCCGCTTAAATGTGGCATTATCAAGAGCGAGAGAGTTACTTGTTTTAGTCGGAAGCTCTGATATGTTCACCAAACGAGCGAAACAAAGAGCTTCCAGAGAAATGTATGGTCGCTTACTTCAAATTGTAAAAGATAAAAATGGACTAACCGACTCTCAAGGGAATAGGAAAAAATAGCATTTCGTTATAGGAGTATAATAAAATGATCGAACTAGAAAAACGGCTTAAAAAGGAATTACAGCAAAATATTCAAGCAAAAGTAGTTTCATCCACTGCATGGACAATTCCACTTCATACAATTGAAGTGGAATACAAGCCTGTAAAGCGCATAAAAATGGATGTATTAATGAAAATGATGTTGATAACTTGCCAAAAAGCGAAAGTGACAAGTGCTAAGCAAATCAGTGAATTACTGCTTGTGGAGCAGCTATTTATGGAAGACTTGATCAATATTATGAAGAGAACTCGTTTAATTGAAATAAGAGATCAGGTATTTACGTTAACAGAAAAAGGGTTCAAACAACTTGAGGATGGAATATTTGAAGAAGAACTGGATGCTCGAAGTCAGAATTTACTTTATAGCCCAAGTCATTCCACTTTTTTGCAAGGAGAAATAAAACCAGCATTAGCCGGCGAGGAAGAGTTGAAGCTTTATCGGTATGCTTCAGAGGAAAAGGTTAGGTTAAAGTGGGAATATATTGTACTAGTAGATGCACTCCAAGCAAACGGAATGGAAACAGTAGATGGCGACCTTCAAACGGTAGTTTCTGAAATTGTCTCTAACGCTGAACTATACGTGGATGATGTTCCTTGCTTTGAATTTATTTTATATAACAAATCCGAGGATCTCCTATACGCCCGAGTTTGGAATACATTCCTGGATCAATGGGATGAAACACTTGAAAACGAGTTGAATGAAAAAGAACGACTTGTATGGAGGGAGAAATACTTAAATCTGGATAAGTGATTATTATATGCGAGAAAATTTCGGTGGTATACGAGCGGGATTCGATCGCATACGAGAGAGCTTTGGTGCTATACGAGAGAGCTGCATCTATCTGAGAGGGATTCAATTCGCATGCGAGAGAGAAGTGGTGCTATACGAGAGGGATTCAATCGCATGCGAGAGAGCTTCGGTGCTATACGAGAGAGCCCGCATCTATACGAGCGGGATTCGATCGCATACGAGAGAGCCGTGGTGCTATACGAGAGAGCTGCATCTATCTGAGAGGGATTCAATCGCATGCGAGAGAGAAGTGGTGCTATACGAGAGAGCCCGCATCTATCCGAGAGGGATTCAATCGCATACGAGAGAGCTTTGGTGCTATACGAGAGAGATTCCAACTTATACTAGAGCAAAACGAAAAAACCCGTTCAGCGCACCAATGCTAAACGGGTTTTCTGTAATCATTTTTGAGTTTTATAATACTCCTCAATAGGTACAAATAGCCCGACTTTCCCGTGCTCGTCATGATCTAAGGTGGCGAATACGATGCCAATTACTTGCCCGTCTTCATTCAATACAGGACTTCCACTATTTCCTCTATACACAGGAGCTTCCATCATCATTACTGGTACATCCCAATCGCTTAATTGATGAAAATCAATTAGTGAACCTTCATTTGCAATGCCTGTAAATTTTAATGGATTGCCGATAAAAGTGATAGGATCGCCAAATTCATAAGATGGGTTTTCCGATAGCTCTAAAAAAGGCAAGTCCTCTTCATCCACCTGTAGCACTGCAAGGTCTATAGAAGGATAAGTTTGTATAACCTCTGCATTAAAACGCCCTGCTTCAGGAAAACCAACTATTACGCTATCATTATCCTCTACTACATGATAATTGGTGAGAATCTTTCCTTCACTTGAAATAGAGAATCCAGTTCCCTTGCTATCATCCGTTAAAACAACAACGACAGCTTCTTTATATCGAGCGATATCTTCCTGTGCTGATAACCTGGCGGAGGTTTTGATAAATTCAATGGCTGGAATGGAGTAAATTTGAAAAATCATCGCAAATGTATTGACGAATAGGACGATTGCCATTATCCAAAACATCCATTTTGGAAAAGGACGCTTAGGTTTTGACTTCGATTTTTCTAATGCTTGTTTTTCGAGTGCCTCTCGTTGTGCTTCCAGAACTAGTAATTGTAATTCCTCATCGCTAATTTCCTCGATCTCTCCGTCCATTGGTCTCTTTTCCACTTCATCACATCCTAATCCCTAGCATCTCTACTTTCTATTATACCTAATAAAAAGATGAAATCATTTCCATTGATAAAAAACGGAGAAGAGTATATTATATAAATATAAGCTGCATTGTACGTATGGATATTAAGTTTTAACCTTTAAGCTGTAACAGGGAGTTTTATATAGAGCTGGAATGACAAGCCTTATTCTCATTTGACAATAAGGACATGCAGGATAGTGTCTGCGAACACCCACTTTGACGAGTGGTGGTTTAAAACTTTCTTATTGTAAGTACGGCAAAGGCGGCTTACTTAAAAAGACTAATATAGCAACATTTATTGAGCACTCTTGCCAGGAATGGTAAGGGTGTTTTTTTGTGTGATTTTTAAAATAATCCAATATAAACGATGATGCTAGAAGTGGTATGGAACAGAAAAAGCAGTCCTATATAGACTGCTCTTAAAAAGTATAAACAATTTATTTTAGTATGGTTCGAGGTTTAAGTAGACTTGCTAACTTGTCTGCAGCTGCTTGGTCAGTAATACGTAATGTATGTCCTAATAGTTAAATGAATTCTTAAATACTTTACAAAATCAGTAAAATGCTTTTTAATTAATTAGGTTAACTAACTAATATCCTTAATATAAAAGGAGGATAAAAATTTGAATTCAATGTTTGCTAAATTTAAAATTCTTCATAGACCATATGCAAATGGTCTACAGCAAGTGTTAAGTCCTTATCAAATGTCAGAAGCCCAGTGGGGATTAATCCGATACCTTTCTGAAGTTGGTCCTGCTACAAATTCAGAGATTGCCCTATATTGGAGTGTGGAAAAGCCATCTGTCACTGCGCTTGCGCAAAAATTGATTGATCAACATTTAATATATGTGGTTTATGGAATGGATAGGCGGAAAAAAGTTATGCATCTAACGGAGGAAGGTGTGGCTAAATATCAGCAGTTAAAAAAAGCAGTGCATGCTTTTCAAACTTCGCTTTTAGATGGTATCACTGAAGAAGAATGTGAGTTAGTGGAAATGGTATTAGAAAAATTGCAACAAAATATTAGGAAGTAGTGGTAGTTTATGAACAAGGAAAAACTTTGGACAAAGGAATTTATAATAGTTTCAACTATAAATTTTTTAGCAACATTAGTATTCTTTTTATTATTGGTAACGATCGCGTCTTATGCAAAATCAGAATTCGAGGCTTCCACTAGTACGGCGGGCTTAGTATCGAGTATCTTTATCATTGGCTCATTATTGGGAAGACTTGGTGCTGGACGTTTCATCGGAATTAAAGGGCCAACTAAAATGTTGTGGATTGGTTTAACTTTCTTTACTATTACTTCAGTATTTTACTTTTTGGCGAATAGTATTCCGCTTCTATTAGTTAACCGATTAGCACAAGGGATTGCTGTTGGGATTATTGGTACAGCAACTGGTACCATTGTAGCTCATATATTGCCAAGAGCCCGTAAAGGAGAAGGAATTGGCTATTTTAGTTTAAGCGCTATACTAGCAACTGCTATTGGTCCATTTATTGGGATTATACTATTAAAAATGGAGAATGGATTCACAATCATGTTTACGATGAATCTAATTTTGTCGATTATCTGTATGGTATTCTTGGCAGCTGTGAAACTAAAATTAGAACCAATTAAACTACCAGAGAAAACAGAAGATAAAAGCTCCATTTTATCTCAATTTATCGAACCAAAAGCCCTTCCAATTTCTTTTATTGCATTAATTATAGGGTTTAGTTATTCCGGCGTTATGACATTTTTGTCGTTCTATGCAGAGTCCATTAATCTAGTTAGTGCAGCTAGTTATTTCTTTTTAGTGTATGCAATTGTTATTATCTTCTCTCGTCCATTCACGGGTAAATTAATGGATACAAAAGGTGCAAACATTATTGTTTATCCATGCATAATTCTATTTGCTATTGGGATGTTGTTGTTTAGCCAAGCTTCGGCAGGATGGATGTTGCTCCTTGCAGCAACATTTATAGGTTTTGGTTATGGTAACTTCAATTCTGTTGCACAAACAATCGCGGTTAAAGTAACAGAGCCCCATCGTTTCGGTTTAGCTACTGCAACTTATTTTATCTTATTTGATATGGAGTTAGGTATAGGACCTTATATTTTAGGCTTTATCGTGCCAGAGACTGGATACCGTCCAATCTTTTTAGCAATGGTTGTCGTAATTATTATTTGTATTCCTTTATACTATTTACTGCATGGTAGAAAAGATAAAGAATTAATGAAAACAGCTTAAGAACTCTGTGACATAGCAGAAAGTTAAGTATCTTAATTGGGAAACGCCTAGCGAAATATTCGTTAGGCGTTTTTCTATGTAAAAACGTTTCTATGGAGAGCTCCTTCGTTTACATTTCTAATTTTCCTTTCCCTTGGATTTCACTCCTTTGCAAACTTTCAATTGGAAAGATAAACGTCCAAGGCATACTAGTTTTTGGTTTAACAATTAGCTGAGGAATAGTAAAGGTATGTTCTGCAATAATTATGTCCTTTTCTAGATAGACAATTTTCCGATTTTGAATAGTCAGCTCTGTATTCGTAAAGTTTTGGACGAGGACAGTGATCAAAACCTCAGCTCTATAATTCATCGCTTCCCAAATGGGCTCCAATTGAATGCTCTGTCCATTTGTCCTATTACTTTTTTGAAAAATATCGGTTATTAACTCCCTATCCTTACTAGCAAGAGCCTTTTCCCAAGAAGGTTCAAATTGTAAATTTTGCATATGTAAAACTCCTCCATAATACGATCTTCTTTAACCATACCAATAACTTAACAGAATAAGTTTAAAAAAAGGATGCTAGAGTGGAATATATCCTCTTTGGCATCTTGTTGTTTGGAAAAAGATATTTTTCTCCCACTGATGGCAGTTTCACTTTATTTTTGCATATGATGGTTTAAAAGAGGTGTAAAACTGAATGATTATGTGAATGTGCTACTGAATTTTCTGCCTTCAACTGCATCCATCCTTGAATTGTCTGGACTTCCTAATAATCCCGCAGTATTATTGGCCGATATCGATGATGACCAAATCAATGAATTAATCGGAGCATACAAGTATAAAGATCAAAATTACCTAGTGATTTTAAAAAATGTCCATGAGCAGTGGCTACCTTTAATACATATAAAAGGGAGTGGATATGGAATTTCAAGCCTAATGGCAGCACCGATTACAACTAATTGGGTGAATACACTCATTGTTGGCTGGCAAATAGGTAATGAATGGTCCAAGTTGGAATTACTGCAGTTGGTAGATGGTGGAATTGTACGATTGCCTACTACCAATATAGCTTATAGTAAATTAGAGGTTGAAGATATGCCTGGTTTATACGGACCTGATGGTCAATATGAACTTGCGATATGGGTTCATGATACAGGAGAAGCCTACAAAGTAGATGTATACCGTTTCGAAAAAAATAAGCTAGTTTTAGCAAAGGATGTATACCCTTACTACTTTAAAAGAGTAGAGGATTATTACAAAAGTCTTCTACTTACTAATGATTTTTCCTATTACTGGTATTATTTAGCGGAAGCTCAACAGAAAGCAGGAGATTTCGAACAGTTCATAATTTCTATTGATAAGGCTCTGGCTTTCAATGAACCGTATCCTTCCCTTGAGTTTTTGTTAAATAAGAGGAAGCAAGTGTTACAGCATATACAAAATAATGGTCATAACAATGATGAAATCATAGTTTATTCTCGAGGAGATTTGACCGGGAATGGATTTTTGGACACCGTATACCTAACTGGAGTGAAGACGGAAGGAAGCGCTTTTTGGCAGAACATCACTTTGAACGTTTTGTATCAACATGAAAATACGTTAGAAAGGATTTATCTAAGCGAAAACGTTGGGTATAATCCCACCATCTTTCTTGGAGACTTTACTGGTGATCAAGTGGATGACATTTTAGTTGTTATTGATACTGGAGGAAGTGGAGGGACAATTTATGCATTTGTCTTTTCTTTTACGGATGGGAGTATGCAACAAGTATTTGACGTAGAAGATTTTAACGAAACCTTCAAGTTTCAAGTGCTTTATGAAAATTACTACAAAGTTAAAGTAATTAGCTCTAATCCAAACAAGCAATATGTATTAGATTTAGCATATAAAGGAGAAGAATATTTATCGGAAATCTATGATGAAAATGGAATTTTAAAGGAACCGATAAAAGGCTGGGTTGATCCTGTTAGTGGGTTGTATCCTATTGACTTTGCTAGGGACGGTACCTATGAACTGATGGCTTTTCAAGAAATTGCAGGGAGATATCATGCTGATGCAATTGGGTATGTTCAAACAGTACTTAAATGGGATGGACAAAAATTTGTATCTGATAGGCAGAATGTTTCCATCTTTGGAGGGGATATCTCATCGAATTAATAAAAAGAATTGCTACCAATTTATCCATTTGGTGCAATTCTTTTTTGTGGTTAGTTTATTAAACATATGTTAAATGTAAGAAAATTATTGCATAATTATGTCACGACGTGATATAGTCGTATCGTGACACAGTGGAGGTGGGAAGTTGGAAAAATTACTAAAAAAATATATACCGATGACTGAAACTGCCTTTTATATACTACTTTCTTTAACAGAGCCATCCCACGGATACGGCATTATTAAACGTGTAGAGGAACTAACAAACGGTAGATTAAAGCTAGGTTCAGGTACTATTTATGGGACTTTAACAAAAATGCAAAAAGATGAAATGATTAGTGTATTTTCAGATGAAAAGCGTAAAACTATTTACGAAATTACTAGGCTTGGCAAAAATGTGATGCAAGCAGAAATTGTTCGCTTAAAAGAATTACATACAAATGCCTTACGCTTGGAGGAGGAATTCAAATGAAAAAAATGAGGTGGCTTTGGAGTTATCGGATTGATTCGACCGAAATATGGCTCGAAGATTTGATGGCGAAAGGTTTTCACTTAAAAAGTCTAAACCGTTTTTCGAGAATTTTTACGTTTGAGCATGAGGATTCAATAGAGAAAAAAGTACGTATTCATTATGGTGAAAAAACACTTGCACCTAAGTTAGCTTCTGCTGGTTGGGAAAGTGCGGTAGTTTCCGGTAAGTGGCAAGTAATAACAAATGAAACTGCCGAGATTTCCATTTTTCCTAGTAAAGATCAGTTGTTCAAGCGTACTCGGTTGCATGCATACATGTATTTATTAGTCTCAACTTTCTACTTATCGTCTTATTTATCATTTCTATTTTTATTTGGAATTATTCTTAATATTTCTAGTGAAAATTTTCAAATTGGTCCACTATTAGTGCCTATAATTATTTATATGGGAATGATAGCCTTAACCATTTTCGTATTTAATGCTTATCGTAAATTTGAAAAGCAATTGCTCGGTACTAACGTCCTCAAAAAGTCTGGAACAAGGAAGATCCGTAGAATTCGTCCGGCTTGGATGTATGAACCTTTAAGAACGACAATTTGGCTTGAGGAAATGGTAGAGCGGGGTTATGAACTCGAATCCGTTTTTGCAACAATTTTTACATTTCGTCCAAAGGATAAAGATAATATTGCTTATGAGGTTGTATTTGAACCAAAAATTAATGCTAACTACTTTCAGCTTCACAAAGACTTTGGGTGGGAGTTAAAATATACCTCTAATATTACATGGTTGAACTACACGATTTGGGGGATGCCTTATGAACAGGGAGAAGAAAAGCCTGCATTTTCCTATGATGAGCGAGAGAGAAGAAAAGTCGCTAAAAAAGCTTTTTTTATGAACTGTGGAATGGCCATCTTCATATTATTAATTTGTGCACAGTCTATTTATATGAATACAATCGTAACTGACAGTTCATTTTTGGAGTGGTCCTATATGGGAGTTATTCGGGTAATGCTCATAGGAATGAGTATGTTATGGTTCTTTTTACTTGTCCGTATTGTTTTGGGCTATCGAAAAGAGTTGAAATTTATGGGTGAATGTTAATCTAGGTAATTTATTCCTTTAGGATTATCCATTTTCGTTCACAAACTCGACAAAAACAATTGACAACTTTGTGAACATGTTGGATAATATAAGTACAAAGGGGTGTTACAATATGGAAACTTACGTAAAAATGTTGCACGCTACTAAATTGGTTGGTGCTACTTTACTTACAATCGGAATTGCTATTTTTATATATGGATCATTAATGAGCGAATTTAGTACAATTATGGGCATTGGAATTGGCGTCGTTATGGGAGCAGTCTTTATCTTTTTAATCGGAATGATATTAGTCGCTTCAGAAGAAATGATTTTAAATTCTAGTAAATATAAAAAAGAGAGTGCTTAAATACACTAACGGGTTCCGTTACCAATCGCAAACATTTAAAGAATTTCGAAGAAATAAAGAGTAAACTTGAATTATAATTTTTCACTAACGTGGTGCTGTTAGTTCTATAAGCATTGAAAATTAATACAAGGTATAGCTCATTTCAATGAGCTGGGATTATTATTTTTTATACAAAAAGCACCACAATTGCTGTGCAATTAGATATATATTTTCATTTGCATGTTTGTGTATAAATTCTAGTTTTGCGATAGGCAACGAAACCCGTTATTAGATACACGCTCTCTTTTATTGTTATTTATGGTTGGATAAATGAAAAGGAGGATCATGACTTAGGTCATGATCCTCCTTTTTCTATATCTTTTCTGCTTTTCTTACATATCCCAAACCAATACAAGTAAGGTTCCGAAAATAGTAATTAAAGCAATGAGTAAAGCATAGTAGATATTAACATAGATTGAACGTTTATCCTTAGTCTCTCCAGCATGCATAAAGACAACTACCTGTAATCCCGCTTGAATGAAAGCAGTTATTAGAAGCACTGTCATTCCCATAGTGTAGGACATATCAGTAAAGTAAACCATCAATGCCACTACAGTTAGGACTAACGAAAATGCAAAGCCCATTACTTGTTTAAGAGGGAATAATTCTTTCATATTACATCATTCCTTTCAAGTAAATGAAGCTAAAGATAAAGATCCAGATAATATCTAGGAAATGCCAGTATAGAGAGAAAATAAATGATTTATTCGCTGTTTCTGGAGTTAAACCACGTTTTTTAATCTGTAGTAGTATAAATAATCCCCAGAATAATCCCAATGTTACATGCAGACCATGCGTCCCTAAAGTTGTTAAGAGAGCGGCGGTAAAAGCACTTGTTTGTAGTCCTGCGCCAACATGTACATAATGTGTGAACTCATAAATTTCTACTCCTAGGAAAGCTGTACCTAAGATCAATGTGATAGTAAAGAATCCCATCATCGCTTTTTTTCTATTTAAACGCATAGCATGAATAGCAAGTCCAATAGTAAAGCTACTTGTTAAAAGTAAAATAGTTTCGATTAATACTGGTGTAATTTCGAAAATCTCAGCACCAGTAGGTCCGTTGCCAGTACGATTTTCTAATGTGAAATATGCGGTGAAAAGTGTTGCAAAAAGCATAATTTCAGCACCAATGAAAATCCAAAATCCAAGAATTTTTAGGTTGTTTTCTTCCGTGCTATATTCAAGTGGAAGCGAGTTATCTACCTTCATTTTTAGCACCTCGCAATCTAGTTTCCGTTTCTTTAATTTCTTCTACAGAAATATATCTACCATGGTCTTGTTCAAATGAACGGTAAACTAAACAAGCTAAAATCCCGATTAATGAGACAATTACCACTGGCCATATACTAAATACCATAGCGAAACCAAATACAAAGAACATACAACTCATGATAAATGGTAACCCACTGTTATTTGGCATATGAATTTTTTCAATATCGCCTTTAAATAACTCATGTCCATTTTTCTTTGAATCCCAGAATGCTTGTGTAGAAGCAACCTGAGGTGTAATTGCAAAGTTATACTCTGGTACTGGGGTATGCGTTGACCATTCAAGCGAACGAGCATCCCAAGGATCACTACCGATATTTCTAGGTGAATAACGAATACTATAGTAAATGTTATAAACAAGCAGAGCAAAGGCAATTGCCATAATTGCAGCACCGATAAATGAAACCATATTCAATAGACTAAAACCAGTTGATTCAGAGTACGTATACATACGACGTGCCTGACCATCTAAACCAGTTATATACATTGGTATAAAGGCTAATACAAAGCCAACTGTTAATAACCAAGCAGTCCATTTACCAAGTTTCTCATTCAGCATAAAGCCAAAGATTTTCGGCCAATAGAATGTCATACCAGCAAGCATAGCGTAAACTACTCCAGGAATAATTACGTTATGGAAGTGGGCTACTAAGAACATCGTATTGTGATATTGATAGTCAGCTGCTGACATTGCAAGCATTACACCGGTAACTCCACCTAAAGTAAACAGTGGGATAAAGAGAATCGAATAGAGCATTGGTGTTGTAAACTGGATTTTCCCTTTCCATAAGGTAAATAGCCAGTTGAATATTTTAACTCCAGTTGGAATAGCGATAGCCATCGTTGTAATAGAGAATATACTGTTTGTTAGTGGACCTTGACCCATTGTAAAGAAATGGTGAGCCCAAACAACGAATGAAAGTATAGAAATAACTACCATTGATGCAACCATCGACTTATAACCATACAGATTTCGTCTTGCAAAAGTTGGAATGATTTCACTGTAAAGACCAAATGCAGGTAATATCAAGATATATACCTCAGGATGTCCCCAAACCCAGAATAGGTTAGCCCAAAGCATATCCATACCGCCGTTATCGGTAGTAAAGAAGTTTGTTCCAAATAGTCTATCCATCGTTCCCATTGCTAGTAATACTGTTAAGACAGGGAAAGCAAAAACAATAATTACATTGGCAATGAAAGCGGACCATGTGAACATTGGCATTTTCATAAGAGTCATGCCAGGAGCTCTCATTTTTAAAATAGTAGTAATAAAGTTAATACCTGTCATGAGTGTACCGATACCAGCTATTTGAATAGCAATCATGTAATAGTTAGTCCCAACAGACGTACTAAACTCATTACCTGCTAATGGGAAGTAAGATGTCCATCCTGCATCAGGTGACCCACCTATGATAAATGACAGATTGAATAATCCCATTCCCATAAAGAATAACCAAAAACTTAATGCATTTAAGCGTGGAAATGCAACATCTCTTGCTCCAATTTGTAATGGAACAAGAAAGTTAAAGAAAAATATAATAAATGGCATAGCCATAAATAGGATCATAACTACTCCATGAGTAGTGAAGACCTCATTATAATGTTGAGAATCTAAAAACGTATTTTCAGGCATAGCAAGCTGATAGCGCATCATGATAGCATCTACGCCACCTCGGAACAGCATAAGTAATGCGGTTAGTAAGTACATAATACCAATTCGTTTATGGTCAACAGTAGTTATCCATTCGCGCCAGAGATATCCCCATTTCTTGAAGTAGGTGATTCCTACAACAACTGCAAGCATAGTTAGTCCGATACCAACCATGGCTGCATATATTAAAAAGCTTGGATGTGGTACTGCAAAACGATCAAAGAAATCCATACTTTTTGTAACTCCTTTCAAAAAAATATTGTGTAGCTATTGTGCATTAATGATTTGAATGATCTTCTTCATCATGTGTTTCGTGATCTTCTATATCTGAATCCTCTTCAACGTTATTATCTGTTGAACCGTGGTCATGTTCTGGCGCAGGAGAAAATTCTAAGTGTGTACCTGTATAAGTAGATCGACCAAGATGTCCTGGCTCTAACAATTCCTCAAATTTTTCTGATGTCAGAGGTGAAGCAGTTTCATGTACTTCTTCTACCCATTCCTCAAATTCAACAGGAGTCATTGCAGTAACCTCAAAAGTATTTTCTGCAAAACCAGCTCCGCTGAAGTTTGCATTTCTACCCATGAATTCTCCAGGTTGATCTGCCGCTAAGTGTAAAGTGGTAACCATATCAGACATAGCGTACTTTTGACCGCCTAGCTGTGGAATCCAAAAGCTCGTGATTGGACCATATGAATATAGTTTAAATTCAATAGCGCGGTCCTCAGGAATATATAAATAGTTAACTGTTTCGATATTTTCTTCAGGATAACTAAAATGCCATTTCCAGTTAGATGAAGAAGCATAAATAATTAATGGCTCTTGATCTTCGTATCCTTCGGGAGTTGCTTCTACTTTATAGTTACTATCCACAGAAATAATTGAAAGAAAAATGACAATCAAAATAGGAATACCGATACAAATTGCTTCAACAATCGGACTTCCTTCAATATGTGGTGGCTCGTAATCTTTCGGTTGTTTAGAAGCGCGGTATTTTAATAGGACAAACACTAAAATAGCTAAGACGACAATAACTATGCCTAACATAAGCCAAATAGATAACATAATATCGTCAGCCTGTGTTTTTGCTTGCGGGCCTTTCGGATCTAAAACTAGTAACGGTTCACAAGCTGTTAACACCGTGGTAATAGTGATAACCATCGTTAAAAGAATCCATTTCATTTTTAATTTCATCGTTCTACCCCTTCCCAGCATATTTATATAAACGCATAGTAAACAGAAGTTGTCTCTGTATGCCTCTATCTTAGTACCTTGAATTGAAAAAACATAATGAAAAAACGCAATTTCACAAAACGTTCATGAAGATATGAACAAATTAAAAGAAATTGGTCACGTAATTGTGAAATGTATGAGAAAGTGGGAAAAAGAGGGCATAACAAAAGGCTACAGAACAATTATGAGTTGTCTGTAGCCTTAATAGCTGGTAGCTTAATTTAAATCATTTTTAATAGTGCTTCTCTTCCAATCATACCTTGAGTGATACCGAGTTCTTCCGCTTCGTAGGTAATGGATTCGAGTGGAGCATCCAGAAGCTGGGTAATTGTTTTTACTCCAACCGCTCTTCCAGCAACTACCTTCCTATCTTTCAATTTTTCATTTAGTAGTGCAACGTCTAAAGCGCCACACATTATATATCCTTTATCATTAGTGACAACGAGTAAGTTCGTTTTAGGCAATTCTACGGAAATCGATAAAAATGTATATCCCTCAATATTAATTGGTTCTAAGTTAATCATGACTAAACAGTCCTCCTTTTCCCATCTCTCCAATTTATGTAATGGATAGAAAAAGCGTGTTTTATTTTCGTATTAACACAAAAAAAGCCAGCCCCGATATATTTCATATCTGGCTAGCTAAAAAGTGTTATAAGTATCCTTTTAAACCATAATTCTCTGCTGCCTTTACTTCATTTTCCAATTCTTCTATGCTTTTTGCACGTTGTTCATTCTTCTTTTCAATTGCAGCAACGTCTTTTGCTGGTGCGTATTCCTTCGCTATTTCAGCTGCTTCCATATGTCGGATTGTTTTCTTAAGTCTTTCTTCACTACTAGAAAGATCATTGGGACCACGTCTGGTATTAGGCATAACTTTTCCTCCTTATAATTTGATGCTTCCAATAAATAGTGTTCCCTAAACTGATAAGAATATGAGTTATTAGTTAATCCACGAGTGAATAATTGTCGGTTAAAGTTGCCATAGTAAACCTAAGAAAGATGAGGAGGACTTGAAATGGATCATGTACAAAGTAGCTGGAAAGAAGATACCGTTCTTGGTCAATTGCACAATTCCGTGGATAATGTAACTTTTGCTGTGGGTGAAGCTTTAACAAATCCCACAGACCGAGCGATCCAAAATGTTGAGGATATGATTGAACGTGCCAATCGTTCGGTTAAAATGGCGTTAGAAAGCAGAGGAGAATTGGAGCCGATTAGTCAGCTCCAAGAGCAATTGCGGCAAAGTGTAGAGAAGTTTAATACGCTTCAGCAGTTAGCACGAATAAATACGACAACCCTACCGCAACTTTTTTATGGGGTAGGGTTTTTTGAAGACTAAGAAAGATATAAAAATGTAACGTGTTCACTTTGTTTTAAGGGTGAAAGAA
The DNA here is from genome assembly GCF_029533155.1 of Psychrobacillus antarcticus. GTDB lineage: Bacteria > Bacillota > Bacilli > Bacillales_A > Planococcaceae > Psychrobacillus > Psychrobacillus antarcticus. The sequence goes on along the minus strand of NZ_JAIZDB010000010.1, from coordinate 7,521 downwards.
TGAATAAATATTACTATCGATTTCCATTACAGGTGGACGCGTTTTGCGTGGTGAGCGATGAGCTATCACCGTCGATAGCGCGTCGCTGTGATATCTCATCTGTCTCACTCATCCTGCAGAAGTCGCCACCCTTCACTTCAATAAATTAAGTGAGTAATACTTTATTGAAAGATTCAGCATAGCCTTTCGCTCAGACGATAATAATAATCAAAGTTAACATAGGGATAAAACCGTCTGGTGAATTAGAGATATTATGCTGTAATGAAGAGGAAAAAGGTAGATTATTTACACTAGTGGAAACAAAGAGAAATAGTTATTAGTTACTAAATAAAGTAGCGAAATAGCGAACGAAATTTCATCTTCAGGCCCACACGATGCGGGTCAGGCAGTCGTTGCGAAATGTTTTTTTATTTTGCGACGAAGTTTGCGCAGGAGCACCAGGATGTCGCGCACTTAGACTGTCATCATCTAGCCTCAAGGAATAGGAAAGTATCTTTTCTCTAGTTAGCCAAAAATGTACTAACCTGTTTCTAAGAGTTGTAGGAGAGCGACGGATAGACAACCGGCATCTCTAAAAATTCACTTCGTAATTATATAGCAAAACGTCTGTCTAAAGCACTTCGAAAACGACAGAAACAGGTTTTGAACTTAAAGGACCGGGCGTCTTTTTGCCCGGTTTTTCTTACTAGTTTTTGTACCTACTTAGTTATTTTCAAAATTAATGTTAAAATAATAGAAGGAGAGTTATTTGCAAAATATTCAATTAAATATAGGGGGTATCGAAATGACAAACAAGTATCCGAAAATGTTAAATGAAAGAATTTATTTAATCGATGGATTTGATATGGGGGAATCAGAACGTACAGGCACGTATGTCATAGATGAAGATGATCTTACAATAGTAGAAACTGGACCAAGCCCGTCGGTAAAGCATGTAAAAAATGGATTGAAATCATTAGGTTTCTCACTAGACCAAGTGAAATACATAATCGTTACACATATTCATTTGGATCATGCAGGAGGAGCAGGGCTTCTATTGAAGGAATGTCCAAATGCTCAAGTAGTTATTCATCCAAAAGGAGTAAGGCATATGGCAGAACCAGAAAGGCTAATAGCAGGAGCGAAAGCAGTTTATGGAGCTAAGTTTGAGGAATTATTCGATCCTATTATTCCAATTCCACATGAGCGAATGATAATAATGAACGATGAAGATATTTTAAAAATAGGGGAGACCTGCATATTAAAGTTTTATGATACTCCTGGTCATGCTAATCATCACTTTAGTATTTATGATCCAGTTAGTAATGGCATGTTTACTGGTGATACGGTCGGCGTTCGCTACGAACAATTAATAGCTGATGGAGTTAGTTTCTTTTTACCATCTACCTCACCAAACCATTTCAATCCAGCTGCAATGCAAAAGGCCATAGAGCTTTTCGTACAAATGAATCTTGAATGTATTTATTATGGACATTTCGGCGTGACGAATTCACCTGATGAAGCACTTTCTCAAGTTTCCATGTGGTTAAATATTTTTATGTCAGAAGCAGAAGATGTGTACGCAGAAGAAAAGGGATATGACGAGTTAGCAAATAGACTCGGTAAGCTAGTGAAAGATCATCTGAGTGACCAAGGTGTTTCTGAAAGTCATCGAGTATTTAGATTAATTCAGTTAGATTTAGAAGTAAGTGCAATGGGAATGATGGATTATTTAACAAAAAGGGATGAACAAATTTAAAGGCTAATAATAGTTGTAGATTTGTATTTACTATATATTCCCTATAGAATTAAATGAGGAGACTGGAATAAAAAGGGGAATTTTGGTGGAGTTTTTTTTAATTATCCTATTATTAATAAGCATTATTGGACTATCCAATTTTATAAATCATTTTTTACCATACATACCAGTACCACTTATTCAAATTGTGCTTGGTGTTTCGCTTGCAGCTTTGCCTGTCGGAATTCACGTAGAATTAGAGCCAGAACTGTTCTTTGTTCTTTTTATTGCTCCATTGTTATTTTATGATGGAAAAAATGTATCGAGGCATGAGCTTTGGAAACTGCGAAAACCTATTTTGATGCTAGCACTAGGGCTTGTATTTTTAACTGTGTTAGTGATTGGTTATTTAATACATTGGCTTATACCGTCAATTCCATTATCTGCGGCATTTGCTCTAGCAGCTATTTTATCCCCAACGGATGTTGTAGCAGTAGGAGCAATCTCCAGTCGTGTAAAGATTCCTAAGACAATTACGCATATTCTTGAAGGCGAAGGCCTGATGAACGATGCGTCCGGTTTAGTTGCGTTTAAGTTTGCAGTAGCAGCTACAGTTACAGGTGTATTTTCACTAGCAGAGGCGAGTGTAAGTTTTATATGGATTGCATTAGGTGGTTTTCTTGGTGGTGCGTTACTTGCCTATTTGATTATTCAATTGAAGGTTTATATCCGACGATTGGGTATGGAAGATGTAACGCTTCATATGCTTATTCAATTACTTACGCCTTTTGTGATTTTTTATGTAATTGAACATTTTCATCTATCAGGGATACTTTCAGTAGTAGCTGCTGGTATTGTACATGGCATTTTTAAAGATCGTGAACAGTCACCAGCCATACAACTACAAGTTGTGTCCAAAAGTACTTGGACAATGGTTATTTTCATTTTGAATGGACTTGTATTTGTATTGCTTGGTTTACAAATTCCAAGCGTTTCTAAAGAAATTTTCGAAAGTCCGCTATTTAATAATTACCAAGTAATCATTTATATTTTCATCATCACTGCAGCTTTGCTGATACTTCGTTGGCTTTGGATCTACTTAGCGTGGTGGATAGGCTGGTTTATGAAAGAGGAAAAATTGACTAAACCTTCTTTGCGATATGTGGCAATAACTACTATAGCAGGTGTACGAGGTGCAGTTACTTTAGCAGGAGCTTTTACAATTCCATACTTTTTAGCAAATGGCGATGTTTTTCCCCAACGAGCATTAATAATTTTTATAGCTGCAGGAGTCATTTTAGTGACGCTTGTTTTAGCTAGTATGGTCCTTCCACTATTAGCTAAAACAGATAAAGGAAAAACGGAGGAAGCTAAAGAAGACATGGAGAATTTAGCTAAACTGCGAAGTGCTGAGAGTGCAATAAATACGTTAAGGGAACTTACAACAGATGAAAATCGTAGTGCATCGGTCTCTATTATTGCAAATTATAATCAAATACGGAATCAGTTGTTATTTGTTAGTGATGAAGAGGCAGCGCGTTTAGATTTTATAGAAACGACCACTCGAATGAAAGTATTGGATGTTGAAAGTGCTGTAATAGAAAAACTCAAATTTAATAATGAAATTGATAGGGAATCCCTTTACCTAATAGAGGAGCATATCCATCGTATGCGAGTTGCTGTGACCAATCGTACTATATATAGAGGATTGCTAATATGGACAGTTCTTAAAAGAGGATATTACAACTTGTTGAGATTGATCATTCATCAAAAACATGATTCGATAAAAAAACGTATATTAAAAGGCAACAAAGTAGTGAAACTAAAGGTAGAAATGGCAAGAGCTGCGATAAAATATTTGAGACAAACGATGACTGCTGAAAATGAGATAGTTAATGTGAAACTCATTGGAGAGTATAATGATATGATCGTCAAATTTAAGCTTGCTAATAATTTAACCGACTCTCGTCATTATATGAGTGTACAAAGAGAATTACGAGATAAAGCTTTTCAAGCAGAGCGCGATGAAATTCAAAGATTGTATGAAAGTGGAGAAATAACCTTGGAAATAACAAGGGAAATGCGAAGGCATATTAATATTCGTGAGGCATATTGGATGGAGGAAACTAGTATCCATTCACATTAACAACAAAACGTATCGACTAAATACAGTCGGTGCGTTTTTTTCATTGATATAATCAATAATTATTTATTTTTAACAAAATTTAATCATTCTTTCCTCGGTGTAATCCTTTAATGAAAGGTGATACTAAGAAGAGTTAGACAAAGGAGGAAGGTAGAATGACGATAAATAAAGAAATTGAAGCGTTGAAAGCATACACGAGTATGGATCGAAGTATTCTAAGTATTTATTTAAATACAAATCCAGCAGATCCTGAACAGCTAAATGGGGCATGGGATATTCATTTGAAAAGTGGATTAAAACGCATAGGCGAATATTTAAAGGCATCGGATGATGAAAATGAAATAAAGGCATTTAATCAGGTGAAGGATAAAGTCATAAATGAAGTTGAAAAAAATTCGTTAAATTTACGCAAGGGCGTCGTTATTTTTGCCAGTGCAAATGATGATTTGTGGTCTGTTCATTATGTACAGGTACCAGTAAAAAATAACTTTTACTGGGAAAGCCATCCTGTAACAGAGCAACTGGAGTATATGTATAAAGCATATCCAGAAGCAGGTATAATCATGCCTAGCTTTGGGGAAGTCCGTATTCTAGACACAGCATTAGGATTTGTTCGAGATGATGTAACGTTCAAATATGATCCAGTTTCGGAAACATGGAATGAAAAAGTCAAACTAGATAGTCGAGGGAGACGAGCAGTTGCAGATAACAATACTGCAGTTTTGGATTCGCAATACAGAGTTAATGCAAGTACCTTTTACAAAGGAATGAGAACTACCGTTGAACAATTAAAGAAAAAAAGAGGTTGGCGTGAGTTTCACGTAGCAGGAGAAGCAGAAATGGCTAACGCATTTACAGAGACACTAAGGGATTTACCAGCAAGCTGTATTTACAAAAATTTAAACAATAGCAAAGCGAATGAAGTGATTAATCAAATTCTTGAAAAGTAATAAGCAACAACTGAATGCTATTTACAAAATTTACTGTTTTATTAAGTAGTATAAATGATGAAAAAAAACACAATATAAGCTTACAAGGAGGTGAACAACATGCCAAACAGTAATTCAAATCAACTTCTAGTACCAGGCGTAAAACAAGCCCTTGACCAGATGAAATATGAAATCGCACAAGAATTCGGTGTTCAACTTGGAGGAGAAGCTTCAGCGCGTGCTAACGGTTCCGTTGGCGGAGAAATAACAAAGCGTTTAGTAGCTCAAGCCCAATCGCAATTGAACGGAAATCAATATAGCTAAAAAATTATATCCGGTCGGTGGAAATTTTCCACCGGCTTTTTTGTAGCTTTAGAAAAAGCAAAGAAGATTTTGGCATTACTAACTAACATTTTGGATGGATAAGCAGCGGCGAGCCATTTCGGATTCTAATAGTTCAAGAAATTCTGGATTTAATTTTAGTTTTTTTGCTGTTAAATAAGATTCAATTAGAAAATCATCAGACATTTTACTCATACCTTGCACCTCCGTTTTCATTGGATAATATATATCTATATATGCTTCAACGTATGCTATTTAACTAAAATTTCACGACAGATGATTAATGATCTAATAAAGTAAAAAAGTTCTTTACCTTTCATAAGACTAATTTAACAAATCTTACACTTAAGAACAACTGTTCCTTTATCCACAGGTATAAGTGGATAAGGTGTTAATAAGCTGTTAATAGTAGCGGTGAACTTATATATACCAGTGTGGATTTTGTATATAAAGTTATCCACAATTATTAGAATGTCGAGTTTTGTCGAAACATTTCCCTGAAAAACCAAACTAATTAAGGTTCTAAATCATTTTTCTTTGAAAAAAAGAGAATTTTTTTATGTTTTGTCTAAATTTATCCGAGTTCTACATACTTTCAATATGAATTAGAGTTGTAAATGTTAACATCTAAATACTTATACACAACATCGTGTGGATAGAATGTGGACTACTTATATTTTATTCAATCTATTATTGGTTTAATGTCCTTTTGCTTGTGTATAACTTTATCCACAGTTATTATTTCCGTGCTGTGTCGAATATTAGGTGGAATAGGACAATCCGATACCAACATATTTTGAATAAATCATTAAAAGGAAGTGAGCAGGATATCCAATAAAAAGTGTAAGAAATGCAACAAAATAATTGGGAAAGGAACTTGTCTATGTAAATAAAAAAGTCATGGCCCTCACAAAAATAGTGGGGGTCATGACTTTGTTCAAAGATAAGCATATAAAAATCATCTTTAAAAAATCAAACGGTAATTATATAGCAATAAGTCTGTCCAAAGCCTTTCGAAAACAGTAGAAACAGGTTTAGTTCCTAAAGGACCGGGCGTTTTTTTTGTCCAGTTTTTCTTACAAGATAAGAAAGTATATAAAAATACAGCATGAACATTGGTTTTACAGAACTTTAAAGAATGAATAATACTACTGATTTCCGTTACATGTGGACGCTTTCCGTGGGCGCGGCTTCAATCTCCTCGGGCCAACAGGATGTTGGTCACGAAGGCGTTGCGATCACGATGTGGCGCTCTTAGCCTTTGTCCCTTTCAAACGTTCCTGCGGGGCTTTCAGCTCGCGCTGTTCCCACTGGAGTCGCCACATTTCACTCCAATCAATTAAGTGAGTAGTACTCCACGATAAGATTGATCATAGCCTCTCGCTTAGATGATAAGAGTAGTCCAAGTTAATGTAAGGATAAAATCGTCTTTTTAATGAGGGATACTATTTTGCAAGGAGGGAGGAAGAAAGAGGATTTCCTCTAATCTAGTGGAATTAAAGAGAAGTAGTAAGTGATCCCTAAATAAAGAAGCGAACGAGCGAACGAAATTGCATCTTCGTGAGCCTTCTCTATTGGTAGTATGGTATCTTTTCTCTAGTTAACCAAAAAGAACTAACTTGTTTCTAAAAGTTGTAGGAGGACGACGGACAGTTGAAAGCCATAAGAATACCGAGAAAAAAGAGGCTGGTCGTGACGTCAGTCACAACCAGCCTCTTTAAAAAATCAAACGGTAATCATATAGCAAGACGTCTGACCAAAGCCTTTTGAAAACGATAGAAACAGGTTTTGACTTTCAAGGACCGGTCGTTTTTTTGCCCGGTTTTTCTTAGTTAACCAAAATACTTTTCAATGTCAGGCCAAGGTTTACTCTCCGTCTTTATCTTCTTCTTCAAGGTCTTGCTCAACATCTTCTTCCATATTATCATCTACATCAGACTCGTTTTCTCCGTCACCACAACCTGCTAATAAACCTACAGATAAGAATGCTGCCGCACCAATCTTCCACCATTTTTGTCCTGCAATAGAATTTGTAATCATATAAAATCCCTCCATTTTCTGATTATTTGTGTACTAGTAATTACTTACCCCAGCAGTATTTGGTTATAAACATTTTTTTAGAAGACGACATAAGCTTGTTATATTATTAATATGTTTGTAACAAACTCAATAAAAAATCTACCATATCATTGCATCAAAAAACTACCTCTTCTAATTAGAAGAGGTAGCAATATCTTGAAATGAACTGAGCCCTATAAAGTAGACAACTTAATAAAAAGAGAGTTTGTAGTTTAGACTGCGATGAGATGGTTTCGGTATGCTTCCGGAGCCATCTTTTTTAAATCCCATTGCTTTCGTTCTGAGTTGTAATAATCTATATAATTTCC
>NZ_JAIZDB010000001.1 GCF_029533155.1 Psychrobacillus antarcticus | reverse complement strand
GGCCTTTATGATTATATTATTATAGATTGTCCGCCATCTCTAGGATTATTGACGATTAATTCATTAACTGCTTCAGATGCGATTATTATTCCGGTACAATGTGAATTTTATGCTTTAGAAGGTTTAAGTCAATTGTTAAGTACAATACGTTTAGTTCAAAAGCATTTAAATAAAAATCTCGCTATCGACGGAGTGCTACTGACAATGTTTGATGCTCGTACAAATCTAGGTATTCAAGTAATTGAAGAAGTAAAAAAGTACTTTCAAGATAAAGTTTATAAAACAATAATACCTAGAAATGTCCGACTAAGTGAGGCACCAAGTCACGGGGAACCTATTATTATTTACGATCCGAAGTCTAGAGGAGCAGAAGTATATTTAGAACTAGCGAGGGAAGTGATTCGTAATGGCTAAAGGATTAGGTAAGGGTATTAATGCACTTTTCCCGGGAGAAGATTTAGAACAATTAGAACAAGTAGAACAAATTTTCATAATCGATATTAAACCAAACCCTTTTCAACCGCGTAAAATATTTGATGAAGAAGCTATGAAAGAACTTTCCGAATCTATTAAGGAGCATGGCGTTCTGCAACCAATTATATTGAGAAAAAAGGGTTCGAAGTTTCAAATTGTAGTAGGTGAAAGAAGATTTAGAGCATCTCAATTAGCTAATTTAGAAGTAATTCCAGCTGTGATAAGAGAACTTAATGACCAGCAGATGATGGAACTTGCAATTCTTGAAAATCTTCAGCGAGAAGATTTAACAGCAATTGAAGAAGCAGAGGCATATCAAAACTTAATAGAACATTTAAATTTAACTCAGGAACAACTTGCTTTTAGATTAGGAAAAAGTAGACCGCATATAGCAAACCATATTCGATTATTATCTTTACCTCAAGTTGTGATAGAAGCTATCTCAGATGGTATTTTATCGATGGGACATGGAAAAGCACTTCTTGGGTTAAAAAACAAAAAATCTATACCGATAATCATGGAAAAATCAATGAAGGAAAACTTAAATGTTAGACAATTAGAGGCTTTAGTACAGCGTTTAAATGAAAATGTTCCACGTGAAACAAAAAAAGTTCACAAGGATATCTTTACTAAAGAAAAAGAATCTGATTTAAGAGAAATATTCGGAACTCCTGTTTCTATTGTTAAAAACAAGGACAAGGGTAAAATTGAAATTGAGTTTTATTCAGATGATGATTTAGAACGGATATTGCAATTATTAGAAGATTAAGAACCTGTTCCTTAGGCAATGCCTGGGAATAGGTTATATTTTTATTATTGGAATGAGGCATGGGTATGGTTTTATTAGGGACATTGGTAAATGCTATTTTAATAGTAGTAGGCGCATTAATTGGTAGATTATTAAAGGGAATTCCTGAAAATATTAAGCAAACAGTTATGAATGCAATAGGAATAGCAGTTGCTTTATTAGGTATTCAAATGGGATTAGAAAGTGATAATTTTGTATTAGTTATTATTTGTATTGTTTTTGGAGGGGTAATAGGTGAATGGATTGATTTGGATAAATGGTTAAATCGATTTGCTCAGTATTTAGAAACTAAAATGGGATCTAAAAAGCAAGGCGGAGGTATAGCGCAGGGATTTGTTGCAGGTACATTAATATTTGTTATAGGAGCAATGGGAGTGCTAGGGGCCCTAAACAGCGGATTACAGAACGATCATGAACTATTGGTTAGTAAAGGTATAATTGATGGATTTACGTCTATTGTTCTTTCTGCAACTCTAGGGATAGGCGTCCTTTTTTCTGCATTTCCTGTAGCAATTTATCAAGGAGCAATTGCTTTGTTTGCTACTCAAATTACAAAAGTAATACCAGAGGCTGCCCTTGAATTGTTTCTTCAAGAAATGACAGCAACTGGGGGTATTATGATTATTGCAATTGGACTTAATCTATTAGGGGTAACAAAAATTAGGGTCGCTAATCTGTTGCCGAGTTTAGTTATTGTCGGCATTGCTGTTGCGATTATTTATAACTTTTAAATTATACCGATGCCAAGCTAAAAGTAGCGAACGAGATATGACTCTTCCCATTTCGTAAGTTAAATGAAGCCGAGTACTTTGTAAAACATTATATTCCATGAAACCTCCGATATTTACGATTGCTTTAATAGAGACTTCCCCGATTGGTGGTAATTCTTTTTTTACTGCTTTGCCTGGATATAAGGGGCCAGGATGGACGATAATTTGCCCAATGTTGTTTGCATTTCCTAAACAAGCATCTATAGCTATGATATAAGGAGCTTTTGGAGAGCTTTGGATAGTATCTGTAATTTCTTCAATGTTAAGTGCATGTAATGGATTATCCAATGTACCAACAATTTCAAATGGAAATGATTTAAGTTGTGATAAGAAAGAACCTGTCATCGGTCCCAGAGCATCTCCAGTAGATCGATCCGTACCAATACAACAAAAAACTAGATTTGGGTGGTCAAATGGTATTTGTTCTATAAAGTAGTTACTTAATCGCCAAACTGCACCTGTTTCCTTATAATAAATTGTAGAAGATTCGGTAATAGTAGTAGAAGAAGAGTTCATATAATTACTCACTTTCTTTTTAAAACTAGTATATGCATCTAAGAAATTATTTATTCAAGTGAGGTGGAAACAAGTATTATGGAAGTAACGATTCAAAGTTTAAAGAATTATTTAATTAAAGAAGAGACTTGGATACAACTAGGGTTTATAGTTATTCAAGTATTGCTAATTTTATTAGTAACTGCTATTGCGATAAAAGCTGGTAAGCACATTATACAAAAGATTTTCATAGTTAGACAGAAGAGTCCTTTAGGGTATTCGGAACGCAGACAAAATACATTACTAAAGCTCCTTCAAAATGTTTTAACTTATGTTGTTTATTTCAGTTCAATTATAGCTATTTTAACTACATTTGGTATAAAAGTGGCTGGATTGCTGGCTGGTGCCGGAATTGTTGGTCTAGCAGTTGGTTTTGGTGCTCAAAGTTTAGTGAAGGATGTCATTACTGGATTTTTTATAGTGTTTGAGGATCAATTTGCGGTGGGAGATCATGTACAGATAGGAACAGCTAATGGGATTGTACAGGAAATAGGTTTACGTACAACCAAAGTGAAAAGTTATACAGGGGAACTTCATATAATACCCAATGGAAGCATTTTAGTTGTTATAAACTATTCCATTTATAACTCGTTGGCATTAATAGATATTAGTATTGTACCTTATAGTAATATAGCATTAATGGAAAAGAATATTGAGGGATTTCTTGAAGAATTACCTAACAAGTATGAAGAACTTGTTAAAGTACCTAGTTATCTTGGGATACAAAGTTTTGATGCATCCGAAATAGTTGTACGATTTACTGCGGAGACTATGCCTACGAAACAAAACAGTGTTGCTAGAAAAATTCGAAGAGATTTAATAGAGTTTCTTGAACAAAATGGCATTAAAATTTCATAAGACAATATCTTTTACTAATGAAAAATAAGCAGGTGATAGAATGGAAAAGAAACAATTTCAACTTAATGATATTGTAGAAATGAAAAAACAACATCCATGTGGAACAAACGCCTGGAAAATCATTCGTATGGGGGCTGATATTCGTATAAAATGCGAAGGATGCCAACATAGTGTGATGATCCCTAGAAAAGAATTTGAAAAGAAGATGAAAAGGCTTGTTATGCAAGCTGATGCTGAGTAATGATAGACTTTTGTAGCTAAAATCAATATAATGAACAAGTTGTATATAAAGTTTATCGTTTAAAATAATGAAGGGTTGTGACATATATGGCGTTAACTGCAGGAATCGTAGGATTACCAAACGTAGGGAAATCTACATTGTTTAATGCAATAACAAAGGCAGGGGCACTGGCGGCAAACTATCCATTTGCTACTATCGATCCTAATGTAGGGGTAGTTGAAGTACCTGATGCACGTTTAGATAAATTAACAGAATTGGTAGTACCAAAGAAAACTGTTCCTACTGCATTTGAATTTACTGATATCGCAGGAATTGTGGAGGGTGCAAGCAAAGGAGAAGGACTTGGAAACAAATTCCTAGCTCATATCCGTGAAGTAGATGCAATCTGTCAGGTTGTTCGGTGCTTCGAAGATGATAATATTACACATGTATCTGGAAAAGTAGATCCAATTTCTGATATTGAAGTGATTAACCTAGAGTTAATATTAGCTGATTTAGAAAGCGTTGATAAACGCCTAGCTCGCGTTATTAAAATGGTAAAACAAAGAGATAAAGAAGCACTAGCAGAAGAACCAGTTCTTACTCGCCTAAAAGAAGCATTTGAAGCTGGAAAATCTGGTCGTTCTGTTGATTTTACGGAAGAAGAACAGCTTGTAGTAAAAGGTTTTCATTTGCTGACAACAAAACCAATGCTATATGTTGCAAACGTTTCAGAAGATGATATTATGGCTGATGACGAAAATGATTATGTACAAAAAGTACGTGCATTTGCAGCTGCAGAAGGCGCACAGGTAATACTAATATGTGCGAAGATTGAGGAAGAGATGGCAGTACTAGAAGATGATGAGAAAGCAATGTTCCTAGAAGAACTAGGAATTAAAGAATCAGGCCTAGATCAGTTAATCAAAGCTTCTTACTCATTAATAGGTCTAGCTACTTACTTTACAGCTGGAGTACAAGAAGTTCGAGCTTGGACATACCTTAAGGGTATGAAAGCGCCTCAATGTGCAGGAGTTATTCACTCTGACTTTGAAAAAGGGTTTATCCGTGCGGAAACAGTAGCTTATGATGATTTAGTTGAAACTGGATCAATGGCTGCTGCAAAAGAAGCTGGTAAGGTTCGTTTAGAAGGAAAAGAATATATCGTACAAGACGGAGACGTAATGTTATTCCGGTTCAACGTATAATAGAAAAAAGGGGCAGCCCCTAAAAGTCATCAAGAATGACTGTTAGGGGCTGCCCCTTTTTTCGTTCTTGAATTGTCAAATTAAGCGCAACACCTTGCAAAAGAAGAGCTCATTAGGTGTTTTCCAACCTAAGCATTTACGTGGACGTTTATTTAATTTTTCTATACAGGTATCAATATAGTGTTTAGAGCATGTTGTCATATCTTCTGTTTTAGGGAAATACTCTCTAAGTAAACCATTCGTAAGAGATTTTTTCGCGTAAAGAAAATCAGATTGATCTTCGGAAACCAAGAGTATTTTACTTCGTTTCCTTATAACATTGATCTTTTTTCTAAAAGTACAGACAAAATAGAAATAAATGACGAGATGATAAAGCTTATCCAAATTGTTTGTAAAGAAGTTAAATCTGGAAATAGCGTAATGCTAAATAGACAGCCTATGAGTGCAGAGTAGGGTAGTAATCTGGATATCTCATCTTTAGATAAGATAATGACAAGCATAACAGGGATAATAGCTGCATAGAGGTGACCAAAGAGAAAAAGAAAATCTATAAAATTAAATTGGATAAAATGAGTTGCGATTAATAGTAAAAGAAGTAAACTTCCTGAAAAAATATACGACTCCTTTTTCATGTTTTTATCCGAGATACTTCCTTTTAAAGGAAGGCGGATATGTTTGATAAAGTGAACTGTCATCGCATGCAAATCTGCTTGAATTGTTGTGGATAAAGTACCAAAACAAAACAAGAAGAATACAACAATAAGAAAAATCGGATCCATCTTAGTAAGGAGTTGAAATAATAGCAAATTTATTTCGTGAAAAGGACCTTCAAATATTACAATCATTAGCATAGAGGAAAGTGCAATTGGTATTGTACCCAAAACAAAAGCTGTCGACCAAAAAGTTAAACGAATTTTATTTTGTTCAATCATATATAGTCTTTGCCAGGTAGAGGCGTCTGTTATGATTCGTCCAAAGCCAATTAACATGAATGTGATCATAAAAAAATAAGTTTCTTGGTTTTTAGCAAACAATAAATAAGGATGATATAAACGAATACCATCGTAAATTGAAAAAGCACCCTCCTGAATGAAAAAATAAAGTGGGATAAAGATGATTGCTGCAAAGATAAAAAAAACAGAAAATCCTTCAAATCGTTGTAGCCACTTCATTCCACCAATCCCTGCAACTATAAAACAATATAGAAAAAAGAAAAAAAGAGATGTTGTGAATGGGATGTTAAATGCTAAATCAAATAAGATAGACGCTCCTACTGCTTGGACAAATATTGAATCCAATCCTATTAAAAGAATGATACACGTCATTATCCAGTATCCATCATTGTTGAGTCGTTTTTGAAACAAATCACCGATTGTTTCAAAGTCAGGGAATTTTTCTCTAATCGTTGTGGAAATAAAACCAAAGAAAAACATCGAGAGAGCTCCAACTAGAGAAAGACCAATACTTCCCAATAGTCCATATTTAATAAGCGCTTCGGGGGAGGATAATAAAGCATTTCCCGTAATCCAGCGTGCTAAAAGACTAATCATCCCTGTTGATACACCAAAAACTAAAGAACCTGTAATATAGTGTCTATACGTACTCATGTTATGATTTCTCTCGTTCTTTTAGGATTTATACGATACTCGGAAGGAGTTATTTGGAATTGCTTTTTAAACATTACACTAAAATAGTGTTGACTGTTAAAACCTGCCCTTTCAGCAATGACAGCCATACTCATTTCTTTATGTTCAGTTAACAACTTTTTAGCGATTTCTAATCTGTATGCATTTAAATAGTCAGCAAAACCAATACCAATTTCCTCGAAAAATTTACGACTTAAATAAGTGGAGTTCAAGTGAATGCGATTTGCCACAGAACTAAGAGTTAACTTTTCATGATACTCTTCACGGAAAATAAGTAAAACTTGTTGTATAGAATCACTTTGCGAGTTCCATTTTTTATATCTCTGAAGTATTTCTAATAATTCGCTCTCTACTATAGGTTTTGTAACATAATCAGTTACCCCTATTCTTAATGAAAGCTGTGCATATTCGAATGATTGAAAGGCAGTAACCATAATAATATCCATTTCATACTTATTCTTTAACTCTTTCGCTAACTCTAATCCGTTTTTTCCAGGCATTTGGATATCTATAAAAGCTATTGATATTTTTACTTTTTCGGTAACTTGGAGGGCGATGGAGGCATCTTGTGCTTTATAGAACATCCAATTTGGAAAATGTGCTTTCATAATATACTCTAGTTGATCTAACTCTAAAGCTTCATCGTCAACAAGTAAAATATTCAAAGTAGCCTCTCCTTTCCATAATAACGAGTAAGTGGAAACTTTACTTCTACTAATGTTTCATTGCCAATATGCTTCATAATGAGGTATGTAGCTTGTTCTGGGAATAGCAAATGTAATCGTTTTTGAATATTTCTAATGCCATAACCTTCATCGTGGGGTGTATTCACTTTTTTCTCATGTAGCGGTTCAATCAGATGCGTGTTCCAAATTTCAATATACATAAAATCTTCCGCGTGGTGGATAATTATTTTCAAAGTCGCAGGACCTACATTTTTTTCGAAACCGTGTTTGAATGCATTTTCTACAATAGTCTGAATCATAAAGGGAGGTAATAAAGCTACTTCGCATTTTTTATCTAATGTTTGAATGACATTAAGTCTATCCCCGAAACGTAGCCTTTGAATTTCTAAATAATTGTTCACATAGGCTAATTCATCTTCCACTTTAATAAGAGATGCATGTGAAATATATTTAAACTTAAAAAATTTGGCCATCACTTCTAGACCTTTTATAAGTTCATCTTTCCTGTCTAGACGAGCTAAGCTTAGCATTGTATTAAGGGCATTGAAAAAAAAGTGCGGTTGTATCTGTTGGTTCAGTTGGTCGTAATTAGCATGCTGTAATTCTTTTTCTAATTTAAGTCTATTAGCTTCTTTCTGTAAACTATCAATTTGTCGCTCGAAAATCATTATAAAGGAAAGTGTAAAAGCTCCTACAAGAGGAGCTAATACACATAGCAAGACGTATAATGAAAAAGTTTCCAAAGGCATCATTATGCATAAGTCCTTTCTTGTATAAACAAAACTTAACCTTATTCAGCGAGCGGATATTCGCTGAATAAGGCTACTAGTTAATCGATATTCTCGCTTATGTGAATTTTATAGTAATTATAACGCAATGTGACGTAATAATATATCAAAATTTTACGATGACAATTCCTTTGCGAAGTGGCATGCTACTGAGTGATTTTTTTCTAATTCTACTAATACAGGTTCCTTTTGGCGACAAAGATCTGTTGCGAAAGGACAACGAGTATGAAACCTGCATCCAACGGGAGGACTCAACGGTGACGGAACATCTCCTTTTAAAATAATTCGTTCTCCTCTTTTTGTTTGATCTGTTACTGGAATGGCAGAAAGTAATGCTTTTGTATAAGGGTGTAGGGGTTTATCGAATAACGATGATTTATCGGAAATCTCTACCACTTTCCCTAAATACATAACCATGACACGGTCAGATATATGTCTAACAACACTTAAATCATGAGAGATAAATAAAAATGTTAGATCAAATTCTTTTTGAAGTTTCTTGAGCAAATTTAAAATCTGTGCTCGGATTGATACATCGAGTGCGGAAACAGCCTCATCACAAATAATTATTTCTGGATTCACTGCAAGAGCTCTCGCAATTCCAATTCTTTGCCTTTGTCCACCCGAAAATTCATGTGGATATCTTTCCAGATACTCCGGTCGTAAACCAACATGCTGCATTAGTTCAAGCATCCGAGCTTCTCTTTTGTTGGGAGGAAGTACTTTTTGGATAGCCATTGCTTCATCTAGCATTTGCCGAATAGTTCGTCGTGGATTTAAGGAAGCATAAGGGTCTTGGAATATTACTTGAATATTTCCCCTAACATTTCGTAATTCCCTTTTGCTCATTTTTGGAAGAGATTGTCCTTTAAATAATACATCTCCTTCTGTTGGTTCATCTAATCTTAAGATAGATCTTCCTGTTGTCGATTTTCCACAACCGGATTCTCCAACAATACTTAAAGTTTCACCAGGGTAAAGGTCAAAATTGATCCCATCCACAGCTTTAACGACTTGTTTAGTTTGGAACATCGCTTCTTTTTTTAAGACAAAATATTGTTTTAAATCAATCACTTGTAATAAAGGTTTTTTTTCTATAAGGTCTTTACTCATGATTTTAGCACCTCTTTAGCTAAACTATCTTGCCATTCATTTGTATATTTCCAGCATCTTACTTTCGCATTGTCACCATATTGTATTAAGCTTGGTTCTTTTTGTACACAAATATCCGTTGAAAATGGACATCTTTCCGCAAACCGGCATCCTTCCGGATAATCGTAAGGACTTGGAACTGTTCCTTCAATAATTTGAAGTTCTTCCTGGTCTTCATACAATTTAGGAAGTGATCCGATTAATCCTTGTGTGTAGGGATGTAATGGATTATTAAAGATGTCTTTAGCATCTCGATGTTCAACAATTTGTCCTGCGTACATAACACCGACTTGATCACACATTTCAGCTACAACACCTAAATCATGTGTGATGAAAATAATACCCATTCCTATTTTGCGTTGAAGATCTTTCATAATTTCTAAAATTTGTGCTTGAATTGTTACATCCAGTGCTGTTGTCGGTTCATCTGCTATTAACACTTCAGGTGTACATGCTAGTGCCATGGCGATCATGATTCGCTGTCTCATACCACCACTCAGTTGGAAGGGCTCTTGTTTTGCTCTTTTTTCTGGAGAGGGGATTCCAACTAGTCTGATCATTTCAACTGATTTATCCCAAGCTTGTTTTCTAGATAATCCTTGATGTAATCTTAGTGCTTCTGCAATTTGTTCTCCAACTGGAATAACGGGGTTTAGGCTAGTCATAGGCTCTTGAAATATCATAGAGATTTGATTTCCTCTTATTTTTCTCAATTCCTCATTTGACATTTTCACTAAATCTTTTCCATTCAATAAAACCTCGCCGTCTACAAATTTTCCAGGTGGGGATGGAATAAGACGTAGTATAGATAAAGATGTCATCGACTTTCCACATCCAGATTCTCCGACTATTCCAAGTGTCTCTCCTTTCCTTAGAACAAAATCGATTCCGTCCACAGCTTTAGCCGTACCTTTATTGGAAATAAAATGCGTTTTTAAATTTTTAACTTCCAAGACAATTTCATTCATCATTTTTTACCTCCTAGTTCAAATCGATTCGTTTATTAAAAACTCTATACATAGTGTCTACTAGTAGATTTACAAATACGAAAACCAGAGATGCTACTAATACACCGCCTTGTACCATAGGGATATCTCTCGTACGAATAGCATCAACAATCATTCTTCCTAATCCGTTAATAGCAAATACGGATTCAACTAGCACTGTTCCACCAAGTAAACTACCGAACTGTAATCCTACAACTGTGATTACAGGTATAAGAGCATTTCTTAAGGCGTGCTTATAAATAATGACATGTTCTGCCAGTCCTTTTGCTTTTGCGGTACGTATATAGTCTTGGCCAACGACTTCGAGCATACTTGAACGAGTCATTCGAGCAACGATAGCCGCCCCACCGGCTCCGAGTGTAATAGCTGGTAAAATAATATGTGCAGTACTATCCCAGCCGGCAACTGGCAGCCACTGTAACTTGATAGAGAATACATACATAAGCAGGATCCCTAACCAAAAGCTTGGAAGTGAAATTCCTAATAGCGCAACAACCATTACTCCGATATCAGAGTATGAATATGGTCGTACTGCAGAAATAATTCCAGCGATTAATCCAAGCACAACAGTAATGAGAATACTAAAGAATGCAAGCTCCATTGTAATCGGTAAGCGAATTAAAATTTCATCCAAAACGGGCTGATTGTTCTTTAAAGAGTTGCCAAGATCGCCTTGTACAACATTACTAATATATGAAATGTACTGTTCGTGCATTGGTTTATTTAATCCCAAATCTACTCGTAATTGTTCTACTGTTTCTTTAGAAGCACCTTCTCCTGCTAATATAACAGCTGAATCGCCCGGTACCATTTGCATGATCAAAAAGACCACTAATGTTACGCCCAAGATAACAGGAACAATTTGCAACAAACGTTTTATTATAAATAAGAACATAAGAAATCCTCCTTTTACTTTTTCATTCTTGGATCTAAAGCATCACGCAAGCCATCACCAAATAAGTTAAAACCTAGAACTAATACTGAGATCATTAGACCAGGGAAAATTGCCATATAAGGTGCGCTGAAGAGAAAGTCGCGGCCACTAGATAACATAGCTCCCCATTCAGGTGAAGGGGGTTGTGCTCCTAAACCTAAAAATGATAATCCAGCAGCTGATAGAATGGCAGTAGCGAGTCTTAACGAACCCTGTACAATAATAGGTGACAATATGTTAGGGAAAATATGACGAAAGATAATAGTAAAGTCATTTGCACCTAATGTCCTAATGGCATCAATATATTCCAATTGCTTTATTTCCATTGTGGAACCGCGAACGATTCTCGCGAATAAAGGAATTGAAAATACTCCTACAGCAATTGTTACATTTATCAAGCTTGGACCAAGAGCACTAATAATTGCTAATGCTAATAGAATTCCTGGGAAGGCAAGCATGACATCTAAACTTCTACTAATGATTGTATCTACCCATTTTCCATAATACCCTGCTACTAACCCGAGAATAATTCCGAAGAATGCTCCGAAAAATACGGAAGAAAAACCAACACCTAAAGATAACCGTGACCCATAAAGTATTCTGCTGAGAATGTCGCGCCCTTTATCATCTGTTCCCATCCAGTGCGTCCATGAAGGAAATTGCAGTTTATCTTGTAGATTAATCGCGTAAGGATCATAAGGAGCTAATATAGGTGCTAGAAAAGTCAGTGAAATATAGAAAAGTATTATGATACCTCCAACAACAGCTGCTTTGTTTTGACCTAATGTAGAGAAAAATAATCTCCTTTTTTCTCTACGAATTTTCTTTCGTGCTAAAACTAAATCCACTGTATTTACCAATGATGTATTGACTGTCATTAATTGAACCTCCTCGTTCTTCTTCCTTTTCGTTATAAGGTATTCTCAAGATAGATAAGAATAAAGAGAAAGTAAATAGAAAAAGTAAAAATAGTCAAAAAATTTAAAAAACGAGTAAATATTTTGAAAATAACATCAATTATTTTTCTTTATAATTCAAATTAGAAACACAAATAAGATATTGGAGGAGAAAAGCTAATGAAAAAAGCAAAATGGATACCATTTTTTGCATTTATAACTATTTTGATGTTATTTTTGCAAGCATGTTCTACAGGATCAACAGGAGAAAGTGAAAAAGGGGGAGCTAAAACAGATAGTGGAGACAAAAGTGGTGGGAATTTAGTAGTTGTCCGGTTATCAGATGCTACAGGTCTAGATCCTCATTTCATTACAGATATACCTTCTGCTAATGTAGTGCATGGAAAAGTGTATGAAACGCTCGTAGCATTTGATAAAGACATGAATATTACAGCTAAATTGGCAAAAAAGTGGGAACCAATTGATGATTTAACTTGGGAATTTACTTTAAATGAAGGGATTAACTTCCACGACGGAACACCTTTTAACGCCGAGGCAGTTAAAGTAACATTTGACAGACTACTAGATCCAGCAACAGGATCTCCACAAAAAGACAAATTAGGAATGATTTCAGAGGTAGTGGTGAAAGATGATACACATGTCATCATTAAATTGTCTGAACCATATGCTCCATTACTTTCTATTTTAGCAAGTAATGAAGGCAGCATTATAAGTCCAAAATCTATAAAAGAAACGCCAGAACAATTAGCGACGCATCCAGTAGGTACTGGACCATTTATATTTGACTCCTGGAAATCAGGACAAGAAATTAAGTTAAATAAGAACGAAGAATATTGGGGAGAGAAAGTGAAGATAGATAGCGTTCAATTTAAAGTTGTTCCAGAAGATGTTACACGCCTTGCGATGATTGAAAGCGGCGAAGCACATATTTCTGATCAAGTGCCTGTAACAGAAATTGAGCGAATTGAAAACTCGGATTCTATGAAACTTTTTAGAACAGAAGGGTTAGCTGTTGAATATGTAGGATTTAATACTACGAAAGCACCGTTCGATAACGTGAAAGTTCGTCAGGCAGTCAGCCATGCTATTGAAAGAGAAGCGATTATAGACGGTGTTTATAATAATGTAGGAACGCTTGCAAATGTAGCGATGAGTCCTAAAGTTTTTGGCTATAGCGAAGATGTAAAAGCATACTCGTACGACGTAAATAAAGCAAAAGCTTTGTTGAAAGAGGCGGGATTCGATAATGGTATAAAAATTAAGCTTTTAACGAGTGACCGAAAAGAACGCATTAATATGGCGGAAGTTATCCAATCCCAACTCAAAGGAATTGGAGTGGAAGTAGAAATTCAAGTGATGGAATACGGTTCTTATATCCAAGAAGTGGATAGTGGTGACCACCAAATGTTTATCGGAGGTTGGGGTAATGCCACGGGGGATGGGGATTACAATCAGTACAATTTGTTCCATTCAGCATCTATTGGTTCTCCGGGGAATCATTTCTATTATCAAAACCCTGTAATTGATAAATTGATTGAACAAGGAAGAGTGGAAATCGATCCTGTTAAACGAGAAGAAATCTATAAAGAAGCAATGCAAATTGAAATAGATGAAGCGGTATATGTTCCAATAAGAAACTATGAACATTTAGCTGTTTATAATACAAGCGTTGATAACTTTGAATTAGACGCTTCTAACTACTTACTTTTGAACAAAGTAACTATAAAATAAAGGTTGTAGAAGAGAGACTATTTTCGAATGGTCTCTTTCAACCAATTGGGAGGTATTCGAATATGCATTCACTTCTTATAAAAAATGCACTGCTTGAAACTGGATTTACTTATGATAATAATCGCGTAGTTGGCACAGAAACAGATTTATTTGATGTATTAATTGAAAATGGAAAAATAGTTGATATAGGTAAAGATATTTCTCTGGAAGGCGAAGGCCACGATGTATTACAAGCAAATGGGAAATTGTTAATGCCTTCTTTCAGAGAAATGCATATTCATGTTGATAAAACGTATTTCAGTGGGCCATGGACAGCATGCAAACCTATTACAAACGGAATACTCACTAGAATTGAAGAAGAGCAAACATTACTTCCAGCTCAGCTTCCTTTTGCTCAACAACGTGCTGAAAATATGATTGAATGGCTAATTTCACAGGGACACACGCATATTCGGTCACACTGTAATGTCGATCCACAAATTGGGACGAAGCATATCGAAATTACAAACGAAGCTTTTAAAAAGTTTGAAGAACAAGTTACATTTGATATTGTTGCATTCCCGCAACATGGCTTATTACGTTCAAAGGTAGAACCATTAATTCGCGATGCAATGCGAATGGGAGCAACTTTAGTTGGTGGAGTTGACCCGTCTGTAATAGACCGAGATATTGATCGTTCCTTGAACACAACAATGGATATTGCAGTGGAATCAGGAAAAGGGATCGACATTCATATTCATAATCCAAACTCTTTAGGTGCTTTTGAGTTTTACAAATTGGCAGAGCTTACAAAACAAGCAGATAAAGTAGGAAAAGTAACGATTAGTCATGCTATTGCATTAGGTGATTTATATGGCAAAGAGTTAGAAGAACTTGTAGCAGTACTTGCGGAAGCCAAGATTGATGTTACTTCTACGGTACCAATTAATCGTCCAACAATTCCAATTCCTTATTTACATGAAAATGGCGTACTAGTTTCTTTAG
Organism: Psychrobacillus antarcticus; assembly: GCF_029533155.1. Taxonomy (GTDB): domain Bacteria; phylum Bacillota; class Bacilli; order Bacillales_A; family Planococcaceae; genus Psychrobacillus; species Psychrobacillus antarcticus. The sequence goes on along the minus strand of NZ_JAIZDB010000001.1, from coordinate 187,589 downwards.
GACATGATAGTTTAACAGATCATTGGTCTCCTTTTGGAACAGGAAATACAGTTGAAAAACTAAGTATATTAGCAGAAAGATTCAAGTTTATAGATGAGTATTCTTTAAATCGTATCTGGAAGTATGCATCTGGTGGAATTATGCCTCTAAGTGACGCCGGGGACCAAGTATGGCCTCAAAAAGGGAACCTTGCAAATGTTCTTCTAATTGATGCAGTATGTTCCGCTCAAGCAGTTGCTAGAAGACGTCCAATTACGCATGTTATTTCAAATGGAAAAGTAGCGTACAAAAACGAGGATCTTTTAGCGAAGGAGGTTACAAAATGAGTAACGTAAAATGGCTTTCTAATGTGAGGTTAGAAATTGGTGAAAAACAATTAGAAAATGGTACAGTAGAAACGCTAACGTCTCTATTTCACCTTAAAATTAAAAATGGTAAAATAGTAGAACAATTAGAAGTTAGCGAGCATATTCCTTCTGGACAAGAAGTGTTAGATATGAAGGGGAAGTTAGCTCTTCCTCCGTTTAAAGAAATGCATAATCATTTAGATAAAACGTACATGTCGCTCGATTGGAAAGCTTGTACACCAGTAGCAAATTTAAAGGAGCGTTTAGCTCTTGAAGCTGCTGAGTTGACGGTATTAGCTAGTACTGCTCAGCAAAGAGCAACGACAATGATCGAGACCCTTCTAGCAAAAGGATCTACTCATATTCGCACACATGTGAATATCGACCCATATATCGGACTGAAAAATTTAGAGGGTGTAAAGGCAGCACTAGAATCGTTTAAAGGAAAAGTAACTGCTGATATTATTGCGTTTCCACAACACGGACTTTTAAGGGAGTCAGTTCCTTCTTTAATGCGTGAAGCAATGAGAAGTGGTGCTACGATGGTAGGTGGATTAGATCCAGCAGGAATAGATAACGCCATTGAAAAATCATTATATGAAGTGATGGATATTGCTACAGAGTTTGATGCAGATGTAGATATTCATTTACATGATGGGGGCTTCGTTGGTTATTATACGACTGATAAATGGATTGATATCGTGCAAGATGCCAACTATCAAGGACGTACAGCATTGAGCCATGCTTTCTGTTTAGGTGATATTCCGATTTCACAACAAGAAATAGTAGCAAGACGCTTAGCAGAACAAGATGTAGCAATCATGTCTACTATACCAATCAATCTTGGTCGAGTAATACCACCCATTGACTTGTTAGATATGCATGGAGTAAAGGTCCATTTTGGATGTGATGGTTTTTATGATTCTTGGAGTCCATATGGTACTGGGGATGTACTTGAAAAAGCTACCCGTTTTTGCGAACTTACTCGTAAGATTGATGAAAAATCACTACGAAATTCGCTTAAATGGGTAACAGGTGGCATCGTTTCCTTAAATGAAAAAGGGCAAAAGATATGGCCAACTATACAGGATGATGCAAGTTTTGTATTTTTTGAAGCTGCTTCTTCAGCAGAAGTCGTTGCAAGAATACCGAATAAGCGATTGGTTATGGTAAAAGGTGAATTAGTATGATAAGTAGAGAGAAAGAGTACTAACTCTTTCTCTTTTTCATATTCATTTTAATAGAAAGGGAGGATATATATACTTCATGAATAAGCTATATCTCACCTATTTAATTCTTTTCTTTTGTGTCATTGCTTGGGGCAGCAATTTCATCTTCGGTTCAATTTTGGTTGATGTATTTGACCCAAGTATCATTGCATTCTTTCGTTTGATTTTTATACTTTCTGGTTAGCGGTTTATAGGAATATCGTTGAATCAATGGAGCTTCTATGCCAGCTTGCAATATACCAACCTGTTACTGCTGCTCTAATTTCTTCCTACTGGTTTAAAGATAGATAAGAAATTCAATTTTGGTTAGGATCATTTGTTTTGTTAGGTGTTTGGTTAGTAATCACAAAAGTTCATTACTAGTACCGAGTGTTGGAAAGCGGGAGTAAGAATTATTCCTATTATTGATAATCCCACAGTACAGTCCAATATTTTCCCAGGCAAACCTTTCTAGTTCATTACTCAATTGCTGCTTCCATATAACCCTCCCATTTAAAATAAATATACATGATTGAATAAAAAAATGACATTCAGCCTTGATACGTTTGATAAACTATGTTACAATTCATTGATGTGAGTAATAGTATTACTTGCTCCTTGTCGACTTTCAGTAGTCGGCCAAAGACCATAGGGAGGTGTAAATAGATGAGAAAGTACGAATTAATGTACATTATTCAACCAGCAATTGAAGAAGATGCGAAGAAAGCTTTAGTAGAGCGTTTCCAAGAAATCTTAACTTCAAATGGTGCAGAAATCATCGAAGCAAAAGAGTGGGGTAAACGCCGCTTAGCTTACGAAATCAATGACTTGCGTGAAGGTTTCTACCAAATCGTTAAAGTAAACGCTGCTGATTCAAAAGCAATCGATGAGTATACACGTTTAGCTAACATCAATGAAGACATTATCCGTCACATTGCTGTTCGTATCGACGATATTAAAGTTAAAGCAAAAAAATAAAATTGACTTAAAAAGCTGATCGAGGGAGGTTGTTTACTGATGATTAACCGTGTCGTATTAGTTGGAAGACTAACAAAAGATCCGGAACTTCGCTATACACCAAGTGGTGTTGCAATGGCAAGATTTACACTAGCTGTAAATCGTACATTCTCCAACCAACAAGGTGAAAGAGAAGCTGATTTTATCAACTGTACCGTTTGGAGAAAGCAAGCTGAAAACACAGCAAACTTCTTGAAAAAAGGAAGTTTAGCTGGTGTTGAAGGACGCATTCAAACGGGTAGTTATGAAGGACAAGATGGAAAACGTGTTTATACGACAGACGTTGTTGCAGACAGCGTTCAGTTTTTAGAACCACGTAGCGGCTCTGGAGAGCGTAACCAAGGTGGACAATCATCTGGTGGCAATGGACAGCAGCAATCTTCAACGCCTTCATATCAGCAAAACCAACCAACAAATCAGCAAAACTATACACGTGTAGATGAGGATCCTTTTTCTAATAGTAGTGGACCAATCGAAGTATCGGATGATGACTTACCATTCTAAAAAGAATTACTTGGCATGTTTACTTTAATCGAAAAGGAGGCAACTCAATATGGCAATTCGTCGCGGAGGCAAAAGACGCCGTAAAGTTTGTTACTTCACATCAAACAATATCGTACACATCGATTATAAAGATGTAGATTTGTTGAAAAAATTCGTGTCAGAACGTGGAAAAATTCTTCCACGTCGTGTGACAGGAACTAGTGCGAAGTACCAACGTAAGTTAACACGAGCTATTAAAGTATCTCGTATCATGGCTTTACTTCCATTCTCTACTGAAGAGAGATAAGTATAAATTTGAAAGACCGGGAAACCGGTCTTTTTTTCTTTTTAAAATATCGAAAGTATAGACTTTTTACTCATTATCTGTCTAGCAACAGCGCGTAGCCCCTCAAGTCCCCCTCAAGTCACTTCAAACTTGTAGAAAGGGAAAAGGACGCTTTAACACCATACTTCCAACACTATTCGAGGGTGACTTAGGCACTTTCGCATTTAATACAGGATGTGGAATTTTAGTTGTTGTAAATAATCTGTTACAATGAATGGATGATTACATTAAAGGAAGGTTCCTAAATGCAAAGAAATGAAACGAGTTATTTGACACATGGATTTATGATCATTGCACTATTTGCTATCTTGTTGGCAATATCTGTTTTTGTTCCCGTACTAGGGTTATTCACTTTATTTATTGTGCCATTGCCTCTTGCTTGGTATAGTGCAAGGTTTGAAAGAAAACAAGCTGCATTTGTTACGATTATCGCGGTTCTATTTTCTCTTATTATTGGTGGAGTTTTTGGATTGATTTTTGGATTGCTAGTTGCTCCGTTAGGTTTTATCATTGGAGATTCAATTAGGACTAAACAGTCTAAGTTGTATATGTTTATGGCAACTGGGCTGTTTTTACTTTTAATGACTGCAGTACAATACATATTATCCATTTTATTTTTTAATATGAATGTTTTGAAGCAATTTATTACAACCATTGAAGTATACTACGAACAACTGGGAAATATTATGTCTTCCTTTGGACAGTTACCTGAGGGTTATGACGAGTTAGTTAAACAAAGCATCATGCTTATTGAGTCTATTATGCCTAGCTATTATATTGGTACCGTGTTTATAAGTGCTTGGATATTTTTAATCATTAATTTATCTTTATTAAGAAAATTAAAATTAGATGTACCCAAGTTTCCTAAATTCAAGGAATTTAGACTACCAAAAGTAGTGTTATGGTATTATTTAGTCGTATCTATATTCTCATTGTTTGTTTCATTTGAAATAGGGACGTTTGGCTATTTAGTATTTATAAACGCTGCTTTAATATTACGAGCACTGTTATTTTTACAAGGTATTTCTCTCATACACTACTACTTTGATGTAAAAGGGTGGCCAAAATGGTCAATGATATTTGCAACATTTTTGGCAGTCCCACTATATATGTTTACTATTATAGTAGGGGTATTAGATTTAGGATTTAATATAAGAGGATTTGTTAAAGACAGATACAAAAAATAAGGAGTTGATCAAGTGGCATCTTTTTTTAGGAAACGGCCAATTCGATATCCACTCATACTGTTCTTACTACTTAGTGGGGTTGCAACTTATTTATTACTGTCTACCAACGTATTGGTTGGATTATTATTCGCTCTAATGGTAATTGGTGTATTCAGCTATGCGTGGATAATTGAACAACGTGTATACGAAGAGACAGAAAAACATATCGAAACTCTTTCCTACCGGATGAAAAAGGTAGGGGAAGAAGCCTTATTAGAAATGCCAATCGGGATACTGCTCATAAATGATCAGTATATTATCGAGTGGGCAAATCCATATATGACGCAGCAGCTTCCATTCGATACTATTATTGGTGAGGAACTTCTTTCTATCTCAAAAGATTTTCAACAACTTAAGAAACAAGAAGAATCCAAAGAAATGGTCATTTCTTTAGATGAAAAGAATTATAAAGTATTTTATAAAGCAGAAGAAAAGCTTCTATATTTCTTTGATATAACAGAACAAGTCGAAATGGAATCGCTATATTATGGGGATCGAACTGTAATTGGTGTACTGTTTATAGATAATTACGATGAAATATCACAGGGAATGGACGATCAAACAAGAGGAAGGCTTAATAGTATTGTTACTTCGTGTGTGAACGAATGGGGAGCAAAATACGGTATCTATGTAAAACGAATTTCTTCTGATCGTTTTTTAGCCGTTTTTAATGAGTCCATCTTAGTAGAAATAGAAAAAAGTAAGTTTTCCATATTGGATGATATAAGAGAAACTACTGCTAAATTTGGATTTTCCCTCACTTTAAGCGTTGGTGTTGGTGCAGGTTCTACGTCCTTAGTTGAACTTGGGGAACTAGCACAGTCTAGTTTAGACTTAGTTTTAGGACGTGGTGGAGATCAAGTAGCCATCAAGCATCCGAGTGGAAAAGTAAAGTTCTACGGTGGGAAAACAAGCCCAGTAGAAAAACGGACGCGTGTAAGAGCTAGAGTTATTTCTCATGCGCTAAGAGATTTAATACAGGATAGTGACCAGGTATTTGTTATGGGACATAGAATGCCAGATATGGATGCAATCGGATCAGCTGTTGGGGTAAGAAAAATGGTTGGGATGAACAAAGTAGAGGGTTACGTTGTATTGGATACTAATGAGTTAGACAATAGCGTGACTCGCCTAATGGATGAGATAAAGCAACAACCAGAACTATATAATCGTTTTATAAGCCCAGAAGAGGCGATAAGCAAAATTACAGATAAAACGTTATTAGTTGTTGTAGATACACATAAACCAAGCTTAGTTATTGATGAAAAGCTTCTTCAAAAAGCTGAGAAGGTCGTTGTGATTGATCATCATCGACGTGGGGAAGAATTTATCTCCAATACGATGCTTGTTTATATGGAACCTTACGCATCCTCTACTTCAGAGTTGGTAACTGAACTAATTGAATATCAACCGAAAAATGAGAAGTTATCTATGTTAGAAGCAACATCAATGTTAGCAGGTATTATCGTAGATACGAAAAGCTTTACGCTTCGTACAGGAGCAAGAACATTTGAAGCCGCATCCTACCTGCGTACGCATGGTGCAGATACCATTCTAGTTCAACGTATGTTGAAGGAAGACATTGATACCTATATAGAACGTTCTAAAATCGTTCAGAGCGTAGAATTCTTTCGAGAAGGAGTTGCTATTGCCCACGGCATGGAAAATGTCTCTTATAGTCAGGTATTACTTGCCCAAACGGCGGATATCTTATTGACCATGAATAATGTTACAGCTTCTTTTGTAATAGGACGTAAAAGTGAATCTACGTTAGGAATTAGTGCTCGATCATTAGGTGATATCAATGTTCAAGTTATTATGGAAAAACTAAATGGTGGAGGGCATTTAACTAATGCCGCCTGTCAATTGGAAGATACCTCTATAGACGAAGCAATATTACTTCTAAAAAATGCAATTATAGATACAATCGAAGGAGGAAATGAAGAATGAAAGTAGTATTCTTAAAAGATGTAAAGGGTAAAGGAAAAAAAGGCGAGGTCAAAAATGTTGCGGATGGTTATGCACATAACTTTTTACTTAAAAATAAATTTGCGGTAGAAGTAAATGCAGCAGCATTAAGTGCTCTTGAAGGGCAAAAGAAAAAATCAGAAAAAGAAGCGGCTCAAGAGTTAGCAGATGCAAAAAATTTAAAAGAAACATTAGAGCAATTAACAGTTGAGTTAAAAGCAAAGTCTGGGAATGATGGTCGACTATTTGGTTCAATTACTACGAAACAAATTGCCTCTCAATTAGAAAAATCATATGGTATTAAATTAGATAAACGCAAAATGGAACTAGATGATGCAATTAGAGCATTAGGATATACAAACGTCCCTGTAAAACTTCATCATGAAGTAGTGGCTACATTAAAAGTTCTTGTTGCAGAAGAAGCGTAAGGAGAGAGGTAAATGAGCGATCCAATGTTGGACCGTGTACCGCCGCATAACCAAGAAGCCGAACAATCTGTTATTGGAGCAATATTTTTAGAACCACAGGCATTAATTACTGCTGGAGAGATTTTACTAGCGGAAGATTTTTATCGTGTAGCACATCAGAAAATTTTCCAGACGATGCTTCATTTAAGCGATAAAGGTAAGGCAATCGATGTTGTAACCGTGACGGAAGAACTTTCTGCAAAGAAAGAGTTAGAAGATGTGGGTGGAATTTCATATATTAGTGAAATTGCTAATGCAGTTCCAACCGCAGCCAATATAGCATACTACGCCAAGATTGTAGAAGAAAAATCTATTTTGCGCCGTTTAATCCGTGTAGCTACCGGTATAGTAGAAGATGGTTTTACTAGGGAAGATGAAGTAGAAGCCTTATTAGCAGAAGCAGAACGTAAAATGATGGAAGTCGCAAGCCGAAAAAATGCGGGAGACTTTGAGCATATTAAAGACGTATTAGTAGATACTTACGATAATATAGAAAAACTTCATACGAGAAAAGGCGATGTAACCGGTATACCGACAGGATTCCGTGATTTAGACCGAATTACAGCCGGATTCCAACGAAATGATTTGATAATTGTAGCTGCTCGTCCATCTGTAGGGAAAACAGCATTTGCTCTGAATGTGGCCCAAAATGTAGCGACTAAAACAGATGAAAATGTAGCAATCTTTAGTTTAGAGATGGGTGCCGAACAGTTAGTTATGCGTATGCTTTGTGCAGAAGGGAATATAGATGCTCAGGTACTTCGTACGGGGGCATTAACAACCGAAGATTGGCGTAAACTTACAATGGCAATGGGAAGTCTTTCAAATGCTGGAATTTATATTGATGATACTCCCGGTATTCGAGTAAATGAAATTCGTGCAAAATGTCGTCGATTGAAACAAGAGCATGGTCTTGGAATGATTATGATTGATTATTTACAGTTAATCCAAGGTAGTGGAGGAAGCCAAGCAAACCGTCAACAAGAGGTTTCGGAAATTTCACGGTCTTTAAAAGGTTTAGCTCGTGAATTGCAGGTTCCAGTAATAGCCTTGTCTCAGTTATCTCGTGGTGTTGAGCAGCGTCAAGATAAGCGACCGATGATGTCTGACTTACGTGAATCTGGTTCTATTGAGCAGGATGCGGACATTGTATCCTTCCTGTATCGTGAGGATTATTACGATAAAGAAACAGAAAATCAGAACATGATTGAAATTATTATTGCAAAACAACGTAATGGTCCTACTGGAACTGTTACATTGGCGTTCGTGAAAGAATTCAATAAGTTTGTTAATATCGACTGGAGTCAACACCAAGCACCTCCAGCGTAACCAGAATAGTGTAAGAGCAATGTTGTTTGATGGAAATACTTTATAAAAATAGTTAAAATCAAATATTTTTGTCAATAAACACGAACGATAAATGTTTTAATTCATTTCACGTTCGTGTTTTTGTGTTAAATCAGTTGACTAAGTACTTTTAAATTTGGTACAATAGCACTGATTGAATCAGGACATGCAAAATGTCTGACGGAGGTGCTGGCAAATGCCATCAGTAGTAGTAGTTGGAACACAATGGGGAGACGAAGGTAAAGGGAAAATCACAGACTTTCTATCTGAAAACTCAGAAGTAATAGCACGTTACCAAGGTGGTAATAATGCAGGTCACACTATTATTTTCGGAGGAGAAACTTACAAGCTTCACTTGATTCCTTCAGGGATTTTCTATAAAGATAAAATTTCTGTTATAGGAAATGGAATGGTTGTGGATCCAAGAGCACTTGTAAAAGAGCTGAAAGGATTGCATAATCGCGGAGTAACAACTGAAAACTTACGTATTTCAAATCGTGCGCATGTTATTCTCCCTTATCATCTAAAACAAGACGAACTGGAAGAAGCCCGCAGAGGAGTAAATAAAATAGGTACGACGGGTAAAGGCATTGGACCAGCTTATATGGACAAAGCTGCACGTGTTGGAATTCGTATTGCTGACCTTCTGGACTACGAAGTATTTAAAGAAAAATTAGAACTAAATTTAAAAGAAAAAAATAGAATGTTTGAGAAGTTTTACGAAACAACAGGATATACTTTAGAAGAAATTTTAGAAGAATTCTATGGCTACGGACAAGAGATTGCCAAGTATGTTACGGATACTTCTAAAGTATTAAACGACGCATTAGACGATGGCCGTCGTGTATTATTTGAAGGTGCACAAGGTGTTATGTTGGATATAGATCAAGGTACTTATCCATTTGTAACGTCTTCGAATCCAGTAGCTGGTGGAGTAACAATTGGTGCAGGAGTTGGACCAACAAAGATTACCCATGTAGTAGGTGTTTGCAAAGCATATACATCACGTGTAGGTGATGGTCCTTTCCCAACTGAATTATTTGATGACATAGGAAATCAAATCCGTGAAGTTGGGAAAGAATATGGGACAACTACGGGCAGACCACGTCGTATTGGTTGGTTTGATACAGTAGTAATTAGACATGCTCGTCGCGTAAGTGGACTAACTGATTTGACGGTTAACTCAATTGATGTATTAACTGGATTAGATAAAGTGAAATTATGTACTGCCTATAAATATAAAGGTGAATTAATTACAGAATACCCAGCGAACCTTCGTATTTTAAGTGAATGTGAACCAGTTTATGAAGAAATGCAAGGTTGGAGTGAAGATATTACTAAATGTAAATCACTAGATGAACTTCCTGAAACAGCGCGTCATTACTTAGAGCGGATTTCTCAACTTACAGGTGTACAAATTTCCATTTTCTCAGTTGGGCCAGATCGTACCCAAACAAATATCATTACAAGTGTTTGGAAATAATAAGCGAAAAAACCGTCATATAGCATATGCTTTATGACGGTTTTTTGTCTATTCATGTAAAACCTTGAGAAATTTCTATTATATGAAACTTCTATTATGACAAATATAACAATAAAATCTATTGTTTTATGTATAATATATGAATATTTTGGAGAAAACTAATAAATAAAGAATAATATATTAAGTATAAAGAACTAAAAACTTATAAAAAATGTAAAATTAATGTAATATATGGAACCAATACTACAGTTTCTTTACAACCGCTTATAAATCAATACATCCTCATTTCAAATATGTTAAATTAGAGTAGCGTGAAATGATTGAAGAGTTTACATATAGAGTGGAAGGGGCTTTATCATGTTTTTGAAAAGTAAGAATGAGGAACAAAAGGTATCAAAACTGAATGTTCTTTCAAACGGAAAGTCAAATATGGTGAAAAAAGCAGCCGTATCAGTTTTACTTATCTCAAGTATTTCTATTAATATGGCTTTTGCAAAAGAAAGTGAAAGCAATGCATTAATAGAAATATACCATATATACACGGATGGTCAATATGTAGGGGCCATTTCGGATCAAACCAAATTACAATCAATGCTCAATAAAAAAGTTGAAGAATCTAGCTCCCAGTTTAGAGATATGACTTTGATTGCTGGATCTAATTTATCGGTAGTTCCAGAACAAGTATTTACTCCCACTACAAATGATGAGACTACTCTTCAAAAGCTAGATAGCTTAATAGAAGTAGAAGCAAAGGCATTTGCGTTATCAATCAATGACGAGATGGCAGTCTATGTCAAAGACTTAGATGCTTACAATGAAGCACTAAGAAAACTAAAATTACATTTTGTTTCAGAAGAAGAGTTGAATACACTGGAAGCTAGAAATAATACTAGTGGATCTTTACCCGAATTAAAAGAAAATGAAACTCGTATTGCTAATATAATTTTAAAAGAAAAAGTATCAGGAGTTACTGTAGCAACAGACCCTAGTCAGATTGTTTCACCAGATGATGCTGTGAAGCTACTTTTAGAAGGAACATTAGAAAATGAGGTATATGCAGTGGGGGAAGGCGATGTATTAGGAACTATTGCTAGTGAGCATAATCTAACATCTTCCGAACTAATGGCACTTAATCCTGGAATAACTGATTCTACTGTATTACAAATAGGTCAAGAGTTAAATGTAACAATTCTTAAACCACTTATTAATATAGAAGTACAGTATGAGAAAAAAGCTCTAGAGGCCATTAAACATATGAAAAAAGTAGAAGATACAGAAGATATGTATAAAGGCGATACAAAGGTATTACAAGAAGGTTCTGATGGTCAAAAGATGGCAACTTACTTAATTCGCAAAGAAAATGGTGTACAAGTTGGCGAATCTATGGTCGATGAAACAATTCTTGTAGAACCAAAAGATCATATTGTGTTAAAAGGCACGAAAGTAATTCCTTCAAGAGGATCCGGTGCATTTGCTTGGCCAGCTGAAGGAGGATATATTTCTAGTAAAATGGGATATCGTTGGGGACGTCAACATGAAGGTATCGACATTGCACGACCGAGTGGCTTTACGATAAAAGCAACTGATAATGGAATAGTAGTTGCAGCTGGTTGGGATGGAACATACGGAAACCGTATAATCATCGATCATCAAAATGGCTACAAAACAACATATGCACATCTATCTTCTATTACAGCTAAAGTAGGGGAAGTAGTTCCTACAGGTACTAAAATCGGTGTTATGGGAAGTACAGGTCGTTCTACTGGAACACATTTACATTTTGAAGTGGAGAAAAATGGAGTAACGATTAATCCTTTAACTGTATTAAACAAATAATATTAAGAGACAGTCGCTATATTGACTGTCTTTTTTTAAAAGATAAGAAAGTATATAAAAATACAGCATGAACACCAGTTTTACAGGGCTATTAAGAATGATTGATACTACTGATTTGCGTTTCAGTGGAGTACAAAGGTTAAGAGCGCCACATCGTGTGGCAACGTCTTTGCGACGAGTAACCGCAGGAGCATATGTTTTCGTAGTGACGAGGAGATTGAAGCCGTGCCCACGGGCCAACAGGATGTTGGTCACAAAAGTGGAAAAAAAGAAAAATAATAAGTGTCTACCCAATAAAGAAGCGAAATAGCGAACGAAATTGCATCTTCAGGCCCGCACGATGCGGGTCAGGCAGTCGTTGCGAAATGTTTTTTTATTTTGCGACGAGCTTTGCGCAGGAGCACCACGATGTCGCGTACTTAGACTGTCATCATCTATCCTTAATTATTAGGATAGTATCTTTTCTCTAAGTTACCCCAAAAATGAACTAACCCGTTTCTAAAAGTTGTAGAAGGGCGACGGACAGTCAATAGCCATATGATTACCGAGAAAAAAAGATGCTGGTCGTGACTTCAGTCACGACCAGCATCTTTAAAAAATCCAACGGTAATTATATAGTAATAAGTCTGTCCAAAGCCCTTCGAAAACAGTAGAAACAGGTCTAAATCCTAAAGGACCGGGCGTTTTTTTGCCTGGTTTTTTTTCTCTAAAATTTCCTGGGAAATAATTCGACAAAGTGGGTCGAATTATGGGGTCGTTCTTACTTAGAGATGCATGGAGCCCAAAACAATGTTAAAGTAGATATACTTATTGTTAAAAATAATTCAATTGAGTTTAATATAGAATACGATAATTAGGGGGACTAAATATGAGTAAAAAAATATTAGTTGTAGATGATGAAAAGCCGATTGCAGATATACTGCAATTTAACTTAAAAAAAGAAGGATACCAAGTAGTTTGTGCCTATGATGGGGATGAGGCATTAAAAAAGGTGGAAGAAGATCAACCGGATTTAATGTTATTAGATATAATGCTTCCTAACAAAGATGGAATGGAAGTTTGTAGAGAAATTCGGAAAAAATATGATTTTCCTATTATCATGCTAACAGCAAAAGATTCAGAGATAGATAAAGTACTTGGTCTAGAGCTCGGTGCTGATGATTATGTAACAAAACCATTTAGCACTAGAGAATTAATTGCTCGAGTAAAAGCAAATATGCGTAGACACCAAACTATTCAAGAAGATGCAGAAATAGTGACAAATGAAATTGTTATTGGTCCACTAACTATTCAGCCGGATGCTTATCTTGTGATAAAGAGGGACCAAAAAATTGAGCTTACGCATCGAGAATTTGAGCTATTGCATTACTTAGCAAAACATATAGGACAAGTGATGACTCGTGAACATTTATTACAAACAGTATGGGGCTATGACTATTTTGGGGATGTACGAACAGTGGATGTAACAATTCGTCGCTTACGTGAGAAAATTGAAGACAGCCCAAGTCATCCAACGTGGATCGTTACTAGAAGAGGTGTAGGGTACTATTTACGAAGTCCTGAACAGGAGTAGGAGTAGAAGTAAATGCAAAAAGTTGGATACTTTAAATCAATTCACGTAAAAATTGTGCTGATTTATGTATTACTTATCATTATTGCGATGCAAATAATTGGATTATATTTTGTTCGTGAACTAGAAAAGACGTTAAAATCTAACTTTCAAGACTCTATAACTGACCGTGTTAGCCTGTTAGAGTATAGTGCGCGAGAAGAACTAATAAAAATAAGAGGCGAAGAAGACCAAACAAAAGAACAAAGTTTACGTTCTATTTTGTCTAATCTTAATTCGTATGACATTAAAGAAATACGTGTTATCGATGCTCGGTATCAAATTTTGGCAACCTCTGATGTGAATAATCAGTCTATTGTAGGACAACGATCCATGGATGATTTGGTCCGAAAGTCCATTACTGCGGCAGATGATTTTGATAGCATATCGCTGGATGAAGAAACTCACAGAATATGGATATTAGCTACTCCTATCATTTATAAGGGAGAAGTAATTGGAACATTATATATTGAGTCTAATATTGAAAATATCTTTGGTCAGATGAATGAAATAAATCAAATACTTGCTGGTGGTACAGCAGTTGCACTAGTCATTACAGTCATATTAGGAATTCTAATTGCCCAAACGATTACAAGGCCTATTTCAGATATGAGAAGACAAGCACAAGCTATGGCAAAAGGTAATTTTTCCAGAAAAGTGCGAGTATATGGTAGTGATGAAATCGGACAGCTGGCAATTGCCTTTAATCATTTGACGAATAGATTACAGGAAGCTCAATCAACTACGGAAGCAGAGCGTAGAAAACTAGCCTCCGTTTTAACCAATATGACTGATGGGGTAATAGCTACAGACCGTAAAGGTAGAGTTATCTTGATAAACGATCCAGCAATTAGATTATTGCGTATACCTAGGGAAATGGTATTAAATCGCCCTATTATATCAGTACTTGGAATAGATCCTGACCACTCATTTGAGGATTTAATACATTTGAAAGAAGCGATTAATTTAGATTTAAGTTCTAATGAAAGACCGTTTATTTTACGTGCCAATTTTTCTGTTATTCAAAAAGAAACTGGTTTTGTTAACGGTTTAATCTCCGTATTACATGATAATACGGAGCAAGAAAAAGTGGATATGGAAAGAAGAGAGTTTGTAGCAAACGTTTCTCATGAACTACGAACACCTCTTACGACGATGAGTAGTTACTTGGAGGCTTTGGCTGACGGTGCATGGAAAGATGAAGAAATTGCACCATCTTTTTTACAAGTAACTCAAACAGAAACGCAAAGAATGATTCGACTTGTAAATGACCTACTCCAATTATCTAAGATGGATAGTAGAGATTATGATTTAAATCGGGAGATTGTAAATTTCAATCAATTCTTCAACCGGATTATTGATAGATTTGAACTTTCTAAATCTGATCATGTTACCTTTGTACGCATGTTCTCCGATAAAGCCTATTATGTGGACATAGATACAGACAAGTTAACGCAGGTAATAGATAATATCATTTCAAATGCGATTAAATATTCTCCAGATGGTGGGAATATACGATTTGGGGTAGTGATGAATGACTCCATGTTAAAAGTAATGATATCTGATGATGGTATGGGAATTCCTTCTGAGAATGTCGATCGAGTCTTTGATCGTTTCTATAGAGTAGATCGAGCACGGGCAAGATCTATGGGAGGAACGGGTCTAGGCTTAGCAATTGCCCGGGAAATGATTGAAGCACATGGTGGTAGAATATGGGCAGAAAGCGAAGAAGGACAAGGGACGACTATTTTCTTCACATTGAATATTTTAACGGATGAGGAAGGTGAGTGGGAGTGAAATATATTGAGCAAGTAAAATCAATTGTTTTACTTTTACTTATTCTCCTCAGCTTTACTTTAACTTTTTCTATCTGGACGTACTCTCCTGTCCTTCAAAAAAATGAGGCAGCTATTGTGGATATATCTATTGCTGAAAAAAAGAACTTTGAAGACGTTATTAAACCGTATCGAATGATTATTAGCCAAGATGACGCTATAAAGGGTACTTCTGCGAGCCAGCCAATAGAATATGTGCTCAAAAATATGGAAAACTGGGAAATTCAAACGGTTGAGTTGGCTAGTAACAAAGTAAATACCGATCAAATAAATGATTTTGTGAAGGTTCCTAATCGTGCAAGTTTCTTTTTTGCAGCAGAGGTACCGGTTGAATTATTAGGCAATATCTTAAACTTTGCAGATGACAATTTTCCAAATGCTTATTTTAATAGATTAATAATAGACTGGAATGAAGATATCTCAGATAGCATGACTCTGTATTTTATAAGTACATCTCAGCAAAAGATCTATAAGGCAACTGCAGAAAAAGCAGATAAATTAGTGTTTACGAATCGTATTGTGGAATATGGAGAGACAATGCAGGTATATAATGAAATAGTTAGAGACAATAAATTATCGTTGTACGTTTCATCGATACCAGAAAATATCGGAAGCTATACTTATAGGATAAAAGAGATTGAATCAGATAAATTCAAAGATGCCCTCTTTAATAATCCTAGCCTAGTGAGAAGTAACCCTGTTAGCATGAGTGAACAACAATTCACAGATGATAGTGCGTTAATGAATGTTAATTTTACTTATAAAAGCTTACACTATGTACATCCCGCCTCGGAGAATGAAAATCCAGGGAATCCAGTAGACCTCATTACAAACAGTTTGAATTTTGTCAATGAGCATAACGGTTGGACAGATGATTATCGTTATTCTCGAATGAACACCGCAACTCGACAAATTAATTATCAATTGTATTTTGCAGGTTTACCGGTATTTAGTAGGGATACATTAACAGAAATCTCGCAGTATTGGGGACTTGAGCGAGTGTATCGATACTATCGACCTCTTTATACAATTCATGTTGCTGATCGTTTGAAAACACAGGAAGTACAATTAGCTTCAGGGCAGTCAATTTATGATTTTCTTTCTACTTCAACAGATACTAATATGAATTCTATTGACGATGTTCTCATGGGGTATTATTTATCACGAGATGACGACCAATTCTTATTTAATCTGGAGCCGTGTTGGTATTACTTAGAGAGCGGAAGTTGGGTTCGCGTATCTCCGGAATTATTAGGAGGTGCAAAATTTGGATTGGAATAAAACAAAAACTATATTTATTATTGTATTTTCTATTTTAAATGTATTCTTACTTTCCCTATATTCGAATCGATATAGTGAATCTCAACTAATAGATAAACCCAATAATACACCTATCGCCGAAAAGCTTATTCTAGATAATATAAAAGTTTTGGAGAAAGATAACGAGATTAAAGAGGCTGCTTATGTTTCAGGTAACGTCCATAATTTTAGTCAAGAAGAAATAGAAGAATTGAACAATCAAACTGTAGAAATATCTATTAGCGATAAACTAGTTAGCACGTTTGAAAAACCTATAAAAATAACGGACGAAAATACGCTAGAAAAAATAGTACATGAGCAAGTGATAAGAGGCTCATCTTATGGCCTGTGGAAAATAGATGAAGAAAATAAAACAGCTATATTATTCCAACAAGTAAATAAACGACTCGTTTACTATAATACAAATGCGAAACTAATTGTTCACTGGAATGAGGAAAATGAGCTTATTGGTTATGAACAGACTATACTGGACGACTTAGAGAATTACGATGTGTCTCAAAAATTATTGCCACATATGCAGGTGATAAATATACTGTATGATAATTCGCTGTTAAAACCAGACTCTGCCATTAAGGAAATTGAGCTGGGATATTCCACATTAGCTCAGGTAACAGGAACACAAGTTTTTGCACCAACATGGCATATTTTTGTAGAATTAATCGACGGGACAACTGAGGAACACTTTGTAAATGCAGTAGAAGGTAGAGTAACTGAGATACAAAAAGAGACGGAACAAACAGTAGTGGAATAAGGAGTTTTAAAAATGAAGTTCAGTGTATTAGCGAGTGGTAGTAGTGGTAATGCTATTTATGTGGAAAATGAAGAACATTCCTTTTTAGTTGATGTCGGTTTAAGTGGTAAAAAAATGGATCAATTATTTCAGGAGATTGATCGAGATATTAAAAAACTGTCAGGGATTTTTGTTACACATGAGCATAGCGATCATATTAAAGGGCTAGGTGTCTTAGCTAGAAAGTATGGCGTTCCCATTTTTGCAAATGAAAAAACCTGGTCAGAAATGGATCCACTCATCGGTAAAGTTCCATTAGACCAACGATTTCTATTTGATATGGAAACCGTAAAAAAATTCGGCTCCATTGATATCCAATCTTTCGCAGTATCTCATGATGCAGCTGACCCGATGTTTTATATTTTTCATGAAAACGGTAAGAAACTTGTTTTAATAACCGATACTGGATATGTGAGTGATCGAATGAAAGGGCATATTAAAGGAGCCGACTCCTTTGTCTTTGAAAGTAATCACGATGTTAGCATGCTACAGATGGGGCGCTATCCTTGGTCAATTAAACGAAGAATATTAAGCGATGTAGGACATGTCTCCAATGAGGATGCTGCAGTTGCTATGAGTGAAGTGGTTGATCTGAAAAATACAAATATCTATTTGTCCCATTTAAGTAAAGATAATAATATGAAAGATCTTGCTCGTATGAGTGTTTCACAAACACTTCAATCCTGTGGTGTGATTGTAGGAGAATATGTGCATCTACATGACACGGATGCCGATAAACCAACAGAGCTAGTTCTTGTGTAAGAAAAGCGCAAGAGCTAGCCAGAAAATGAGTAAAAGCACATACTTTCCATTGTATAAATCGAGGTTCCAATTACTATGAATGTAGTATTTGGAACTTTTATTTATTTTTCAAGTGATTTTCATCTTATTTTAATGTGGAATGGGTACATTGTAAGTAGAGATATATTAATAAAAGAGAGGAAGAGAAAGATGGATATAAATAACCCTTATGGACCACAATTACCAAACGAACAACCACCAATGGAACCGAAAAAAAGAAATGGAAAAAAACGAGGCGTTGCTAGCTATTTCTTTAGTGGGCTTGCAGGTGTACTTGTTGGTGCATTACTCGTATGGTTTTTAATACCTTCCGTAGTGACTAACCTACCATCAGACAGTGAAACTAAATCGATTAAAAATGCCCAACAAACTCAACAGCTCTCAGTAGAGGTCACTACAGATGTAACAGATGCAGTAGAAAAGGCTTCAAGCGCTGTGGTTGGGATATCAAATATTCAATCAGTTACAAACTTTTGGAGTCAATCAGAAGCTACACAGAATGCTGGCACAGGATCAGGTGTGATATATAAAAAAGAAGACGGTAAAGCTTATGTTATTACGAATTATCACGTTATTGAAGGTGCCCAGTCTGTAGAAGTAACATTAGCAGATGGATCGAAAGCAGAAGCAAAGGTCGTCGGAGAGGATATTTGGACAGATTTAGCTGTTCTTGCCATTGACGATACTGGTGTTGAAGCGGTTATAGAATTTGGTGACTCCGATGCATTAAAACAAGGGGAAACGGTTATTGCTATTGGGAATCCTTTAGGACTCGATTTTTATGGTTCTGTTACAACTGGAGTGGTGTCTGGTAAGGATCGTGCCGTACCAGTCGATTTAAACGGAGATGGAATAGAGGATTGGCAGGCAGAGGTTTTACAAACAGATGCAGCGATTAACCCAGGTAACAGTGGAGGAGCATTGATTAACTTAGCGGGACAGCTCATCGGTATTAACTCGATGAAGATTTCTGAATCGACAGTAGAGGGAATGGGTCTTGCTATTCCAGTGAATACCGCTATTCCTATCATTGAAGATTTAGAGCAAAATGGAAAAGTTAATCGTCCATCCATGGGAATCACGCTTATAGATTTGACGAATGTACCTGCGATTCATCAAAAAGAAACTTTAAAATTACCAGGGGAAGTTACAACTGGTGTAGTAGTTGACCAAGTAGTGGAAGGAACTCCAGCAGCATTGGCGGGGATGAAAACATATGATGTCATTGTAGAAATGGATGGAGAAAAAGTAGAAAATACAATTGAGTTACGTAAACACCTATACAATGAAAAAGAAACTGGGGACGAACTAAAAGTGAAAGTATACAGACAGGGAGAATTAGTCGAGTTAACGATGCTTTTAAAGGAAACAACTGAATTATAAACATGTGGATAACTTATTAATGTAAATAAGAAATTTACACAACGAGTAGGAAAAGAAAAGCTTGTCTTTCCTACTCGTTTTTTGTTTGGTAAAATAGGTTGTGGATAACAACGGATGATTTGTGTATAACTATTAAAAGTATTCCGACAACGAAAGGAGAGATAAAAATGAGAATATTCAGTTGCGAAAACCATATAAATCACGCTTTGGACATGTTTGTAGCAGAAGAGAAAACATTTCCCTTGTTAGAGGAATTAAAGGACGAAGAAAAGTTATCCACAATTTGTTCCTACTGTGAAAGTCACGCATTATATATTGTAGCTAAAGAAAATTGAAACACAAGATGTAGATAACTGTTGTGGATATGTGGATAAACTATGTGTATAACTTGTTTGTAAATGATATGTGAAGGTGGATAACCTGTGAATATACAAATTGTATCAGTAGGGAAATTAAAAGAAAAGTATCTGAAAATGGGAATAGAAGAATATACAAAGCGACTAGGAGCATATGCCAAAATAGATTTAGTGGAAGTGGCTGATGAAAAAGCGCCCGAAAATCTAAGTGAGGCTGATATGGAAATTGTTAAGAAAAAAGAAAGTGACCGAATCCTAGCGAAGATAGGAGCGGACACATACGTTATTGCTCTAGCAATTGAAGGAAAGATGAAAACGTCGGAGCAGCTAGCTGGTGATATCGAATCCCTCATGACCTATGGTAGAAGTAAAATTACGTTTGTCATTGGCGGATCTTTAGGTCTCCATGAGGATGTCATGAAACGTTCAGACGAAAAGCTTTCTTTTAGTAAAATGACCTTGCCCCACCAGTTGATGAAGCTAGTGTTGGTGGAGCAGATTTACCGTGCATTCCGGATTATGAAGGGCGAACCGTACCATAAGTAAGTGCGGTTTATGAATTACATGAAACAGTCTACGAATTAAAGTAGGCTGTTTTTTATTTATTGACATGGAGTTAACTCCATCTTTTAAAGTAAATATATTAAAAGAATGGAGTGATCTAAATGGCTAGTGTGACGTATATACTGATTGGGTTATATGCATTTTTAACGGGAATAGCAGGTATTAAACAATGGAAAGGGGTAGGATATCATGTAAGAGCCTTAATATTTGTTAGTGTATCAATAGGTATAATCGTAATCTTATTTATTCCAAGTAAAGACTTGCAATTTGTATTACTAATTCTCGCATTTATCTTGTTACATACATTAACAATGTCTCAAGGGATAGTAACAAATGGTCGCATTAAGTACAGCCATCATATCATTCGTTTCATTTTCCATAGTATAATCGTTCTAATGGTTTATAAATTTATAAAATAGTAGGTGTTAGTGGTGAAAATTGGAGAATTTGCAGAGCGTACCCGTATTAGTAAAGATTCTATTCGATACTATGAAAAGATAGGTTTATTACATCCAGAAATTATTAACAAACATAGTGACTATAACAATAATGACATCCTTTTAATTGAAACCATCATTAAACTTAAACAAACTGGATTTTCACTATTGGAAATTAATATCCTTTTTGATTGGTCGAAAAATACGGATCATAATAAAATATTAACACAAGAAGAAATTCAAAACGTCCTTCAAATAAAAGAGATATTTCAAAAAAAATATGTCCTAATGGTACAAAGGGAAAATAACATTAAACAAATAAAACATGTATTACTAAAAGCAGATCATAAAATTGAGCAATTATTAGAAAGAAATAAAGGTTAGAATTTTTAACTTTTATTAAAGGTTGTAGAAAAAACCGCACTTACTTAGTTACGGAGAACCGTACCATAAGTAAATGAGGTTTATGAGGAAAATGCCACTCCAAACAAAATTGGAGTGGCATTCGATTTTACTATAGATTCTGAACGTTATTGATAATATTTTTTCATACGTGAATAATATACTAAATTTTGAATGATACAAATGCCAAGTATGATAACCATGTAAACATAATGAGGAAATTGGAATAGTAAAAGTACAAGAAGGACACTCATAGCATTTACAAAAAAGAGATAACCAATACGTGTTGCAGCATTTGTTGCTTTATTAAAAAATTCATCATCATCATTAAATTCATTTAAAGTAAAAGCGGTAAAGGCTTTCATTTTTTTAGTAGGATTTTCGAAATTATGCTTTTTGATCTTCAGCACATAAATTACGCATAAAATGATAGCAAGAATTACGCAAACAATAGCGATAATGAATGGAATAATATTTAGTTTTTCTAGACCGAGTATGATCCTGTTTTGCATTTCAATATCAAAATATCTAAATGTATAGGCAAGTCCTAAAATCGAACCAATAAATAAAGTGAAAAAAGCGCTAGTATATAAAGGCTCTTGCATTCTAATGTCTTTTTTTTGCATTAATTTTTCTCCTCCTCTAACCAAAATAATTCATCCACGGTTACTTGCAAATGCTGGGATAATTTTAGGGCAAGTGTGACGGATGGGGAAAATTCTCCTTTTTCAATAAAACCAATCGTTTGTCTAGTTACCCCTGTTAGAGCTGCTAAATGGATTTGAGAATAACTATGTCGTGCTCGTAATTCTTTGACCTTATTTTTTAACATCTCCTAACTCCTTCCTAATAATTAAAATGTAAGGTAAACATAACATAATGTCAACTATTGTTAACATAAAAGTTTTATCTGATAAAAGTACTATCAGTTCTTAATCTCGGAATTTAAATAAAATAGATTTGCTCTAATTTCAAATTCTTCCCTTGTCTTCGGTAATTCTGTTTCACGTATGGACTCTTCATAGTCCTCTAATTACTTTCATGCAATGATTGTATCTCCTGAATCAACGTGTTGACTGATATTCAGAAAGATATTAGCAAGCATTCCTTGGACGTTAAAGTACAGGACCGGTTCCTAGGCTAAATATGCTATAGTATTAACTACTAATTGGTTAATAAATAGTGCAAGAAAAATCACAATTAACTTACTTTTCATAAACAATACAATAGGCAAGAACACTCGTTTATAAAAGGAAGGTCTATTCTCTACATAATTTTTAAAAAGGAAAGGAGAACAAAATGAAAAAAGCTCACTCCTTTAAAAAGGAACTTATTTATTCCTTTCTAACCATTTTGTTTTTTTCCATTTTATTTCTTGGTATTTTTCAAATCTTTCAATTATCTTCATTAATAGATGAAAGCAAAAGATACCAGGCACAAACTACGACTTACCTTGCAGATTACATTGACGAATATATTATAGACCATAAAAAAGCCATTCAAATAGAAGCTCTGCGAATACAAGAGGCGTTTGAAGCAGGAGATGTGGAAGCAATCCAAGACGAGCTTAGAGACATTAAGATCAATTACCCAGGCTTTGTCAACTTGTATGTCGGGGATAGTAGCGGACAATCTATCGTTTTTTATCCTGAACTGTATACAGATGGTACAAATAGAGAAAATCTCAATTTTAGTGATCGATATTACTACAAAGAGTTAGTTAAAACAAAATCCACTGTCATTTCTCCTGTCTACCATGGAAGGGGTGGCACCAATGTTCTATTAGTAGCGATTGTTTCGCCTATTCTAGATAATGATAAGAAACTAATCGGCTATGTTCTTGGGGCCTTGGATTTAAATGCTTTAGGTGAGCATATTAAACAACGCAATTCCGGTGAAGAAGGATATGTTATCGCAATTGATCAGGAAAAAAATGTTGTCGTTCATCCTTCTGTCAACACAAGAAGAGATCTTGTTAATATTTCAGAATCAGAAATCATTCAATATATTGAAGAAAATCATGCGGACGAGGGGAGTAACTACTTTAAGTTGAAAGATCAGAAGAGGGAAGAATACATTACTTATGAAAAGATAAAGTCACTTGATTGGGTTATTTGGGTAGCCAAGCCTACTGAAGCTATTACAAATACGTACAAAAAATCGATTGTGACAATTCTTATCTTTCTTCTTGGAACTGCCATTGTGATGGTAGGTGTCAGTCTTTTCTTAACGAATCGGTTGGAAGTAACAATACGACAGTTACTCGATTATATTAAAGACTATACAAATGGGATTCGACATAATTCACTTGTTACGAAGAATAGACAAGGGCCGCAAGAAATGGAAGAGTTATTCTATTATTTCAATCGCATGATTGATGAGGTTGATAATAATAAACAGGAATTAATCGAATTAAATAGAGAGCTTGAGGGTAGAGTCCATGAACGAACAGTAACGTTAAGGAATAAGAACTTAGAGCTTAAAGCTGTAAACAAATTAATCACTTCCGTGTCTTCTAATAAGGATTTAGCTCATTTCATTCAGGATTTTTTAAATAAAGTTAAGCCTTATATTAACTATTCCATCCATATTTTCTTTAAAGATTTGGCCGTGACGAATGAAAGGATTTATTCGGAACAAAATTTAGCAAATTATCTTAGGGAAAATATGATTGGAGAGCAGCAGTATACGCAGTCATTCCAATTTGAAAAGGATAATAAAGGATTTTTGATTGTTGATTTATTAGGTGATGAACCTTTAAGTAAAAGCAATCAGGAATTTCTTAATACATTCGCTAGCTCGCTCGCCGTTATGCTGCAAAATAAGTTTTTCTTCGAAGAAATTCGCAATAAGCATGCAGTGCTGCTCGCGGTATTAGAAAGCATGTCAGAGGGCTTAATGCTCGTTAATAACGAAAAAGAGGTTGATTATGTCAATGAGTTCTTTTTAAACATCGTTGCCAATGGTATTGAGGATGACTTATTAACACTATCTAGTGTATATAAACAACTTATTACATTGTTTGATGTTGAGCATGAGGAGCTTTCAGCTTTTTTTGCCAAGGACAAAGGTGAGCTTAAACTAGAGTATAAACAGGAATCAAAGAAACCAAAGTATTATATTCTTCATAAATTCTCAGTCATATTAGACGATAATACAATCGGCGAAGGATTACTATTAAGAGATATTACCAAAGAAGAAGAGATTGATATATTAAAGAATAATTTAATTTCTCTTACATCCCATGAGTTTAAAACACCGATTACAAATATTAAAGGCAGTGTCGAAACATTACTTCGTAAGGAAGTTGAATGGGGACCAGATTTTCAACAGGAATTATTAGAAGGAATACATGAAGACATAGAAAGAATTCTTCACTTAGTAAATGACTGGATGGATATTTCCAAAATCGAGTCAGGAACGATGTTTGTTGAACGTGATATGATTATTCGGGCAGATCATTTGATAAAAAAATCGTTGGAACAAATACCACTATCTCTTCAGGTAAACACAGTATGCAAATTTCATACAAATCTTCCAGAGGGTTTTACCTTCTATGCTGATAAACTACGTGTTTACCAGGTACTGATTAATCTATTCACGAATGCCCTGCGCTATAATGACTCGCCTATCAAGAAAATTGATGTAACATTAGATGCAAACCGAGATTATACAATAATTACGGTTACTGATAATGGAATCGGCATTTCTAATGATCATATTATAAAAATGTTTAATCGTTTTTTTCAGGTTGATATAACTGCTACAAGAAGAACTGGGGGTACCGGATTAGGACTAGCAATTTGCCTAGGAATTATGGAAGCACACGAAGGAAGAATTGAAGTGCTTAGCGAGATTGGTAAAGGCAGCTCTTTTATTCTATATTTTCCTAACAAAAGAGAGGAAGAGTAGTATTGAATGCTCAAAAGATTTGTTTCGTTGACGATGAACCGAAAATTTTACGCTTTGTAGCGGCTAACTTAAAGTCAATTGGATATGAAGTGTTCACGATGAGCTCTGGAGAAGAATTGCTAGAGAAGTTTGATCTGGTCTCACCTGACTTAATTTTACTTGATATTATGATGCCTGCACAGGATGGCTTTCTTATATTAGAAAAACTGCGCAAGTTCTCAAATGTACCCGTAATTATGCTTACTGCTAGAAGTAATTCAAAGGATAAAGTACATGGGTTAAACGTTGGTGCAGATGATTATTTAACGAAGCCCTTCTCACTAGATGAGCTTTTTGCTAGGGTGAATGCTGTATTACGAAGAAGCCAATCAAATTCTGCTAACTCTAATTTGGTAGAATCCTCGGTTATTCATACCGGGGAACTTGTGATCGATTTAGGAAGAGTGCGATGTTGGATAAATGATGAGGAATTCAAGCTTACTCCAACCGAGTATTCCTTAATGAAAATATTAGCTCTTAATCTCGATAAAGTCGTTCAGCATGAAACACTCCTATCAGAGGTTTGGGGACCGCAGTACCGTGATGACATAGATTATTTACGTGTTGGGATTGCTAGAATTCGCGCAAAAATAAAAAAAATTATTCAAAATGAAGAAGAATATATTGTCACCTATCCTGGTCTTGGTTATATGCTGAAAAATATACAAAAATAATAAATAGAGTCCCGAACTGCTTATTTGCAGTACGGGATTTTTTTGTGCACAGGAATGTACTATAACTTGGTGGTTGAAGTCCCCCATAGGCTTGGCAGTGCCAATTGATAACTAGTCTCCCATTTGCTTTAAGATATTTTGTTTAAATACCTCGAATTTCCTTCTCATTTTAATCTTTTTGTAATGTACACCCCTACATTTTTATTTGGATGTAATGCCTAATATTGTATATTCTAAATGAAGTTGAAATCATTAATTACCTATTAACTATCTTAATAAAATATACTTAAATTAGGAGGGAAATAAAATGGCGAAAGATCCGAAACATAATCCAACTACAGAGAAAAAAGAGTTAATTCCATATTGGATTAAAATTGTAACTGTTTTCTTTTTTGGGTGGATTGCAATATATGCAACGCGAGCAGTTCTAAACCCAGTCATGAACGATATTCAATCAGTTTTTAGTTTGTCTACTACACAGCTCGGTTTAATAAGTAGTATCTTCTTTCTCGGATATGCAGGGCTGAACGTACCGTCCGGAATTATGGGAGATAAGATTGGTAAGAAAAAGGTACTTGTACCGGGGTTTCTTCTTTTTGGTATTATGGCAGCAGTCACAGGTTTGATGCCATCATTTACACTATTCATGATTGCGTGGTTATTTGTTGGTATTTTCCAAGGATTCTACTACGGACCACAATATGGACTTTCAACTGAGGCAATACCAAAGAAACATATTACTGTAGGTAGCGCAATTATTAATAGTGGTATGGCATTTGGGTTGTCTATTGGTTACTTCATTTCTAGTTATACAGTTGATACACTTGGAATGAGCTGGAGAGCCCCATTCTTCGTTGTTGCTATCCCAGTTGTTCTGATTGGTTTAGCCATGTGGTGGATTATTAAAGAAAAACCAAAAGGACAAGCTCAGGCTGGTTCGCAGGACGCAGCTCCGCAAAAGCTTAAGATTAAAGAATTATTTAGTAGAAACTTAGTATGTGCTTACATCACTATATTCTGTGCTATCTATGCATTCTTCGTAGTTGTTACATGGATTCCATATTATTTACAGCATGCACGTGGAATCGATGGAACCGAAGTTGCTATAGTGGCTTCGTTGGTCCCTTGGGCAGCGATTCCAGGTTCCATCATATTTAGTTGGATTGCTGATAGAATGGGGAAACGCAAACCTGTATTACTCGTGATGCTACCACTTTCGATTATCGCGATTGTATCCATCGTAGCATTTGATAATATGTATGTTCTTTATGCAGCATTAATCGGATATGGTATTTTCGGTAAAATTAGTACAAATCCAGTATTAGTTGCTGTCGTTGCAGATAACGCACCGAAACAATCATTAAGTACTGCATTCGGTTTTTATAACTTCATCGGAATGTGTGGTTCTATTATAGCGCCATATCTCACTGGTTGGCTTACAGATGTTACAGGTACTTTAAATGCAGGATTCTACTTCGCTGCAGTATTACTCGTAATTGGTACAATTTCAGTCCTATTCATTCGTGAAGATAATGGACCAAACGTAGAAGTTGCAGTTAGCAACTAAACTAAAAAAATAGTATCCATTCTTTTAGAACTGCACCCTGATTGTTAGACACAACTAGCAATTGGAGGTGTAGTTTTTTATAACGAAGTTCTCTACTCTCAAGTAAATAGTTTTGGTTCTTTGTCAAATGACGTTGGCGAAGAATAGTAGCCAACCATAATTTAGTTATTGTAGGGCTATCCAAGAAGTCAGTAAAGCTGATTTTCTGGGATAGTCCTTTTTCACATAGTCCTCCTGTATCCCGTTGTTTTCAGTTCCAGATGGACACGCTTTCCGCGAGCACGGCTTCAGCTCAGTGGGTAGCAGGACTACTTTGTCCCATGTATTTATAAAAAATGACGTTAGTGAGAATCCTCCTCATCTCGTTTAAAAGGGATGGGGGTTTTCTTTCACCAACGTCATTTATTGTACAAACATAGTTTTTGGGAAGATAATTTATTCTTAAATACCGCCACTTAAACAGGTGGGGTGAAGCGTGCCATAAGGAAAAAAGGATGTCTTGATTAGAAGACATCCTTTTTTCCTTTTACGCTTTTAAGATTTTGTATAATTATCGAAGTATCCTTGGATATAGACCATAGGTGTTCCTTTGTCCCCACTACCAGAAGTCAAATCAGATAATGATCCAATTAGGTCCGTTAGTCTACGAGGTGTAGTACCTTGGGCTTCCATCGCGCCAACTAAGTCTTCATTTTTATTCTCTATGAATTCAGAAATAGCTTGTTTTAACTCTTCTCCACGAAGGTGTGAGAAATTGTTATCTGCCAAGTACTTTAATTTCACTTCGTTTGGAGTGCCGTTAAGTCCTTGAGTAAACGCGGGTGATACTACTGGATCTGCAAGCTCCCATATTTTGCCAACCGGGTCTTTGAATGCTCCATCTCCATAAACCATTACTTCAACCGTTTTACCTGTTACTTCTTTGATTTTTGCTTGAATCCCATCAACGATTGGTTGACAGTTGTTTGGAAATAATTTGATACTGTCTTCTGTTGCTTTATTTGATCCCAGTAGACCATAGTCTGCATTAAAACCACTGCCATTGATTGGTTCTGAAAGAATATCATCTAGACCATATACTTTTTCAGCACCGTTTTTTGTTAAAATGAGTTTTGTTCTGAAACGTGAGTGAATATCACAAGTTAATATTGTCTTTGTATAGTCTAATATGGTTTTTGGATTGTTTGAGAAAATAACTTCGCAAGTCACACCTTCAGCCTGGACCAGAGATTTATAGTATTCGATGTAATCAACACCGGTAAATGGATGTTGGATATTACCGAAGTGCTCACGGAACTCCGATTCTGATAATACATCAGTCCATGGGTTTATGCCTTTAGCATCTAGTTCATCAATGTCTACAAGGTGGTTCCCGACTTCATCGGATGGATAACTCAACATTAAGACTATACTTTTCGTCCCTTTTGCAATCCCTCGTAAGCAGTTTGCAAATCGATTACGGCTAAGAATTGGGAAAATGACGCCAACTGTGTCGTCACCGAATTTTGCTTTTATATCTGCTGCTATATCGTCAACTGAGGCATAGTTTCCTTGTGCACGAGCGACAATGGATTCCGTTATTGTTACAATGTCACGATCCTCAATCGAAAATCCTTCCTTTTTTGCTGCATTTAATACCGTATCAACTACGATTAGTTCAATATTATCTCCTTGATTGATGATTGGACCACGAAGTCCACGTACTATTGTTCCAACTGCTCTTGTCAATATAATCTCTCCTCTAATCGAGTACACTTTAAATCATATTATGTGCTAATGTTCTAACACCTATAAGTTTACTATACCTTGTTAAAGTGGTATAAGTAAAATTAATAAATATTATATGTGATATTAGGAGAACTTATATGATAGGGAAATTGGATTTATACCGTATATTTAACATCGTTAGCAGAAATAAAAGTTTTTCTAAAGCAGCTCAAGAACTATTTATGACCCAATCCGCTGTTAGTCAAGCAATTTCAAAGTTGGAGAAAGAATTGGAAATACTGCTTTTCTATCGAACATCAAAGGGAGTAGTATTGACAAATGAAGGAAAACTGTTAAATGAGCATATTAACTCAGCTTTAGGAATAATTAATATCGCAGAAGATAAAATATTAGAGTTTAAAACATTAAAGACTGGACAATTACGAATTGGAGTTGGAGATACCATCTCTCGCTATTTTTTATTGCCTTATTTGGAAGAATTCCATAACAGCTACCCTGAAATCAAATTAAATATATTAAATGGAACTACATCAGAAATATGTGATTTTATTAAATCTGGAAAGGCAGATTTGGGGATATGTAATTTACCGGTCCACGACAAATATCTTCAAGTCATCCCTTGTAAGGAAATTCAAGATATTTTTGTATGCGGAGAAAAATATAAAAAATTAACGGAAAAGCCGATGAGTTTAAAAAATTTAATGGGAATGCCACTAATTTTTTTAGAAAAGAAATCAAATTCACGAATGTTTGTCGAAAATTTCTTTAAAGAGAGGGGCTTTCCTGTTTCACCTGTTTTTGAGCTTGGGTCATATGATCTGGTTTTAGAATTTACAAAAATAAATTTAGGTATTTCATGTGTTATAAGAGAGTTTTCAAGGGATTATTTAGAAAGAGGAGATTTATACGAGATAGCGCTAGAAGAGAAAATTCCAAAAAGGAGTATTGGCATATGCTATCTAAAAAATATTCCGTTATCACGTGCTGCGAAGAAGTTTGTAGAACGTATAAATAATGTCTGAAGCAGTAAAGAGTCATTCAATTATAGTATTTTATATCATACTGAACAT
Source organism: Psychrobacillus antarcticus (assembly GCF_029533155.1). GTDB lineage: Bacteria > Bacillota > Bacilli > Bacillales_A > Planococcaceae > Psychrobacillus > Psychrobacillus antarcticus. Next base: position 157,374 of record NZ_JAIZDB010000001.1, on the reverse strand, counting down.
GAGGGATGAGAATGTAAAAAGTCAACAACATAAAAAAACTTGGAATGAATTTGATTGGTTATGATGATCAGTATAAATTCTTACTAACAAAAGAACAAATCCAAGATTGGATTTGTTCTTTTCAATTGCATGAATATGATTATTGGTGGCATCGGCATGATCAATTGAAAGACAAATATATTAATTAAACATTAAATCCCGTTTTGCGACAATAGGGAGAACGTTATCAAAAATAATAATAGATTAGCAAAGTATTCAAACTTCTTTATTTGCAAACTTTTTTGTTTAGAAGGTATTTCGATATAATACGTTGAATATATTAGTTAGTTGAAATCCCCCAAAGGTGAAATCTCTGTGCAGTATTAATACGTTAATTTAAAGGAGGCTTAGGTGTGAAACAACTTTATATAAAGCAGAAGGTATTCAGTCTAAATGGCAAATTTACGATAAAGAATGAGCAGGAGGAGGATGTATATTACGTGGAGGGCAGTTTTATGCAAATTCCAAAGACATTCTCCATTATGAATACAACAAGAGATGAAGTCGCCCTTATTACAAAAAAAGTCTTTAGCTTTTTGCCGAAGTTTTTTGTGGAGGTAAATGGTCTAGAGGTGTTAACGATTAAGAAGGAGTTTTCTTTCTTTAAAGCACGCTACACGATTGACGCGGCAGATATCGAGGTACATGGGAACTGGTGGGATATGAATTTTCAAATCTTACAGCACGGTGTAGTTATAGGTAAAGTGAACAAGGAGTGGTTCACTTGGGGCGATAGCTACAAGGTTCAAATATTGAATGAGGAGATGGAAGCATTCATTATTGCAATCGTTGTCGCAATTGATTGTGTGAAGGCCGACCAAGCTGCCGCGGCGACTTAATGCAAAAGGCTTTAGTCTAATAGTTGAAATAATTATTAGTTAAATAAAAAAGCTGTACACAATCTCGAATGTCATCGAGATTGTGTACAGCAAACGTTCGTTTTGAACGCTAATATTGCTTTCTATTTCGGAAAAGATTAGGTCCAATTTCATTTAAAGCGATAGCCATTATAATAATAGCAATGCCCAACCATTGAAGTGTCGTTACTACTTCTAACAAAATAATGCTGGCTGATAGAATGGCGATAGGTAGCTCAATAGTTGTTAATATATTTGCTACTCCTCCCGAAACTAAAGGTGCACCTGCTGCAAAAAATAACGGTGGCAGGACTGCCCCGAATAACGACACTCCTAGGGCAGTCGTCACCAAGTTTTGCTCTAATGGTAGTAAAGTTGGGATGTCACGCATGAATATGACTAGCACTAAAATGGTTGATCCTGTTACCATCAAAGAGCTGCGAGTCCATGGATCTACATTTACGGCTACCTTACCACTACAAAAAATAAAACCAGCATAAGTGAATGCGGATAGAATTCCAAAAATGAATCCTTTAATTGGTAGGTCTTGTATATCGCCATTTACAAAGTTCGAAGCAAAAAAGACCCCTATTAAAATTAATATGATGGACACTATTGTTACTGGAGCGGGTCTTACTTTGCTGAAAATCCATTCTAATATAATTCCTATCCAAACGAATTGGAACATTAAAATAATAGCCAATGAAGCCGGCAAATATTGCATCGAACCATAATAAAAAATACTTGTTAAACCGATAAAACAACCGGTAATCATAATTTGAAGAACATTTTTCTTATTAAGCCCTTTAAAACTAGAGCGCTTAATGAGAGTAAGTGACCATAATAAAAAGAAGGAAATTACCATTTGAACGACATTAATTTGGCCAAGTGAGTAGCCGTAGCTAAATGCAAGTTTAGCAAATATAGGTGTAAAGCCAAAAAATGATGCACCTAATAATATAAATAAAACACCTTTATTTAATTTCACGATATGACCTCCTTGCGCCAATACATTATCATATCATGAAAAAAGAGATTTTTTATAAATACATAAAATGAGGAACAAATTATAGAAAACTTACAGTCATTTCACAGATTATTTTTTCTGAAAAAGGTATTTTCCTAGTGCATAGAGAATGGGTAATATAGAAGATATGCAGTAAAAATTAACTTAATATTCAAATTATTTGTTTGTTTTTGTTAAAAGGAGTGGATTATGTGAGAAGTATGTTAAAAACGCTATTTATTATAGAGAAAACAAATAAGAAAAATATTTTTGCTTGTCTGATTGTGGCACTTTGTATTATTGGGATGGTTGTTTATGCGAATTCAACAGAGTTAGGTAATCCTATTAAAGAAAAATCAAGTGAATCATTACCAGTTAAAGTAGCTATGAATAAATTTCAGATTGTAGATGCCAGTGAATACGGGGATGGTAGTGATATATACAAAAATATCGTCAAACAATATTATACATATCCGAAACAAGGGATGGCCTTAAAAACAGAGCAACCGGAATTATTTATAGATACCGCAATAGAGCTTACAGAATTACGAAAACAAGCATTTGAAATGGAGAATTATGATCTGGTAGCTGGAAATTTGCCATCAAAGATAGAGAATGAAATGGACTCTTCCTATTATAAATATTTAAAAGAACATAGTTTAGAATTGTCTTTTGGCTCACTAAGTTTCTATCCATTTTTAGCGTTTTTATTTAGTATAGTAGGCTCAGTATGGTTTGTTCTAATTGGTATTTACTCGTCTAATATTATGATAGACGATTTCCGCCATATTTCTATTATTAAAGGGTATCCTATTGCTTTTAGTAAGTATGTGTTAGCGAAATGTATAACTTCGATGGGTATAGTAGTTATTTTCATAATTGAGCTCTTCATATGTAGTTTACCTCTAATCTATTTTAAAGGATTAGGACAGGCATCCTATCCTGTAGCCGTTTTTAACGGGGGAGTAATGATTTATCCTATTTATAAATACATAGCAGTTTCGATAATTTATATGATTGTTCTGGCGATTTTTGCAATTTTATTGTCTGTAATTTTAAATGTACTATTAAAAAATGTTTATTTAACTATTTTTGTACAAGTTATCCTTGTTGTCTTACCCATTTTGTTCCCAGGGCTAATCGAGCTAATACCTTTTAATCCATTTAACTATGTTAACTTTCCGAGTGTCTTAAATGGAGAGTCTCTAAATTTAGCTATGCCAGTCGCCTTAAATAGCAATGCAGGATTGCTTTATTTGTGTATTAGCATTGGATTGCTAATGGCTATTATAAAATGGGTTTTATCGACAGGTAAGCTACAGAAAATATAGGAGGTGGATAAAATGTGGGCCTATTTTAAATGGGAGTTGAGTCAATTTTTTACGAATAAGAAAAACATAGCTGTATACGTGATTTTACTATTTTTAGCTATATATTTTGTATTAAAAATTGCACCTTCATACGAACCTATTGAAAAAGTCGATGTAGCTGAGATGGAAGCACGTTACACGACGAGAGATGATTTTATCAAAAGTGTCGAAGGGAAAGACAATATGCATCCTTCCGTTGCATTTGCACTGGCCATATTCCCGGGCTGGAATGAATATGATAGGGCAAGAATTGATGCAATTGGTGATAAGGATTACTTAAAATATGCAGAAGGAACAGCAGGATGGTATCTGTATTCAGACCAACTAATTGTCAACAGTGGTGACTTCTTCTACAACCCTCTCTATTACACCTATGGTAATAATTATGCTCATGCTGATGGACATTATGGTTATGGTTATACAGCTAGTAGGTTTACTGGTTATGTAGAGGGAAGCTCGGAGCTGTCTATGGAGTTGTTTGAAGAAAGAACTGCTCTACAAACGTTACAACGGATGCTAAATGATTATTTGCCAATTGTATTATTTATAAGCTGTATCTTTTTATCTGTAGATATTGTGTTGAAAGATCGTCGTAACCCTAGTTTATTAAAAGGATTTCCCATAGCTGACTGGAAAAAGCTATTGATGAAAGGAATAGTTGCTTTTATAGGAAGTGTTCTAACATTTATTCCTCTATGCGTAGGTTTTATAGTTATTGGATTACAAAATGGATTTGGTGATTTTTCACTGCCGGTGCCTATCTATTCATACATAGAAGAAACCTTTACTAATATGCCCATGAGTACATTTATATTAAAAAACGTCTTGTTTATGGCTATTTGGTTCTTATTCTTTATAGGGATCAGTTTGTTCCTAAGTATAATTTTGAAAGCGGAATTTGCTAATTTATTTGTTAGCTTTCTCCTAATAGCTGCTGAGTGGATATATTTTGAACGAGTAATGGGGGCATATTCAGATATTGAACGTTATCCAACATCATATGTGCAAGTAGGACAAGTCATTTCAGGTTATAGAAACTTTGTTTATGAGTCGCCTGATTTAACCTATCAATACGGGTTAACAATAGTAGGATGTTGTACACTCTTTTTGATGATATTGACGCTGATTGTGAGTAAATTTAAAAGGTTTAAGTTAATAGCCTAGGAAAGGGTGATAGACTTGTTGGAATTAAAAAAAATAGGCGTACGGTTTGGAGACAAACAGGTATTAAAGGATATATCGATTAAATTTCAACCAGGGGAAATCATTGGTTTAGTAGCACCAAATGGAACAGGGAAATCGACATTGATGAATGTGATCATGAACTATTTACCACCAAATCAAGGACAAGTGATTTTAAATCATGAACTACAATACTCAAGTAAAGCAAATGAGGTGAAGATACATCAGGATGTATCTATGATGCCGGACCAAAGTGATTTATATAATCATGTATCTGGTAAGAATCATCTGAAAATCTATCAGGAAATGTGGAATAGCGATCCGAAACTAATAGATGAAACAATTGTAAAACTTGGTATGGAATCTTATGTAAAGAAAAAAACGGGCACATATTCTTTAGGAATGCGTCAGCGTCTATGCTTTGCCATGCAAATCGTTTCCAATACACAAGTGATGCTGATGGATGAAGTGATGAATGGATTGGATCCAACGCACGTAGAGCTAATATCTCAAATACTTTTACAAAAAAAAGCAGAAGGTAAAACAATTATTATTGCTTCTCATTTATTGGAGAACCTAGAGCAATATGCAGATCGTATATTCTTTATGAAAAATGGTGAACTAAACTTAGTAGACGATGTGTCACCTGGTTTTAGTGACAACAAGGTAACAACGGTTCGTGTATCAAATTTCTCGCAGGAGCTCCTTATAGTTTTTAAAAAGCAGTTTCCGGAACTGGCAGTGCAGATATTACCAAACGGTAAAACGCTTATTGATGTAAAGGAGCAGGACACAATTACATTAGGTGCCATTACCCAGTATTTAATAGCACAAAGATTAAATGATTTTAGCTTTGGTAAGTTGACATTAAATGATTTATATTCGTTGGAGTACCAGCAAAGTTAATTACTTCTTAAAACAGAGCAGACTTGCGATTCCCAATGGGACCTTGTGATTTGCTCTGTTTGAGTTGCGCTTATTATCCTATGGACAAAATTATCGAGTAATTTGCCGCGATTAGTCCCATAGTATTAGCTAAATGACAGTACACCTATAATGCGTTATAATTAACCACATTGTAATCACCCTTCAACTAAAAGAAAGGGGTTTTTTTTATGATTAAATTAGTTAACGTCAGTAAAAGTTTTTCCCGATTTAAAGTGATTAAATCTGTATCTCTAACGATAGATAAAGGAGAAGTCCATGGGATTATCGGAGCTAGTGGAGCAGGAAAATCCACCTTGTTGAGGCTTGTGAATTTGTTAGAAATCCCGGATGAAGGGGAAGTAAGAGTTAATGGCCAAAATTTAACAAATCTTAGAAGCAAAGAACTTCGACAAGCCCGGAAGTCAATTGGAATGATTTTTCAACATTTTAACCTAGTGGCAAACAAAACAGTTTACGAGAATGTAGCAGTATCCTTAGAGTTGGCTAACTTTCCAAAGAAGGAGCGTAAGGATCGGGTTATAGAGTGTCTTCAATTCGTTGGGTTAGAAGATTTAATGAAGCAATATCCAGCACAATTAAGTGGTGGACAAAAACAGCGGGTTGCAATTGCAAGAGCATTAGCGAACAATCCACAAGTTTTGTTATGTGATGAACCGACCTCTTCACTGGATCCTAATATAAGTGCTGAAATATTAGGAGTTTTAGAAAATATTAATAAAGTTCTAGGTGTTACAATTGTTATTGTCAGCCATGAGATGGAAGTAATTAAAAGTATATGTAATCGAGTAACGGTTATGGCAAATGGAGAAATTTATGACACCGTATTAACTGAACCAATTGGGATCCACCATATAGATAAGAGCCCTAGCTATTTTATAGAGCAATTAGCAAAGGTTGGTGAGATGGATGATGCCTGATATATTGGTTCAATATGAAGCTGAAATTTGGGTGTCCATTGGTGAAACTTTTATAATGGTTGGGGCATCTTTAGGAGCAGCGATACTATTAGGTCTCCCGGTTGGGACCTTACTTTTCCTTTGTCGCAAGGGAGAAGTAATTGAAAATCGATTGGTTTTTACTGTTTTAAATTTATTGGTAAATATAATTCGTTCATTTCCATTCTTACTACTAGTTGTTTTTTTAATTCCTTTTACAAGATTAATCATAGGGACAGCTATCGGCACAACAGCTGCAATTGTTCCCTTATCAATCATTGCTATTGCACATTATTCAAGACTAGTCGAGCAATCTTTATTGGATGTACCTAAAGGTGTAATGGAAGCGGCAATTTCAATGGGTGCTTCTGTTAAAGAAATAGTATTTAAATTTCTTTATGTAGAGACTAGATCTGGTCTAGTCCTTGGATTAACTACATCCATCATTAGTTTTATTTCTTACTCGACCATTATGGGAGTTGTCGGAGGCGGTGGTATTGGTGACTTTGCTATACGGTATGGATATCAACAATTTAAGACGGATTTAATGATTTATATGATTATTATTATGATTATACTAGTACAGCTCATTCAGTTTACTGGTACTACTATCGCTAGAATAATAGATAAGCGTTAGATAACAGGGATAACAGGAGGAACATATGAGAAAAATTCTTTTATTAATAACATTGTTAGTGGTAATTTTAGCTGGTTGTAGCCAAGAGAAAGAGAAGAATGATAACGAAAAAGTGCAGGGAAATGATGAAGAAGTAACATTAAAAGTAGCATCATTAATCCCTCCAATGACAGAAATTCTTGAACTTATTAAACCTAAGTTAGCAGAGCAATCAATTAATCTTGAAATCGTTGTTTTAGGAGATAATGTTCAGCCTAACACTGCACTAGCAGCAAAAGAAGTAGATGCGAACTTCTTCCAACACGTTCCCTATATGGAGGAATTCAATAGAAATAACGGTGCAAACCTAGTGCCAATTATTCCTATATACTTTGCGAATTATGGTACATATTCTAAAGGATATAATTCGATGGATGAATTACCGGAAGAAGCAGTTATTGCAATAGCAAATGACGTTTCAAATATAGATCGTTCACTGGCATTGTTAGCCCAACATAATGTCATCACTTTAAAAGAAAAAACAGGTTCCTACTATACGAAAGCTGACATACTGGAAAATCCAAAAAACTATAAGTTTGAGGAAGTAGATTTGTTGATGCTAGCGAGAATGTACGATGATGCAGATGCAGTAGTAATGACACCAGCATATGCTGCACCATTGAATTTGACGCCCAAAAGTGATGCACTCCTTACAGAAGGAGACGACAATGACTTTGCTATTACTTTAGTTGCGCGAGAAGATAATAAGGATTCAGAAGCAATTAAAAAACTAGCGGAAGCTATGACAAGTACAGAAGTACGTGAGTTTTTAGAGAAAAACTATGATGAAACGGCAATTCCAGCATTTTAATATAATGAAAAGAAAAGGCTATTTGAGTTGTTTTTACAACCTAAATAGCCTTAATAAATAGATAACTCGTCATCCTATCTCATCATGAATCATGAAAAATGGTTTACAGTTGGAAAACGTAGCTAGTTAGTTCTAATTTTGGAGTATTTACTTGTAAAAAGTGTACCCCTTGCTATATCTAAACCAGAATATCAACAAAGAAAAAATAATAGTATCTCTAAATCCCTCGATGTAGTATGTATTCCTTGCACTGAAAAAAAATTTCTGATATTATTTAGAAGTCAAATATTTAGGCATCTAAATATAAGTGAATATAGTTTACATTAATACAATTTAGTCATTTGAGAAAGGGGTATTTAAACAATGGGAAGAGTAGAAGGTAAGGTAGCCCTAGTAACTGGAGGAGCTTCTGGAATTGGATTATCAGCGGCTATATTATTAGCAAAAGAAGGTGCAAAAGTAGTTATTGCCGATTTTAATACTGACGGTGCACGAGAAGCGGCAGAGAATATTAAAGCCGATGGAGGAGATGCTTTCGGTATATTCCTAGATGCTGGTGATGAAAATTCTATTAAGGATGCTGTTGAGTTCACTGTTAAGCACTTTGGTAAAATTACGGTTTTATTTAATAATGTTGGTTTGACTAATCTTAAAAAAGATTTAGATGTCGTTAATATGGATCTTGATGAATGGGATCGACTTATGAATGTAAACTTAAAAAGTGTACTAATAGGTAGTAAATTTGCTATACCACATATGATTGAGGCTGGTAGTGGGTCGATTATAAATACAGCATCCATGGCTGGATTTACTGGTGATTCTATTCGTGCTGCGTATGGAGCATCGAAAGCTGCTGTAGTAAATCTTACAAAATATATCGCTACCCAATACGGCAAGGATAAGATTCGTTGCAATGCTGTTGCACCTGGGTTAATCTTGACTCCCGCTGCTAGGAATAATATGTCACCTGAAGTATTAGACATATTTGCCAAATATAATATGTTGCCATACCATGGTGAACCTGATGATATTGGATATACAGTTTTATTTCTCGCTTCTGATGAATCTAAGTTTATTACTGGACAGACAATCCAGGTAGAAGGCGGACATTATATTGCAAATCCAAGTATTTCTGATTTTAATGAATTTATGAAAAATGCGCAAAACTAAAAATAGCTTTCTGCGAGCTTGATATAACTAGAAAGTGCTAGTTATTAATATAGTATGTGTACTTATTGCTTTTAGAGGCAAAAAGAAATTAGAGCATGAGAGCTTTTGGAATTGATTAGTTAACTTATATATTAATTAATGTCTACATCACAGGCGCTGAGCTAGTAATTGATGGTGGATTCTCAGCTCAATAGTGTGTATGCTAAAGTGAGCCCCTAATTTTGATTAGGGGCTTTTATTTATCGAAAGCGAGGAATTTTTTTATGGAAAATCAAACGATTTTCGAATTGATTCATAATATGGATAAATTTACAAATAACCAAATTATACAATGGAATAAAACATTCAATGAAGAACTTGGGATATCTCATATACTTGTTCTTGGTCGTTTAAAGGGAAATGGAAAAAGTCGTCCTTCCGATATTGCTAGGGTTTTAGGGCTGACTCCTGCAACTTTAACCCATTTATCAGAAAAACTAGTCCTAAAAAACTTAGCGGTTAGACTAACAGATGAATCTGACCGTCGAATCATCTACATACAAATTACAGATAAAGGCATTGATATGCTATATAGAGCAAACCAAGAAGGTCAATCACTACGTAGGAATCTATTTGAAAAGTTAACAGAGGAGGAAGGGAAACAATTAGTGGAAATTTACGGAAAATTAACTAGTGCTCCATGATTTTCTCCATTTTTACTAGCTTTTAAATAACTTTGAAATAGCTTATAATTAACAGATAATAGAAGATGTTTATCAATAAATAATTGTAATTTATGATATGGTTATATTAGAATAGAAAAGGTGTATTTCTGTAATTTAACTTGACATAAAGTTATGCCTAAGTAGTGTACATCCTTTAAACAAATACGGAGTAAGGAAGGTTTATATGAACAAGAGAGAAACTGAAATAGAAACAGAAGTTATCTTAATAGGTGCCGGAATTATGAGTGCTACTTTAGGAACATTATTGAAGCAATTAAAACCAGAGTGGAAAGTTAAAGTATTTGAAAAACTAGATAAAGCTGGCGAAGAAAGCTCTAACGAATGGAATAACGCAGGGACAGGACACGCTGCACTGTGTGAGCTAAATTATACTTCAGAAAATCCAGATGGTTCTATAAATATTACAAAAGCAATTAACATTAATGAACAGTTCCAACTTTCCATGCAGTTTTGGGCATACCTTGTAAACAGCAAGCTACTAAATAATCCAGAAGATTTTATCATGCCATTACCTCATATGAGTATGGTACAAGGAGAAGAAAATGTAGCATTTTTAAAGAAACGTTTCGAAGCAATGTCAAATAATCCTCTATTCCAAGGAATGGAGTTTTCGGATAATCCAGATAAACTGAAAGAATGGATTCCGCTTATTATGGAAGATCGTCCTGCAACAGAAGCAATTGCAGCTACAAAAATCGACTCCGGAACAGATGTTAACTTCGGAGCTTTAACACGTATGATGCTTGACCATCTAAAAAATCAAAACGTTGATATTAACTATAATCATAGTGTGGAAAATCTCAAACGTACAACTGATGGTAAGTGGGAAGTAAAAGTGAAGAATGAAGTGGAAGGTAAAATTGAATTCCATAATGCAAAATTCGTATTCGTTGGGGGTGGAGGTGGAAGCCTTCATTTACTACAAAAATCTGGAATTCCTGAAGGAAAACATATTGGAGGATTCCCAGTAAGTGGATTGTTTTTAGTATGTAACAAGCCAGAAGTTATAGAGCAACATCATGCAAAAGTATACGGAAAAGCTAAAGTTGGTGCTCCACCAATGTCTGTACCACATCTTGATACTCGATTTATTGAGAATAAAAAATCGTTGCTATTTGGACCATTTGCAGGTTTCTCACCGAAGTTTTTAAAAACTGGATCAATGATGGATTTAGTAACTTCTGTGAAACCAGATAACTTAACAACTATGTTGGCAGCAGGAGCTAAAGAATTATCTTTAACTAAATACTTGATACAGCAAGTTCTGTTATCAAAAGAAAAACGTATTGAAGAATTACGTGAATTTATCCCGAATGCTAAACTCGAAGATTGGGATACAGTAGTTGCTGGTCAACGTGTACAAGTTATAAAAGATACAGAAACTGGTGGTAAAGGGACTCTTCAATTTGGTACAGAGATCGTTACAGCAGAGGACGGTTCTATCGCAGCATTATTAGGTGCATCTCCAGGTGCTTCGACCGCTGTACATGCCATGATTGAGATACTTTATAGATGTTTCCCGCAACATATAGATGAGTGGGATCCAAAGATTAAAGAAATGATTCCATCTTATGGTACGTCGTTAATGGAGAATCCTGAGCTTTTACAAGAAGTTCATGCTATAACTTCAAAGACACTTCTTCAAAGCAAGAAAGAGAAAGTATATAATTAATTTTTTAAAATGTAGAATCTTTGATCTGTCTATTGATAGATCAAAGATTCTTTTTTGATTCCTAGAACTTTAAAAAGAAAATTCTCATATAAATTAAAATCGTTGAATTGGACAAGATACTTTATGAGGAGTACATGTATGTATTTCTTAAAACATTTCAATGAGGAGGTCAGTTATGCCAAATGTAGAAGTGAAATGTGCTGTATCCAATTGTATTTTCCATGCAAAAGAAAATGTTTGTGGAGCCGAGAAAATTGAAATAGACATGGACTACCATGCTAACCACAATAATACAGAGTTCGCTTCTGAATTTGATTACCGCTCTATTTCTGAAGAAGCAAGTCATTCTGCGGATACATGCTGTAAAACGTTCAAATCTAAAAGAGAAGATAAAAAATAGTATTAGTTAACTTCATTAATGCTAAATATTGTCGAAACATTTAGGTAACATGTTGGTAGTATTGATCTAAATATTGGGATGGAGGGACGAAGGGAATAATCTCTTCAGTCCCTCTTTACAAGTAAATTAATATAGAAGAATGCTTGGTACCTTGCATTTTTCTTATTCACTTCTTATTTAAAATACGGAATTTTTTTCAATACAACACAAACTGGAATGGCAATACAGAGTCCTACAACATTTTGTACGATGTTTCCAGGAATAGAGGCTGCTGGTATAATCCAACTTTTAAATATGATAGCTTCTCCCAGATAATAGATACCTAGCATAAAGGGAATCGACACAATCGTTGCAATTAAATTGAGTGCTAAACTACTGCCGTTGCGCCCCTTCGACCAAGCAATTTTACCTACGATATATCCCTGCAAGCCGCGTGCTACTAATGTAATTGGTGTCCATAAAATCCAAGGACCTACTAAGTCAAATAATCCCATTCCAACTGCACCAGCAATCGCACCTTTTTTAGGTCCAAATAAAATAGAAGAGATAAAGAGTACGGCAGTTCCAAGATGAACCAAACCACCATTTGCTGTAATAGGTAATTTAATGTTTAATAAAACTGTAGCAACGAAGACAAGTGCAATTAACATAGATGTAATAATTAAATCAAAAGTACGTACCTGGGAGTAGCCTGTTGTTTTTTGCATAGTTAATACCTTCCTTTTCAAATTACTATTAAGAGTATAATTACATTAACAAGGAATTGGTATTTTTAAAAGTATCAATTTAACGAAAAGTGTAGTGGTCAGTTTGGAGGGGATTCGGCAAACTAATATGTCCTTCTAAATAGTAGATGACTAATAGTAGGTTGTTTTATTAGTTTACATAGTAAGTGGACTTTTAGATTGAGTATCGAATTAGAATAAGAGATAGAAGAAATTGAGTTACTAAAAAGGAGTGGGGAATATTATTAGTAAAGCTGCTCCATATATATTCGTCATTGGTCTATTCTGTATAGTAATAGACGGACTTTGGATAGTGGAGTCACATAATTCGATTGTTTCTTATCCAAGAGAGGCATTTGTTTACTTAGTTTTAGGAGTGTGTTTGGTCCTTATCTCTTACTTCTTATTCAAATTTAATAAGCCTCTAAGTATAGAAATCCAGAAGGATCGCGAAGATAAGAAAGATAATCGAGTGTATATTCGTAGAATATGGGATGAAAGAGATAAATTGGGCGGGAGGTTAGTAGTTGGTCTCTTTATTATTTTAGTAATTATTTCTATTTTCGATTTTGGACTAGCTGTCCGTTTACTATTACCAATTCTATTCTGTGGAATGGTTGTAGTGGCTTTTCTCTATGCAATGTATCATGATGATATGGAAATGGAAGATGAGGAAGAGTTAAAACCAGAAACTGCTAGAATTCGAAAGCTTATGAGTTTAATTGATTATAGAAAACATTTTTTTAGCTTGTCCTTTCTTCTATTTATCATAATAATCTCCTCCTATTTATTAACAAAGGGCCTAGGCTATACATTTGCCGAAATAAGTGGTGGTATGAATGTAATGACTTTAGAAGGAGGAGTATATTGCTTAGCTGGACTTTTGTTTTTATGTGGGTTTGTCTATATTATCCATCACGTGGACTTTTTGGGAGTTCGACAAGCAAAACAGAGTTATGAAAAGGTCTTAAAAATACACTTTCTAGAACTCGGTTTTGTGGGACTAGTTTTCTGTATCTGGTTAATATCTTTAGTGTTTGGGAAGCAGAGTCTATAGTTTAAGTTAAAAAAACAAAAAAAAGCCGGAAAAAGTAAGGTTATTAAAAACCTCCTTTTCCAGCAATTTGAACTTTTATACATACAGTCCTGCTAAAAATATTCCCAATGCCTCTTCATAGATTTCATCAAATTGGGAAAGTGGCAGTGGATTTGTTCCTGTACCGAGCTCGACAGTAAAGCCTGGTCTGCGCCAGTCTTGGATAAACCAGTCTTTATAGCCAGCGTAGCTATCAATCGTTTGTACAGGTTCGTAACCACTGACTCTACTAAACTCAGCAACCATTGCTTCGGACTCTGGTGGTTCGAGGTTTTCAAATCCCCAGTAGATAACTTCTCCTTGTGTGTGAAATGCTAGTACTCTTGCAAAATCACGACTCCTTGTCAAATCTGCCATTGCAATTGCTTCTGGCTCCGATAATGGGCTTTCTCCTCCATAATCTCTCGGACCAGGTGATTTGGGATTTCGTGCTTGTTCTAAATCCCACTCAGCAGGAAACTGATCATTCAAATCCACGCCTCGGATATTTGCTTTCCATCCGGAAAAATCAGAGCTGCCATTATTCCATTCAATTACTCTACTTCTCCAAGGGCTTTCATCAGGAAGCCCATTTATTACAAGATCGACGCCATCAGGATTAACCATTGGAACTATGGATAAGGAGGTTTGTAAATACAAAGGGAATGTATCGAGTCCACGAATAGGAGTTTGGTTAGTTAAGGACAATGCGTAATCATTTAAAAATGTTAATAAGATAGGTGTCGTAATCCATTCATTCGCATGAAAGGAAGCATTATAATGAACCCTTTCTTCCCCACTACCTACTAAAATTTCAGGTATTTGTCGGTTTTCAACTGAATTACCGATAGAAGATATTAGTAAGAATGGATAAACAGTTTGTAATTGCCTTATATCATTCATCATCGTACTGAAATCATAATTTTGTTTTCCATTCACAATTCTCCAATTTACTCTTACGGGAACGTTAATTGTCTGTCCGATTTGTAGGCGCATTGGGTTAAGTGCAGGATTAACAAGCAGAAGTGTATCGAGTGGAAGGTTTCTGCTACTAGCAATGGACCATAAGGAGTCTCCAGGCTTAATTTGATACTGGGTACTTATATATCCTGGAATTTGAATACGCACACCTACCGAGAGTATTTCGGGATTAATATTCCGGTTAGAATCAATGATAAGTTTAAAAGGAATCCTGAATAATTGGCTATAATACCAAAGTGAATCACCGGATCTAACGTATACATCCATGTCGCTCCCTCCATTCCTTGAAAAGGTCGATCATAGAAGTATATGAAACTAATCCTAAAATAGTGAGGCAGGGAACGAGAATAAGTAAAAGCACATCAACTTCGATGTGCTTTTGTTCAAAGAAAGTATTTAAATTTTTGTGCCATGAACCCAACGTTCCAGGTATTTTGAAGAATAAGTTCTATCCAATAATACTGCTGATTTCCGTTTCAGGCGGACGCTTTCCGCGGGCGTTCCCTCAGCCTCCTCGCTTCGCTGTGGGGTCTTCACCTAACGCTTTTCCCGCTGGAGTCGCCGCCTTCCACTACAATCAATTAAGTGAGTAGTACCGAAGAATAAGATTTAGCACAGCCTATCGCTAAGATGATAGAAATAGTTTCAGTTAATGTAGGGATAAAAGCCCCCTGTAATCGCTGTTGAATTAGGGATACTAGTACTTTTTTAATTCTAAATGAATTTTGTGCATTTTTTACACGATAAAAGTGGACTTAATATAGCCATGCAACTAGTGTTCATAGAATTTTAATGTCAATTATCTACCAATCACTAGCAATTCCGGAAGTAGATTAAATTTTATAGAAGTGGAAATACAGAGAAATAGTAAGTGCTTACCTAATAAAGAAGGAGAGGTGCGATCGAAATTGTATCTTCGAGCGCTTCTTTTATGTGAAGGAAAGAGTTTCTTCCCTTCTTCCCAGAAGTTGTACTAACCTAGTTCCTAAAGTTGTAGAAGCGGGACGGACAGACAATCGCCATAAAATTACCGAAAAGAGAGATGCTGGTTGTGACGTGAGTCACGACCAGCATCTCGAAAATCAGTTGGTAATAAATATAGCGACAAGTCTGTCCAAAGCTCCCTGAAAACGATAGAAACTGGTTTTGATCATAAAAGGACCTTGCGCTTTTCTTAATGATTACTCTTTTCTCATAATAAAGCTTAAATGCCGTCCTGCTTGTTTATCTTCACGATAAGAGAAACCATCCGGGCTCATAAATGTGCAGGTAGGATCAATTGAAATTTGGTCCAAAGGGATCCCAGCGAGCTCGCATTGTTTTTTCACAGTCAACTGATTATCAATATGATATTTGTTCGTGGATTCCTTATAATACATAAAATCATTAGCATAGCCCAAGTCGTGAAATTTTCCATATACATCCGCATCGACTTCGAATTTTTCTTGGCTTATTGCAGCTCCTATTTGAACATGGAGGTCACTTGGATTACAGTTTTCTACCTCTATTAAATGCTTGAACAACTTAGGGGCAACCTCCTTAATTGTCCCTTGCCAACCCGAATGAATGACACCAATAAGACCGTTTACAGTATTGTAAAAGATAACAGGAACACAATCTGCGGTAAAGCTAGATAGAACAATATTTGGCTCAAAAGTATACAAGGCATCGGTATCGGCTATAGCAGTATTCTTCGACATGGCACCATGTCCTTTATCCGCAAGGGTTACCCGATGAAAATGAGCACTATGAGTTTGATTAGTACAAACGAAATTATCGATCTCACAAGCTAGAGAAGTTGCTAATTTTTTACGGTTTTCTATAACGTGGTCTGTATTTAGACATACATGAAGAGCCATATTTCCCTGTTCTAATTCCTCTCTATCCTTCATTGTCATCCCTGCTATGATCTTTTCGTTGTTTACATACATTTTTATATTCATATTATCACCTATTTTCACTATATATTAGTGCGTTTTAAATGTATAGAAATACAATGTTACCTATGTAGGCTTCGTCTAAAGTTGACGTGTAAATGTTATACTCATACTATTAAATACATCCATATAGGAGAGAATTATGGTTTTTAAACGACATCAATTAGTCTCCAATAAATGGAGTGTCCTGATTTTAACAATTTTAGTCACTGTAATCGCTAGTGAATTTAAAGTTATTCCTTTCAATGGGGAGGATTTTCGTTTTGGATTAGGAAGTGCTGCTTTTTTCTTTCTTCTGTTAATATTTCAGCCAGCTTCGTTTGTCCTCACGGGTTTTTTAACTGGACTTGCTGTTGTAGTTGTACGAATCGGGAAAGATTTGTTATTGACTGGTGATTCTTTTTGGTTAATTTTTGAGAATCATATACCGGCATTTTTATTTTATCTGCTTTTTGCAGCTGGTTTAAGTGTTATACAGTTAGAACGGTTCAAAGCGGCCCCTTTTTTACTCGGAGCGGTTGCTACAGCATTTGAGTTTACGGCTAATAGTGTGGAGCATATTGTTCGTTATTTGTTAGTAAGCAATGTGGATTTTGAACTTCAAGAATGGGTATTACTGGCACTTGTAGCCATTTTTCGAAGCTATTTTGTAGTAGGGTTATATAGTTCCATTACAATAATGGAACAAAACAAGCGTATGCAAGAGATGTTGGAGGTTGGCTCAAATCTATATGCAGAAACACTCTATTTACAAAAATCGATGAATCATATTGAACAAATTACTGCATCTAGCTATGATTTATATCGTCTGCTAAAAAAACAAGAATATCATTCCTTAAGTGTTCAGGCACTCCATATTGCGCAAGAAATCCATGAGGTAAAAAAGGATTCCCAACGTATTCTAGCAGGATTAGAGAAAATCACAAAAGCGAAAACGGAGAAGCATTATTTTCTTTCAGAGGTACTTCAACTTGTTATTGACGCCAATGAAAAATATAGTGAATTGCTAAAAAAACAAATTGTCATTCACTCGACTATTTCGATTGATTTTGAAACGGAGCAGCAAATTCCGTTATTGGGATTATTGAATAATGTGGTTGCGAATGCAGTAGAAGCAATTTTCTATAACGGAGAAATTTATATAAATGTGTATGAAGAGTCTCACAATACGTGGTTTGTTATTAAAGATACAGGCAAAGGTATCTCAAAAGAAGAACAAGAAATTGTCTTTGAACCGGGCTACACAACTAAGTTCAATGATCAGGGAGTAGCTGCAACAGGTATTGGGCTCTCTCACACACGTGAAATTATTCATACATTAGAAGGCCATATACAGATTAAATCACTCAAAAAGGGTGTTATTTTCAAAGTTAATATTCCAACAAAAAACTTGAGAAGGTGAGGGAGCAAACTGCGCTATTATATTGTTGACGATGATCGAGCAAGCAGATTGATGCTGAAAAAAATTATAGTAGATGGAGAACTGGGAATAGTTGTTGGCGAAGCAGAAAATGGGGAGGAAAGTATATCAGGCATTCTCACAACAGAACCAGATGTTGTTCTCATCGATTTTCTAATGCCGGAATTAGATGGACTCGAAACGATCGAACAATTGAAAAGTAAGGGGTTTGAAGGGCAATTTATAATGATTTCTCAAGTTGTAAATAAAGAGATGGTAGGAGAAGCCTATATAAAAGGCATTGAATTTTTTATACATAAACCTATCAATCGTGTTGAGGTTCAGAGCATTTTAACGAAAACAGCCGAACAATTTCAATTGAAGGATTCGCTATTAGCGATAAAAGATTCCTTAGCAAATATTGTTTCTTTAAAGCCAGTACTAAAAAAGCAAAGTATTAGAGAGGTTGTTACCTCGAAGTTAAGTGATATGGGGATTTTGGGTGAGGTAGGAAGCAATGATCTGATCTCAATAGTGGAAATACTTATCCAACAAAGTAATCCTTTGAATACATTTCCACCCTTAAAAGGTCTATATGAATCGCTTGCTGTGAAACAGGATGCGAGAGACGTCAAAAAAGAAATGAAGGCAATCGAACAGCGACTACGTAGAACGATATTACTAGCTATGCAGCATATGGCTACAATTGGAGCCATTGACTATACAACCACGGAATTTGAGCATTATGCCCCTCGTTACTTCGATTTTCAAGAGATTCGAAAATTAACTATAGAAATAGGTGAAAATAGGACAAATCCTTCTAAAATAAAGGTAAATATAAAAAAATTCCTTCAAGTACTTTATTTAGAGGTGCTAGAAAGTTATAAATAGTCTAGAGAAAAATCTGTGTCTTAAAAACAAATGTAGGATTCTGTATGATTACATAAGTTGCCCGTATACTACTACCTAAGCTATTCTGAGCTTCGGAAAGCGTTTACAATTTGGGGAGTGGGTGACTTAAAAATGAAAAAGAAATTTAAATTTACATTAGCATATCAAATTTTAGTAGGTCTAATCCTAGGTATCGTTGTAGGGGCAGTCTTCTTTGGAAATCCTTCCGTTGAAAAATACTTACAGCCTATAGGAACCATGTTTATCAATATGATTAAGATGATTGTTGTTCCAATCATCGTTTCGACTTTAATCTTAGGTGTTGCCGGAACTGGTGATCTCAAGCAATTAGGGAAACTAGGTGGGAAAACACTCCTTTATTTTGAAGCCGTGACAACTATTGCGATTCTCGTTGGATTATTAGCAGCGAATATTTTCCAACCTGGTGAGGGTATAGATATGTCAACCCTTGCCAAAGGTGATATCGATCAATACGTTCAAACAACTGAGAAAGTGCAATCAGAGGACAATGGAATATTAGATATTATGGTAGGGATAGTTCCAGAAAATATTGTTCAATCAATGGCAACAGGAGATATGCTTCCCATAATCTTCTTCTCCGTATTATTTGGACTAGGTATTGCAGCAGTTGGGGAGAAAGGAAAGCCAGTACTAGCTTTCTTCCAAGGAACAGCAGATGCAATGTTCTGGGTTACAAATCTTATTATGAAATTTGCTCCTTTCGGGGTTTTTGCCTTAATCGGGGTAACGGTTTCAAAATTTGGCTTGGAGTCTCTATTACCACTAGGAAAGCTCATGATTTTAGTATATGCAACGATGATATTCTTTATAATTGTTGTACTAGGCGGAATAGCCAAATTAGTAGGTATTAACATATTCCATCTGTTGAAAGTATTAAAAGATGAACTCCTTTTAGCCTATTCAACGTCAAGTTCGGAAACGGTTTTACCAAAAGTAATGGAGAAGATGGAGAAGTTTGGAGCACCAAAGGATATCGTGTCTTTTGTCGTGCCAACAGGGTATTCATTTAACTTAGATGGATCTACTTTGTACCAAGCAATTGCAGCTATCTTCATAGCTCAGATGTATGGAATTGACTTAAGTATTTCAGAACAAATTACGTTAGTGTTAGTTCTTATGGTCACTTCCAAAGGTATTGCAGGAGTTCCAGGAGTCTCGTTTGTTGTATTATTGGCGACTTTAGGAACAGTCGGTATTCCACTTGAAGGTCTAGCCTTCATCGCAGGAATTGACCGTCTTCTAGACATGGCTCGTACTGTTGTCAATGTTGTAGGAAATGCATTAGCTACAATTGTTATGGCAAAGTGGGAAGGCCGATTCGATGAACAAAAAGAAAAAGAGTATTATCTTTCTTTAGAAAAAACGGTTTAATATCGGAAAATTTAAGTTAACAATAAGTAGAACAAACAATAAACCGGCTATCCAATTGGATAGCCGGTTTTTAAGTAGTCTCTGCTGAACCTTCACCCATAGTTCTAGTAATGAATTCAGATCTTCAAGTTAATGAACTGATCTTAATTTGCAACTCTAATTACTCGACCTTATTTAAATAAATGTATTTGATGTAACTCTTGGATATTCGTTTTCACTCATTTGTTTAATGTTTGTTGAAAAGCTCAAAGCCAGGATGACAATACTTGATAAAGTTAGCAATACAATCTTCTTTTTCATTTTATAAATCCTCCCATTTATGTATAAATTTTTGTTTAAATAGAATCTGATTTGCTTTTTGATAATATAAACTTGCTGCTTTAAATTTGTGATGTATAAAAAGATAATCTGCCAATAATATAGAATACTTTTGAACGTGACGTTCATCTTGTTCGTTTTCAAAATAACTTATAGCTTCCCTTAATACCATTTCTAGTTCGTCGGTTAAATTGTGGTAATGCTTATATATTTCTAGGTGATAAAAATAAGAAATATATTCTTTTGTAGAATTTTTTCCTTCTACTATTTTGTCTAAGCCTTTCTGACACCATTTGAGGACCTGTTGATGATTAGACTGTTTGGAATACTCTTTTATAATAGATAGAATGGTTAGTAAATACCTTTCGGCGTTACAATCCTCTTCTTTAACTTGTAAACTAAGCTTATAAAACTCAATTGCTTTTTCATGACTCCCTTGAATTGCATGTAATGAACCTAGATTTTGATAGATCACCTCCTCATAATTATTCAGTTTATAATCTATTGCCAGTTTCTTAGCTAAATTATAGTTCTTTTCTGCTTCTTGAAATTTTCTCATTTCTTTATGTGCAATTCCTATAACGATATAATTATCAATCGCTCTTTCAAATAAAAGATTGTCTTTATAATAAAGTAATGATTTCGATGCGTAATTTATTGCATTAAAAAATTCATTACATTTAGAGTAAGTTAAGCTTAGTACATTATAAAAATCTGCAATTTCCCATTCTTCATTTATTCCATTATTTATGAACCCTAATGACATCTCTAATCGATTTAATGCAGCTTGAAAGTTTCCATTCAAATAACTATAAATGCCCAAGTTTAGATTAATCATAAACTTTTGTTTATCGTCTATATCATCTTTTATTGTCACAATTACGTTATAGGTGGATTGTAGATCCTCCTCCTCATCTAGTATTAACAGTAGACGAAATAGATAAAGGTGATAAATATAATAATTATTTAGTTGTAAAAAATGTAGTTTTTGATTTGTGAGTTTTTGCAAGAATTCTCTTATAAATTTTTTGTCCCTCTTTAAAACTCCGATTTTGTACAGTTCCGCTAACGATGCGATAATCTTATTTTCCTTTTCACTGGATACTTGACCTATTTCTATATTTAGTTTTTTAAGTAAAAACGTTATTACTTCTTCACTTGGAACGGTAAAATTATTTTCTATTTTGCTTAAGTAGGATGTAGAGCAGATGCCCTTGGCCAATGTGGTTTGTTTCATACTTTGGTTTATTCTTTCTGATTTTATTATATGACCTATACTACTCATTTTCTTCACCCCTTATGAATTAGTAATGTACTAATTCTTGAAAAAAACTAAATATCCTTTAATATTTATCCAATTTTTATTAAGAAATAGTAAAATTTCGCCGATTTATGAAATTAGGTTTGAGTTATGTACTAATAATCTAAGAAATTAGAGCATATTTCCCAACTTATGATTATACTGAAAATGGTAAAAAAATAGTATAATATAATAAATATTAAATAATCTAATCAAAGGGGATTTTGAAATTAAGAGTGATTATTTTCCTCTTTTCGGACAAGTCATTTATAAGAGTACAAGTCTTCCAATTTTAAGTGGTTTACTCAACAGGTATATCAATTGCTTGAGGAATGGTAAAAAATAGGGAAGGGGGATGCACATGATTGGGGAGGAAAACATTGTACAATTAATTGGAAACTTTGGATTTCCTATTGTAGTCACTATTTATTTATTGCATCGATTTGAAAATAAAATAGACTCTCTTGAAAGTACCATTCACAATATAGCAAATGTTGTTAACAATAGTATAGAAAAAAGAAAGTGAAGCGTATCACGGATACAATTGATGTCCTGTTGATCATATAAATTGCTAACGACACTTTTAAAATGGAAGTTAAGCTTATTTTCACTCTGAACCTACAATTTTCTAGAACGAAGATGACAGAAGTGAAAAGTAATCCATCCCGAGCGTTAACTCAAAAAATGGATTACTTTTTTATGTCAATAATGAAATCTATTCTTTACAGATCAACTAAATTTTAAAAAGGAATTAATGATTATGCGATGTAATCCTCTTTCGGGATATCATCTGCAGCACCTTTTTGTAATACTTACCTTTTGTTAATACCGCAATAATAACTGTAAGAATTGCTGCTAAAATAGCTGCAAAGAAAGCTGCGGTATTTTGTGAAAATGGTCCCATATAACCTAGTGCAGCAAATGTGCCTATGCCACTAGCTACAATTAAAGATACAACTCCAACAGGATTCCATTTATATAAATATTCTTGGCGATCCTCATAATAACCCTCACCAATTTTCAATGCTTTTTTAATGATTAATGCATCGGTAACTAATATAGCTGCCCACGAAAGTAAAAATACACCCTGAAATATCATCGCTGTATCTAAGTGATCAACAATTCCGCCAAGCATTAGAATTATTGCACTAATTCCACTTACAACTAACCACAAACGGCGCCCAGGAGTAAATTTAAACACGTTTTCAAAGAAGTTAGATAAAGATAAGGAACTACTATTAATAATTAGATTTCCTTAATTTTTATCATGCATCTATTTATTGTAACGTATACCTAGCTAATAATAATTCTGAAGCAGTTGACAGACATATATGTATATTGTAAACTATGAAACATAATTGAATAACGACCTCACTTAGTATAGTGAGGTAGAGGCGCGATATTTAACAGTCCTTAGTGGAGTTTGAGAAGCTATGATGCTAGGGAGAAGGAAATGTCGCCGAAGTTTGTAATAATGCTCGATATTGCTTGCTGGGTCTGCAGTTAATAATTGCAGGACTGTCCACTATAAACATCCCAGTTTATAATGGTGTGCTATCTCATTTGGGAAAAGTAGAGGATTTAGGGCAACTATACATATTGCGACCTGAGTTTACCTCAGGTCTTTTTTGTACAAGTTGTCTTTTTTTATAGGCACAAACATACATTGATAAAAAAGGGAGCAATTAGAATGAAAAAGAGATTAGGGTTTTTAACGATATTCGCAAGCTTATCATTGTTATTAGCGGCATGTGGAACAGATACTACCGAAAATTCAGGTTCTTCCTCGTCGGATAATTCCGAAAAAGGATCGGATACGTTCAGAGTAGGTTTAGAAGCTGCTTATGCACCTTTTAACTGGACTCAACTAGATGATTCCAATGGCGGAGTGAAGATTGATGGAAACGCAGAATATGCTGGTGGATATGACGTAGAAATCGCTAAACGCATTGCAGACGGATTAGGAAAAGAATTAGTCATCTATAAAACAGAATGGGATGGACTTGTACCATCATTACAATCAGATAAAATCGATGCAATTATAGCGGGAATGTCACCTACAAAAGATCGTAAAGAAACAATTGATTTCTCGGAAAACTACTATACTTCCAACTTTGTTATGGTTGTGAAAAAAGGTGGTCCTTTTGAAGGGGCTACTTCTATTCAAGATTTTAGTGGTGCTAAAATCACAGGTCAGCTGAATACATCACATTATGGTGTAATCGATCAAATTAAAGATGTGCAAAAACAACCAGCATCTGATAACTTCTCCGCTATGCGTGTAGCATTGGAATCTGGAGTTATTGACGGCTATGTATCAGAGCGTCCAGAAGGAATTAGTGCCTCGTCTGCAAACGAAAAATTTGCAATGGTGGAGTTCACAGAAGGATTTGAAGCAAAAGAAGAAGAAACAGCAGTAGCAGTAGGTTTGAAAAAGG
Organism: Psychrobacillus antarcticus; assembly: GCF_029533155.1. Taxonomy (GTDB): domain Bacteria; phylum Bacillota; class Bacilli; order Bacillales_A; family Planococcaceae; genus Psychrobacillus; species Psychrobacillus antarcticus. The sequence goes on along the minus strand of NZ_JAIZDB010000001.1, from coordinate 133,106 downwards.
GCAGTGAGTTAACAGAAGAAATCAATAAAATTTTAGCGGAGATTTCTGATGAAGAAAGACAAGAAATTATGGATGCTGCTATTAATAACCAACCAGCGGCAGAATAGGGATGAAGTGATACCGGCTGCATCTTTTTGCAGTCGGTTTTTATTTGGAAGGAGGGAAAGGTATGAGCATTGAATATATTATTTCGATGATTACAAATAACTGGCCGATGTTCCTTCGAGGAGCAGGAATGACACTTTTAATCTCTATAATTGGTACAATCTTTGGATCAGTTATTGGTTTACTGGCAGGAGTAATTCGTACAATTCCCACGCCTGAAAGAAAGCTAAAACGCGTTGTCTTGAAAATAGTTAATCTAATACTTTCTGTTTATATTGAGTTTTTCAGAGGAACACCAATGATTGTACAAGCAATGGTTATCTTCTATGGGTCTGCGTTAGCTTTTGGTATAGATATGGACCGTACAATGGCAGCGATATTCATCGTTTCGATTAATACGGGTGCTTATATGGCAGAAATTGTGCGTGGCGGGGTCATTTCGATTGATAAGGGACAATTTGAGGCTGCACAAGCAATTGGTATGAATCATGTTCAAACAATGTGGAGCGTTGTTTTACCCCAAGTTATCCGAAATATTTTGCCAGCAACAGGCAACCAATTTATCATTAATATTAAAGATACGTCAGTATTAAATGTAATTGGTGTTACGGAATTATACTTTCAAGCAAAAACAGTTGCAGGTATAAGCTTTAAGTATTTCGAACCGTTCTTTATAGCATGTATTCTGTATTTTGTCATGACGTTTACAGTAACATTAATATTACGATATATAGAGAGAAAATTAGATGGACCAGAAAATTACAGTATGATTGGACAGCCACCACCATAACTTATGTTACCTAAAAATAATGATAATATCGATTAAACGAAGGAGGAGAAATCTATGGGAAATGTCATCGAAGTTCAACATTTAAGTAAATCCTTCGGAAATCATGAGGTCCTGAGAGATATAGATTTTTCAGTGAACAAAGGAGAAGTTATTTGCATCATCGGTTCCTCTGGATCAGGAAAGTCTACTTTACTTCGTTGCATAAATTTGTTGGAAAAACCTAGTGGTGGACAAATTATTTATCACGGAGAGAATATTTTAGATGAAAAACATGATATCCATGCCTATCGAAAAAAGTTAGGGATGGTTTTCCAACAGTTTAACTTATTTAATAACCATAATGCGTTAAACAACTGTATGGTAGGTCAAGTAAAGGTATTAAAACGTTCTAAAGAAGATGCCGAAAAGATCGCGTTAAAATACTTAAAAGTAGTGGGAATGGATCATTATGTAAATGCTAAGCCTAAGCAATTGTCAGGTGGGCAAAAACAACGTGTTGCCATAGCAAGAGCTCTGTCCATGGAACCAGATGTTATGTTATTTGATGAACCAACCTCTGCACTTGATCCAGAAATGGTCGGAGAGGTATTAAAAGTGATGAAAGAGTTAGCGAGTACGGGTCTTACCATGTTAATAGTTACACATGAAATGGAGTTCGCTAGAGAAGTTGCAGATCGGGTTGTTTTTATGGATAAAGGTGTAATTGCTGAGGAAGGCCCTCCCGAACAAATCTTCAACCATCCAAGAGAAGAAAGAACAAAAGCATTTTTAAAACGAACTTTAAGCTAATAATAGTATGGGGGAATCGACAGGTGAACCTTTTCAATCTGATAAAAAAAGAACAAGAATACTGGCTTGTGGATCAATTAAAAGTATCTCAGATTCCAAATATAGATTATTTAGTTGCATTCGACCAATTATTAACGGAGTGGAAGGAACAAAAAGCAGCATATCTATCACTTCTGATGGATGAAGAGAATGAGGACTGGCTTTTAGAACGTCAGTTTAATAAGGTGTCTTCTATTGTAGAGTATACAAAGACATTGGAAGGACCATTTAATAATATTAGTACTTTTCAAGTAGAGTCTCTTTCGGCTAGTGAAGTTACTGATTCGGATTTTGCTATATTGTACGATGCATGCAGAAGAGGTTCAGCTAACAAAAATAACTTGTTTTCTATCAGTCAAATAATGGAGTCACTGGAACTTGAATTAGGTGCTAATTGGCGAGATCAGTGCTTTATCTTTTCTCAAGAGGGTATGAACTACGGTATTAGTATTCCTCATATTGAACAGGGTACGACGGATGAAGGAAGAATGTTTTATTTTGGCGTTGTGCCAGAGCAACGAGGAAAAGGATATGGCAAGATATTTCACGCCATTACATTAGAACTTTTGAAGACGTTAGGTGCCAAGGTTTATGTGGGAAGCACAGATACAAGTAACAAGCATATGAGACGTATTTTTGAAACTAATGGATGTATTTTACGAGACATAAAAGGAATTTACCGAATAGACATCGAAAAAGTGGATGAGCTCAACTAATGAGAGCCATCCACTTTTTTTTAGTTTGTAGAAGAAGTACCTTCAACAGAAGCTGCTCCTTAGTTAATCCCTACGAGGAGAAGGGATTTTTATTGTTCTACTGCATCCTCTTGATAAACTGGAACCCAGCCCTCTGTTGTTACAAATATACGAACAGCAACAACCCTACGATCCTCTGATAATGTGAAGTAATGTGTAATATTCTCAGGTACGGAGATCAAATCACCAGGTGAAAGATGAACCTCAAAGTAACGTTCCTCCTGGCCTTGTATAATGAAGACACCATGGCCACTGACAATATACCGAACTTCATCGTCCGTATGAAGGTGCTTGCGTTCGAAATTTTTTAATAGTTGGTCTAAATTAGGATTCGAATCAGAAAGAGAGATAATATCGGCCGCTTGATAGCCACGGCGAGTAGAGATATCGTCTATTTCCACTTGGAAAGCTTGGAGAATCTCTTGCTTTTCTTCATCGCTTAAGTCAAACTTTTCACGAAGGTTTTCCGGTAACTTGTTAATGTCCCAATGCTCGTAAATTACTTCCTGCCTTTCTAAAAACGCTGCTACCTCTTTTTGCTCTTCGATTGTTTCACTTGTTCCTTGGATTTTAATAATTGCCATCAAGAATCTTCCTTTCTATTTTGAGTGTATTTGATGCAATGCTAATTGATACTGAAACAAAAATTCGCAAGCTTCAAGTAATTTTTTTGCCTCAAATCCATCTTTTCCCCAAACAGTTATACCGTGGTTCCTAATAAGGATGACTCCCTTGTCTGCAGAAATATAAGATGCAAACTCTTCTGCAAGTTTTGGAATCTGAGCGTAGTTGGGGATAATTGGTATAGATAGTATTGCATCCTCTTCCCACATTCCAAAAGCTTTAATAAGTTCAATACCTTGAAAATCAATTGAACCTTTATCAGCATATAATTCGGAGATAACATTATTTGCAACTGTATGGATGTGTAAACTGCAGCCAGCATTAGTTTCTCGATATATTGCACAGTGTAGTAATGTTTCGGTAGATGGTCTTAAATGAGTATTTTTCACTGGGTCTCCATTAGCATCAACAAGTAAAAAGTCTTCCAAGGTCCTCTTTTTTTTATCTTTTCCGCTTGCTGTTACTAAAAACTCCATAGGATTCTCGTGTACTTTAATAGCAAGATTTCCGCTAGTTCCCATAAACCAATCTCTTGCAGCTAATTCATCTTTTATGTCTGCAAGTTCTTCCCATTTATCTTGTAATGTCATAATTCCACACCTAACTTAGCGTCAATTATCTTTATCACATCATGGAAGTTTTCAAAAGGCTCATATGTAATGTTTAATTCCACACATTTTTCAATCAAGAAATCCCTTGCAATAATGATATCTCCCAACTTTGCTGCCTCTAAATCGGTAATAGAATCGCCAATTACAACACTCACAGCATCTTGGTCAAGAAGACTACGAATAATAGAAGGTTTACAGCAACCACAGCCTTGGCTCGTACATTGTTCATCACAGCCATGTGGAAATTCGATGTGAATTGTTTCCTTAGAAAAATCGGATTCGTTACAATAAACCCCTGCAAAAGGCCCGAATGGCTCTAGTAAGTTATGGATGAAAAAGTCTATACCGCCACTTATTATGTAAAGAGGGATGTCGTGATTTTTTACAAAGGATACAAATTCACTAAACCCATCTCGGATGATCGCCTGTTTACCTACAAAAGAAATAATTTCATCTTTTGACTCAATAGGAAGGAGAGAGAACATTTTTGCTACGCCATCTCTTATGGAAATTCGTTGACCTAAAATATCATCTTTAATTGGAGTCCATTCTGGTGGAGCAAATTTTTTCATGATTGCCATAATGTTATCCTGATTGGTAATGGTTCCATCGAAGTCACAAAATACTACAAGTTTACTCATATAATCACCCCCATAATTCAAGTGCTATTTTTAATTCAGTTTGTTTTTTTGCTGCTTGTTCTAATGGAATACCTTCTAAAACAGCTGATACGGCCTGCCTAAAAGCCAGCCCACCACCGGTAGCACCAGCGGGATGGCCATGTACACCACCACCTGCATTAATAATGCTATCTATTCCAAAGTCATTCATTAATAGTGGTACGAGACCAGGGTGAATGCCAGCAGATGGTACTGGAAAGCTTTGTTTAACCTTACTAACTTTTGTTAGTTCTTTACCTAAAGAAAGGGCTATAGACTTTTCAAGTGCAACACTACCATAAGGAGAAGGGAATAGTGAGAAGTCTGCTCCTGCATACCGAGTAAGTTTTCCAAGAACTAAAGACGTTGAAACTCCATAAAATGCTGAGGATGTGAATGCTCCACTATAAGCTGGATGCGCCATAAGTGGCAACTGGATTTCATCGTCCTCTGCTAGCTCCTGAAGAACATCTAACCCGTAAGCATGAACATTAAATAAGAGTGCATCTGCTCCAAGTTCCCGGGCTTTTTTGGCCTTGTCTTTCAATTCGAATGTACGACCCGACAAGTTTACTGCATATAGAGTACGATGTCCGGTTTCTTCGTACACCTGATTTAACACTTCTCGACCAGTAGTAATACGTGTTTCAAAAGAAGTCAGTGGATTTTCAAATAGAATTTCATCATCTTTTACAAGGTCCACTCCACCAAGTGCCTGCTGTTTAAGTTGTTCTGCTAAATATTCGATATCTCTCCCAATGACTCCTTTAAATATACTCATAATTAGTGGACGTTCATAAACACCTAATCTTTCTCGAATACCCTGAATGCCGAAGCGAGGTCCTGGGAAATGGGACAAAATATTCGTATCGAATTCTAAATCTAATAACTTTACTTCCCCGTCCAGGGATAGTTTGCCAAAAACAGTTGTTAAAATTGCCGGAATATCAGTAGAAAAATTTGCTGCAGGATAGAAAATTTTAATTTCTCCTTTAACTTTTTCCGGATGAATGGGATGCAGGATATCCTTAAATTCCGTAACGGATATTACCTTTCCTTTATGCTTTTTTAGCTGTTCCTGTTCTAACAAAGCTAAATTGGTCCAAGAACCAATAGTCAGTCCAAGTGCAATATCTTCGGCCTTTTTTTCAAAAGATCCTGATTTTCCATATAGTTGATAGTGGGCAGTAATTCCGCTCATTTTTTCACTCCTAACTTAATAAATGCGCAAGCGCCTATGCAGCCCCGACTAGCGCTGGAAGAATTTCACTTAAAGGCGTCTTGTGCCTTTGCTGAAATTCTGAAGCGACTCGAGGGGCTAGGCGCTGGAGCTGAACAGATAACATAAAAAACCTCTTCAAATAAGAAGAGGTTAATAGTTTAACAACTTCTTATTTCTCAGCCTGTAGGCTGCAAGAATTAGCACCGTGTTCACAATTGAATCGGTTGCCGGGTATCATAGGGCTTGTCCCTCCACCTGCTCTAAATAAGAAAAATATATTCAGTTGAAATATTTAATAAATAATACTGATTATTTCATGCAATAAAAATTCTGTCAACAAGAAAATTAAAAATTTTATTTATTCAAAAAATTGTTGACATTACTTTTTCTATTATGCTAGGATTCTAATCAAACATCATAGTTGTATCGCACTCTTATCATGAGCAGGCAGAGGGATAATGGCCCGATGACGCCCAGCAACCGACCGTAATACCGTTGTGAGACGGGGCGCTTTATGCGCCGGAATGTAAAATTCCGTAAGGCACGGTGCTAATTCCATCAGAAATTTTACTTTCTGAGAGATAAGAGGTTCAGAATCTCTTATTCTAAGCCTCTTTCTTTTGGAAGGAGGTTTTTTATTTTGTAAAAGAAAGGGAGACATTAATGGCGGTAGTAGCAAAGAAGCGATACGAATCATTAACTCAAGAAACGGCGATTTCACTGGCAATTCAATTATCATTATTCTCGAACGAAGCTCAATTAGTTTGTGAAGAGATTGGTGATGGAAATTTAAACTATGTATTCCATATAACAGATCAAGCAAGTGGGAAGGGAGTTATTATTAAACAGGCCTTACCCTATGCAAAAGTAATTGGGGAGAGTTGGCCACTTACTCTGAAAAGGGCAAAGATTGAAGCAAGTGCCTTACAAAAACATGGAGAATATGCAGTTGGTCTAGTTCCGAAAGTCTATGCAACAGATGAACATTTAGCAATCACGGTCATGGAAGATTTGTCACATCTTGAAATAGTACGGGAGGGTTTGATAAAAGGTGAGTCCTATCCTAAATTATCAACTGATATTGGAGAATATCTAGCCTTAACACTTTTTAATACTTCTGATTTTGCACTCCATCCCTTTGAAAAAAAGGCACTTGTTGTAGAATTTTCTAATCCAGAGTTGTGTAAAATCACAGAGGACTTAATCTTTACGGATCCTTTTTTTGATCGTGATACAAATGATTTTGAAGCTGCATTGCAGTCCGAAGTGGAAGCAATCTGGAATAACAATTTATTGAAGCTGGAAGTGGCAAAGCTAAAAAGAAGTTTTTTGACAGAAGCGGAAGCTTTGCTGCATGGAGATCTTCATACGGGAAGTATTTTTGCGAGTGAAGAGGAAACGAAAGTAATCGATCCAGAGTTTGCTTTTTATGGTCCTATTGGATTTGATATAGGCTTATTTCTGGCAAATTTAATAGTTCAATCGATTACCAGGGAAGGCAAACAACGTGATGTTATACATGGTCATATACATAACACATGGGTCACATTCTCCTCTAAATTTACAGAATCTTTGAAACAAAGTGAATTCGACTTGTTTAATGACGTAGAAGGATATGATGCATTTGTGTTAGAAAAAGTATTCCGTGATTCGTTAGGGTTTGCGGGCTGTGAGCTCATTCGTAGAACAATCGGACTGGCACATGTGAAAGACTTGGATAGTATTGAAAATCAAGAGAGACGAATTTTATTAAAGAAAAGAACTCTTAAAGTTGGAGAAAGATTAATAGTGAGTCGTCAGGAAATAGACTCAATAGATGCAGTAATTGAGTTACTAGGAGAAATTCAATAATGAGTATTCCATTATCGATTAAGTGGGATGATAAGCAGTTAGTAATCTTAGATCAACAGAAACTTCCACATGAAATTGTCTATACAAAACTAGAAGCACTTAAAGATGTTTACGAGGCAATTATTACCCTAAAAGTACGTGGTGCTCCTGCCATTGGAATTACGGCAGCGTATGGATTAGCTATAGAGGCACAGAGCTATAAAACAAATTTGATGATTGATTTTCTAGAGAGACTGAAAAAAGATGCAACATACTTGGGTGAATCTCGACCGACTGCTGTCAACTTGGTTTGGGCACTCAACCGATTGTTAAACGTAGCAAGTCAAACTGATAATGTTCTTACTGCTAAACAGCTACTAGTTGAAGAAGCAAAGAGAATACACCAGGAAGATGAGGAGTCCTGTCGGAATATTGGTGAATTTGCACTTGCTTTACTTGAAAATAATACAAAGGTAATGACCATTTGTAATGCAGGTTCTATTGCGACTGCAAAGTACGGTACTGCTTTAGCTCCGTTCCATCTAGGAAAGGAACGTGGCAAAGAATTTGAAGTATTCGCATGTGAAACTAGACCTGTCTTTCAGGGCGGCAGGCTGACAGTGTGGGAGCTACAGCAATCAGGTGTAGATGTGACACTTATCACTGATAGTATGGCTGCACACACAATAGGTGCAAAAGGAATAGACGCAATTATTGTTGGAGCAGATCGGATAGCAAAAAATGGAGACACAGCAAATAAAATAGGAACTCTTAACTTAGCTATTCTTGCTTCTGTATACGGAATTCCATTTTATGTGGCCGCACCATCCTCTACATTTGATTTATCCATAAATAATGGAGAAGAAATTCCAATAGAAGAAAGGTCAGCAGAGGAAATTATTAGTATTAACGGCAAAGCAATTGCCCCAGTAAATACAAAAGTATTTAACCCTGCTTTTGATGTGACATCATCCAAATATATTACTGCCATTATTACAGAAAAAGGTATTATTTATCCGAATTATATGGAAAATATTTCAGCTCAATTAGTCGATTCAATTGAAAAGGAGAAGGATTATGAAAACAAATAAGTATTGGTTGATATTCACTGTTTTAATTATAGGGGTTTTATTAGCTGCATGTCAGCCAAAAGCGGATGGGGAAGCAGCAACGTCATCTAGCTCTAGTAATGATACAGATGCTACAGAAAATCCACTAGCTGGCAAGAAAATTGCATTAGTTATGCAACAAAATTTAGGGACATTTTCAGCACAATATATTGAAGGTATTAAGGAACAAGTGGAGAAATTTGGTGGAAGCGTATCCGTATTCACCTCTGAAGGTGATTTATCTAAAATGGCTTCCAATTTGGATGCCGCGGTGAATCAAGGAGTTGACGGTATTTTAATAGATCACGGTACTAAAGAGGCACTAAACCAAGGGGTAGAGAATGCAGTTGCAAAAGGAATTCCGGTTGTCGCATTTGATGCGGGCGTAGAAGTTGAAGGAGTAACTTCTTTAGAACAAGGCGATGAAAAAATGGCTCAAATGACGCTAGAAAAACTAGCGGAAGATTCAAATGGTGAAGCGAATATCGTAAAAATATGGGTAGCAGGTTTTGCGCCAATGGAAAGACGACAAGTAGCATATAAGAATTTTCTAGGAGATAATCCAGGGATTAAAGAAATCGCAACATTCGGTGCAGCAACACAAAATACAGCTTTAGATACCCAATCACAAATGGAAGCGATTTTAAAACAATATCCAAATGAAGGTGAAATTACGGCTGTTTGGGCTGCTTGGGACGAGTTTGCAAAAGGTGCAGTTCGAGCAATAGAACAAGCAGGACGGACGGATATTAAAGTATATAGTATCGATATGAGTGATGAAGATTTGCAGATGATTCAAAATGACAATAGTCCGTGGGTTGCATCTGCAGCAGTAGATCCTCAGGATATCGGTCGTATTCAAGTTCGTTATTTGTACCAAAAAATTAACGGAGGTAATGTAGAAGAAAAAGTCGTATTAGAACCAGTTTTTGTGGAGGCATCTAAATTGCCAGAAGAAACAGTTACGACTAGTGCACTAAGTGACTATATTGAAGGTTGGGGAGCAAGTGATCAAGGTTACACAGATGAATTAAGAGAATTAGAAAACAGATAACTTAAAAGAATTTAAGCTGTCCTGTTTAATGGGACAGCTTTTTCTTAGAAAGGAGAAATCCATGCCAAATCCTTTTCTTTCCATGAAGGATATAGATAAATCATTTGGAAAAGTTAGTGCCCTGAAAAAAGCTGAATTTCATCTTAAAAAAGGGGAAGTACATGCTTTACTTGGTGTAAATGGCGCTGGAAAAAGTACGCTTATGAAAGTACTCTCGGGTGTGTATGAGCAAGACAGCGGAGAAATTTTGTTAGAAGGAGAAAAAATACGTATTCGTTCCCCTAAAGTCGCGAAGGATCTTGGAATTTATTGTGTATATCAAGAGGTAGACACTGCAATCGTTTCAGAACTTTCGGTTGCAGAAAATATATTGCTTGATTCGATTGTTGCTGGAACTAATATATTTATCTCCAAAAAGCAACTAAATAGCGAAGCGCGGAATGCCTTGAAGCAGTTACAGGCTGAGGATATTCCAGTAGAAAAACCAGCATTTATGCTGTCTTTAGCAGAAAAGCAGTTGGTATTAATAGCGCGTGCGCTCGTAAGCTCTGCTAAGGTTATTATCTTCGATGAACCAACAGCGCCCTTGTCTCTTCATGAGTCTACAAAGTTATTTTCAGTTGTTAAAAAGCTAAAAGCAAATGGAGTAGGGTGTATATTCATATCTCATCGTTTACCAGAAGTATTTGAAATCTGTGATCGGATAACTGTTATGGGTGAAGGTACGTTAGTAGGGACCTATGATACTGCCCAGACTAACCAAGAAGAGATTATTGAAGCTATGCTAGGAACTTCTTATAGCAAGGACTTTCCTGTTCGCACACATGCATTAGGAAAAATACTACTTCGTGTGAAAGAAGTTTCGGGAGGAGAAAAGGTAAGGAATATTTCTTTTCATGTGTCTGAAGGAGAAATTGTTGGTGTTGTTGGGCTCGTAGGGGCTGGAAAAACCGAGTTAGCTAAAACATTATTTGGATATTCCCCACATACAGATGGGACTATTGAAATCTTAGGAAACACCTTGAAAATAAAGCATCCAAAAGATGCGATAAAAGCAGGCATGGCTCTTATTCCAGAAGAAAGACGAAAAGAAGGGCTATTTGTTCACGAAGCATTGCAAACCAATGCATCTTTTCCAAATTTACAAAAATTTTCTCGTTTTTTATTTATGAACAAACGGAAAGAAAAGTCCTTTGCAAAAGAGATCATTGATCGATTACATATTAAAACAAGTAGTACCGACACGCCACTTATTTATTTGAGTGGAGGAAATCAGCAAAAAGTTGCTATAGGCAAATGGACTTCACTGGATTCGTCTCTTTATTTGTTTGACGAGCCAACAAAAGGCGTAGACATTGGGGCCAAAATAGATATTTATAGGCTCGTTCGTGAGTTTGCTGAAAAAGGGAAGGGTTGTCTTTACTTTTCAAGTGAAATTCATGAAATTCTAGGAATTTCTGATCGCATTTTAGTTATGTATGATGGTCAAATCGTGAAGGAACTATCACGGGAAGAAGCGACCCAGGAAAGGATTTTGCTATATGCAAGCGGAGGTAAGGAAAAATAAGTTGCAAGAAAGAGGTATTAATTTTTTATTTAAGTTTGGCGCTATTGCTTTACTTATTTGTATTATTATTTATTTTAGTTCAATAAGTGATGCCTTTTTTACATATGCAAATTTTACAGATATTCTACGCTCTATTTCTATCGTTACCCTATTAGCATTGGGAGTGACTTTCACACTTGTAGTAGGAGGTTTTGACTTAAGTGTAGGGTCTACAATGTCGCTGTCGACAGTTGTGTCCGCATCTCTAATGGTTTGGTATGAGATGCCTTTGTGGCTTGTATTAATTGTACCCATTCTAGTTGGTGTATTAGTAGGTTTGTTTAATAGTTTCCTAATTGTAATTATAGGTATTCCTGATTTACTAGCAACATTAAGTACAATGTATATTGTTGCGGGATTTCATCGGACCTATACAGAAGGATACTCAATTTACAATAATATGCCGCTAACTTCAGGTGGAACTGCTCCTGGACAATTCTCAGAGGCTTTTCTTTGGATCGGTCAAGGTAGATTGCTTGGTTTACCTGTCCCTGTTTGGATTATGTTAATACTCGTAGTAGTAGCTTATATTGTTCTCAATCATACACGCTGGGGCCGTATATTATATATGACGGGTGGAAATGAGGAAGCAGCCACGTTGTCAGGAGTGAACACACGTAAAGTGAAATTTATCGCTTATATCATTTCTGGTATTTTTGCTTCATTGGCAGGAGTATTATTCACAGCAAGAGTAGGTTCAGGTCAAATTGATGCCGGCACCCCACTTTTAATGGAGGCGGTTGCTGCAGTTTTTGTTGGCTATTCCGTACTAGGAATTGGGAAGCCTAATGCACTGGGCACTTTTTTTGGAGCAGCAGTAATTGGAATCCTACTGAACGGTCTAACCATTTTAAACTTACCTTATTATGCATTTGATATTATTAAAGGAACAGTATTAGTTTTGGCACTGGCAGTCACTTATGTTTATGCGAAAAAACGTTTTTCTCGGACTTAGTTAGAGGAAATTCGTTAAAAAATAAAGTTTTTTCAGAAATCTTATAAATAAAATGAAATCATCGTTGAAATTTAAGTTAATCTACTTCATTATAAAAGGTAGAGAATCTCTTATAGGTACTACTAAGAGATAATACATTAGACGAAGGAAGTATTTTATGTCCGAGGAAAATATTACACGCTTATATGTTAATGATAAAGAAATTATTCTCATCGGAACGGCGCATGTATCTAGACAGAGTGCGGAACAGGTGAAGGAAGTTATTGATAGAGAAAAACCGGATTCTGTATGTATCGAGTTGGATGAGCAAAGGTACCAATCTATTATTGATAATAATAAATGGAAGCAGACGGATATCTTTAAGGTTATTAAAGATAAGAAAGCTACCTTACTATTAATGAACTTGGCAATTTCTTCTTTCCAAAATCGTATGGCTAAACAGTTTGATATTAAGCCTGGTCAAGAAATGATACAAGGAATTGCAAGTGCGAATGAGAATGGCGCAGAAATAGTTTTAGCCGACCGTAATATCCAAACTACTTTTTCACGTATATGGCATAATCTTGGATTGAAGGGGAAATCACAATTACTTGCTTCTGTTTTCTTTAGTATTTTCAGTAAGGATACTATTACAGAGGAAGAAATGGAGAATATGAAGTCCAAGGATACTTTAAATGCCGTTTTAGCAGAGTTTACAGCATCCTTTCCAAAGCTAAAAACGCCATTAATCGATGAGCGTGATCAGTATTTAGCTCAAAAAATTAAGGAAGCGCCAGGGCAAAAAATAGTAGCAGTTTTAGGTGCTGCCCATGTACCTGGTATTACAAAGGAAATTCATAAGGAGCAGGATTTAGCTAAGTTATCAGAGATACCACCTAAATCAGTTATTCCTAAAATAATTGGTTGGGCTATTCCAATTCTGATTGTGGCATTAATCGTGATTACATTCATTACGAATCCCTCTGCAGGTTTTGACCAGGCACTAAGCTGGATCCTTTGGACTGGTTCGATGGCTGCGGTTGGAGCGGCAGTTGCATTAGGACACCCATTAGCGATTCTAGCAGCATTTGTCACGGCCCCAGTTACAGCGCTTCACCCTATTTTGGCATCTGGTTGGTTTTCTGGACTTGCCCAGGCGTATATTAAACGTCCAACGATAGCAGATTTTGAAAGTTTATCAGAAGATGTCTTTACGATTAAAGGATTTTGGAGAAACAAAGTAACGAGGGTTTTACTTGTCGTTGTATTAACAAACTTGTTTGGATCGTTGGGGACCTTTATAGGTGGAGCAGATGTCATACGAGTATTTTTCAAAAATCTATAAATAGCTTATCCCCTGTGAAGCATTGTGCCGAACAGGGGATTTTTAGATTTGTAGCTACTAAATGCTAAAAGGAGAGATAGAATTTGGAGTGTAATAATTGCCGAGTCAATGAATTGAAATTTGAAGTCAAAGTAGAAGGAAATTCCAATATTCCAATGCTAGAGGATATATTGGAGCATTTAAAACGTCGCAACATATTAGTAGAAGCAAAAGAGACAACATTTGTTATTAAAGAGAATGATGTGAGGGATTTTATAGACTTCTGCCAAGATCATATGGATACTTCCCAAGTCTTATTCAGAATTTCGAAACAAACATGGCAGCCTATCACAAAAATAAGGGAAGTTTTAGATGTACAATGGATTGATGAAGTCATTCAAAAACAATTAATGATTTGTCATTACCAACCAATTGTAAACGTGGAGGAACAAGTCTTTGCTTATGAACTATTAGCTAGATTTCCAAAGGAAGATGGTTCGATGATTTATCCAAATGAAATATTTTCCGCTGCCAGGGCAAGGGGAAGACTATACGCATTGGATAGAGCATGTCGGATGACAGCGGTAAAACATGCTGCTGTCATAAAAGAAAAGAAAGTGTTCATCAACTTCATACCTACATCTATCTATTCACCTGAATTTTGTTTAAAGTCTACCACTGCCCTAGCAGAAGAACTAGGTATAAATCCAACACAATTAGTATTTGAAGTGGTAGAAACAGAACAAGTAGAAGACATCGAGCATTTAAAAAGAATCCTGACGTTTTATAAAGAAAAAGGGTTTGAGTACGCTCTTGATGATGTAGGTGAAGGTTATAGTACGTTGGAAATGCTAGCGGATATAAAACCAAACTATATGAAGCTAGATATGCAGTACGTTCAGGGCGTATCAAATGATATTAAGAAACAAGCAGTTGCACGAAAATTTTTAGAAATGGCAGTAGAAATTGGATCTATTCCTTTAGCTGAAGGAATAGAGGAGAGAGAAGACTTTGAGTGGTTGAAAGAAATTGGCTATAAGTTATTTCAAGGGTATTATTTTGGAAAACCAGCAGCAAATCCTATTTCGACTACACTTTAATGAATCAAAAAAACCAACTATTCGAGAATAGTTGGTTTTTTATGGGTGCCTTCACTTTACCAGTTAAGCTTTCTTTTTAGTGTCTGTATCTTTGTCGTCTAATTTAAACTCTTGCGTAACATCATCTACGATATCTTTAGTGGAATTTTTAAATTCTTTTAAAGTTTGACCGACAGCTTTACCTAATTGTGGTAATTTTGATGGTCCGAAGACGATTAAGGCGATTATTAAAATAATGATTAATCCTGGTACTCCAATGTTTGGCATGGTAGTTCCTCCTCTTTAATTATGATCTATAAATTTTCAGTGGCAAGGGTGCATTAAACTATTGCTCTAAGATTTTTTCCTCAAGCGCTTGTTTTGCAAGTTGTTTTTTATAAGACCAGCTGGAAACAAGAATACTTATTTCAAATAGCAATAATAACGGAATGATAATGATAATGTCAGAGATAAAGTCTGGTGGAGTAATGGAAACTCCCACTACTACTAGTACAAAATAAGATACTTTTCTCATTTTTCTTAATCGATCTGGAGTTACTATACCCAATTTTGTTAGGAATAATATAATTACAGGAAGTTCAAATACGACTCCAACTGGAATAACTAGGTTAAACATAAAAGTAAAGTACTGTTTCATCCCGTATGTTTCCAAAGCCCCAATCGATTCATTGATATTCGACATGAAATTCAGCATAAGAGGGAAAAGTATGTAATAACTAAAACTAATACCGAGCAAAAAAAGAAGAAATGATATCGGGATGTAATAGCCTGTACCTTTTACCTCATTCTCTTTTAAGCCTGGTCTGACGAATAGCCATACCTGATGCAATGCAATCGGTAGAGTGATTAAAATGGCTAATATTAATGCGCATTTAACGTAGATCATTAAACCATCAGTATAACCGAAGACATTCCATTCTACATTCATAGCTGTTGGTTGCTGTTTTAAAAATATCAGCGTTTTTGGAGCTAACCAAAATCCTAAAGCAAGGGAGAGGATAAATGTCGATGCAACAATTATTAGTCTTTTTCGAAGCTCCGTTAAATGTTCAACAAGCGTCAGTTGTTGTTCTTGATTCATTTTTGATACCACCCCATTTTCTCAAATAAAGTGAAGCTTATTTATATATTTTGCAAAACTTGTCTGCAATCAAAATAATACACAATGGCGTTCTTTGCATTACTAACACATTATACTCTTTTCGAGCCAATTGTAAATAATATAGGCCTCATTTTGTCCCTAAATTTTGTGTCTCGAAGTACTTGTTTTCTGTTTTAGCAAGTATATAATTCTAGCATATCCTCTAATAAAAATTGATTGGGCTGACAGAACTTGAGACCGTATAATGAAAAGATTAGTATTTACCATGGAATGGCATCTACTATAGCACTCAACTTTTCCAATAACTTTTTCCCCGTTTTTGCTATTACCATATTAGGGGCTACTAATTATCAGGTAGGGCTAATTAGCTCTTTACCTCCATTAGTAGCACTGTTAATGACTATACCAGCAGCAATCTTACTTAATCGTGCCAGCGCACAAAAGAAGCTTGTGGCGATGTCTGCTTTACTTGCGCGGTTAATGTTTTTGCTTATTGTATTTGTTGTTTATTTACCTTCTGATTCGTTTCAGTCTTGGGCTTTCCTGGGAATTATTGCTTTTATCAGTGTTCCGAACACAATCGCTAATGTAGGTTGGCAAACATTGATAAGTGGAATGATCGATGAATCGAGAAGAGGGCAATTTTTTAGTGATCGGAATCGCTTATTAACGTTGGTTGGACTTATATCAACGTTATGTATTGGGATATTCATGAAAGATGCCACAGAAAGCATTATTGCGTATCAAATTCTGTTTGTACTAGCGTTTGGATTCGGATTACTAGAAGTGTTTTACCTATTAAAGCAAAAAGAAGATGTTGTTGAAACATCCGATGAGCAAATAAAAAAGAAGTCAATGGACTGGAGCATTTTTAAACATTCTAGCTATGTTTGGTTTTTGGCAGCAGCTCTATTATTTAACTTTGGTTGGCAGATGGCTTGGGGCTTGTTTAATATTTACAATATCCGAATAGCAGGAGCAACCATTTTTTGGATTAGTATGTTCGCTGTTGGAAGTATGCTTATGCAGTTTCTAACGTTTCCATTATGGAAGAAATGGGCCGATAAGTATTCTAATATGCAAGTCTTTATATGGACGGCAATTGGAATGTCGACCACTCCGTTTTTAACAGTCCTATCCACAAACCTATACTATTTAACTCTAATCCAAACAACTTCAGGATTTTTCGTATCTGGTACAGTTCTACTATTATTTAACTTACTGCTGGAGCAATCCCCTGAGAGATATCGTACGTACGGTATTACAACGTATAACGTGCTCCTTGCTTTCGTCGCTTTCGTTGCACCTCAAATTGGGATCTGGCTTTTGGATGTTATCGGTATGAATATGTCTATGTACATTAGCTCAGGATTACGCTTATTAGGAGCAGGTGCTTTTTTGTATGTGTTTTTATTGAATAAAAATAGTATCAAAAAAGAAAAACAGACTTAGCGAATGTTTTTCTTTTTTACTCTGTTATTTTATTATAATGAAAGCAATTAAGTATTTTCATATAATAACAGTTAAATGAAAGAAAATTATGAAAACAATAGATCGTTGGGATGACGAGAAATGAAATCTAATAAAACTCAATAAATCCAATAAATTACAACTAGCAATATATTAATTTGAACAGTCTAATTTTTTTCAAATGGTTTTAATGAAAATTTTCATTTCACTTGCAATAGAAAAAAGTATGAGCAGCCGCACTCATAACTTCTTTTCTATTTTTTGTTAAGTGATTATTCGTGTTGACTCCATGATTTTAGGATATTAGCCATATAGGGAGGCAATAATTCATATACGTATATATAAAGATTTTTTGTATAAGTAACGTGATGGAAGTAAATGATTGGAATGGAGGTGGTATTTATCAAAGCTTTTGCTTCTTTCTTAGTCGCTGCTATTTCAGTTATGCTATATTTTAATCTACAAGTAGAGGAAGAGGAACCAACTCTATTTAACGAAGAGTTCCACGGGAAACAATTTTCGACATTTTATATGAATTATGAGGAAGAAAAGATAGAGATTGCAATGATTGGAGATGTATTGCTACATCTACCACTTTACAATTATACGAGTTTTATTCCTTCTTTTTCTCCTGTCCAGGAAGAGTTAGAATCCATCGATTTGTTAATAGCCAATCAGGAATCCATACCCTCAGGTCGGATTATTAAAGTGTCTGGATATCCGAACTTTTCTAGTCCTCCACATATTATTAAGGACTTAAAGGATTTGGGAGTAGACATTCTTTCGATAGCGAATAATCATACACTTGACCAAGGAGAAAAGGGTCTTCTAGAAGCAATTCAACAGATGGAAAAGGCAGAAATTCCATATTTCGGTGCTTACAAATCAGTTGAGGATAAACAGGTAGATCGTATATTCCAAGTGGACAATGGGTCGCTTGGACTTCTAGGGTATACATATGGGACAAATGCTCATGAAACTCCGGTAGGGAAGGATTATTTAGTTAATCGTATAGATGAGACTCGAATTGTAAAGGAAATAAAGGATTTAAAGACAAAAGTAGACTTTGTTGTTGTCAGCATCCATTGGGGTACGGAGTATAACCTGGAGGCAAATGATACGCAGAAACAACTTGCTCGTTCGATTGCAGACGCTGGTGCCGATATTATATACGGTCATCACCCTCATGTTATTCAACCATATGAACTAATTTTGTCAGAAAGTGGTCGTCGAACGCATGTGTTTTATTCGTTAGGAAATTTTTTCTCCGGTCAAAAAGACGAGTATACTAATATTGGCGGGATTGCTAAAATAGAATTATTAAAGAAAAATATTAATGGTGAACAAGTAGTGACTCTAGAAAATCCTAGCTTTTTACCTACAGCTGTTGTGAAAGGTGAACCTTATACGGTTAACTTTTTAAAAGACGTGGAGAGCGAAATAGGGAAAACAGATGCGTGGGTGCAACAGCATATGTTTGGAGTAGAGTGAGTTAGGGGGTAACGTGTGAAAGAACAAGATCATGACAGATTATTACGCATTAAGACGGAAGGTATAAGAGAGTGGCAGCATCAATCGTCTCATTATAATCGGTATGAAGCAACGCCATATGCAGCTTTGGAGATTCTTTTTGATGCGTACGAATGGAGAACAACCGATTGTTTTGTGGATTTTGGATGTGGCAAGGGGAGATTTCCTTTTTACGTATATCACCATTTGCATGCCTCAGCAGTTGGGGTAGAAATGAATGGCCAACTTTATCAAGAGTCAATGGAGAACCTAGCTAGTTATATGGAGCGTGCCAAAAGCTCAAGAGCTACGATTCAGTTTGAACATTTATTTGCTGAAGGGTATAACATAGAAAAAGAAGACAATCGGTTTTATTTTTTTAATCCGTTTTCGCTACATATTTTTCAAAAGGTTATAGACAATATCCTTCGATCAGTTGAAGATTATCCTCGTTCTGTAGATGTCATTCTCTATTATCCAACCTCGGAATATAGTCACTTTCTTGAAGCTCAAACAGTGTTTGAATTATGGAAGGAGATTCGTCTTCCAGGTTTATATGAAGAAAATAATAATGAACGGTTTTTAGTTTTCCGATTGGAATAAGTAAAGCACTCCGCTGCTGCGGAGTGCTTTTGTATTCATGTGTACAATAGTTTGGAAAAATAACCCGTTCCGCAAGTAAATACAATCAAAGAGCAAGTAAGTACCTCTCGAGCGCAAGTATCGATCTTATGACCGCCAGTAGGTTTATAGACAGTGCATAGCTGCTTCCGCTTCATCCCAATAGACGGGATATCCTTTTCCTTTAGCACAAAAAATAGATGTGGACGAATATTCAGGGTCTGCTTCTTTATTATAGGCAAGCTTTTCGATAACTTCCTCCGTATTATGACAGCGATTGTATCCACCAAAAACTAAGCTAAGAGAGCCTTTGCCGTGTGTGAAGGATGCAAAAGTCGTGCTGTAATTCATAAATGTCGCCACTGGTACTCTTCCTTTTATGATAACTTTATCTCCAATGTTTTCTGGAGGTTCAAAGGTACCTGCTGCTTGTTGAATATCGGATAATACACGACCAATTAAGTCCATATGTACTTTAATCGAAAAGTCGTAAAATGGCTCGAGTAGGACATTATCTGCTTTTTCTAATCCTTGACGAAGTGCACGGTACGTTGCTTCTCTAAAATCACCGCCATGCGTATGTTCATTATGTCCGCGACCTGTGAGCAAAGTAATTTTCATATCAGTTAAGGCGGAACCTGTTAGTATACCGTGATGATCTCTTTCAAATAGGTGATGCCGAACTAAGTTTTGATTGCCAATGGACAGATCATTCGCATGGCATCTATTTTCAAATGTAATCCCGCTACTTCTTGCAGCAGGCTCGATTAATAAATGCACTTCTGCGTAATGTCTTAAAGGTTCAAAATGACCATAACCACGAACGGAGTTGTCAATAGTTTCTTTATAGAGAATTTTAGGCTCACCAAAAGACACGTGAAAACTAAAGCGCTCCAGAACAATTTGTTCAAGAACTTCTAGCTGGATAACTCCCATTACATGGACATGTATTTCTTGAAAATATTCATCCCAAAATACACGTAATGAGGGATCTTCTGCATCTAATAGTTTAAAATAACGCAATACTTCCTTTACATGGATAGAATCTTCAAAAAGAACATTGGACTTTAACGTAGGAATCATATCGAACTCTATTTTCCGGGAAATAACTCCGATTCCATCGCCAATGGAAGCATTCGTTAATCCCGTCACAGCAACGAGCTCACCAGCTGAAGCCTTATCTGCGGTTTTAAACTTGTTGCCGCTATACAAGCGGATCTGAGTTATTTTTTCCGTTTGGTCGTTGTAGGTAACACTATCGCGAACTTTTAAAGTTCCATTTACTAGTTTCAAAAAGGTCACACGGTTACCACTTTCGTCGTGCCGAATTTTATACACCTGCGCTGCAAATGCCTCATCTGATTGATAAGAGGTGGTGGTTAATAAATCTAGCTTGTCCAGAAATTCTACTATTCCTATATCCTTCAATGCTGATCCACTCGCACTAGGGAAGATTTTATTTTCCTTTATCATGCGCTGAAGTGCTTGTGTCCATATGTCCTTATCGAATCCGCTATCCATATATGTTTCTAGAAGGGCTTCATCACGCTCCGCAATAAATTCAATTAGTTCTTCGTCAAAAGTATTGGTTATATTGCATACATCCTCTGATAAGGTGGTGCGTAATTCAGCAAGAATACTTGTTGGATCAGTTCCTTCATAATCGATTTTATTGATAAAGAAAAAGGTTGGAACTTGGTGTTTTCGTAGTAATTGCCAAACAGTTTCTGTATGCCCTTCTATCCCGTCTACTGCACTGATAATGATGATGGCGTAGTCCATTACTTGAATAGCCCGCTCCATTTCTGGAGAAAAGTCAACATGCCCTGGAGTATCGATAATATAATAAGTTGAATTATTGTAGGAAAAGATTCCTTGATCAGCAAAGATGGTAATTCCTCTGTTTTTTTCTATCGTATGACTATCGAGAAATGAGTCTTGGTGGTCGACTCGTCCTCTTTGTCTAATAGTATTTGAATGATAAAGTAGCTGCTCCGAAAAGGTAGTTTTGCCAGCATCTACATGTGCAAGAATTCCAATGGTTTTGTGCATGGTGTCACCTCTGAACTTAATTATAGCAAATTACGGCGAAATGACCTGTATCGGTGTTATACTAGGTAGACTAAAACAACGTAGAAAGAGGGTACAAATCATGCAATATTCGAAATCTAAAATGGAAGAACTAGTAAAATATAGCCCAGATTTAAGCAAACGTCTAAAAGAGGTTATGAAGGAGCACGATTTAGAGAAAAGCTTTGCTTTAAAAGCTCTATATCATTCAGAAGTAAAAGACGGCGGTAAATATCAGAGGGATTATCAAGACCTATAAAACACAAAAGTGAACCGATGCAATATAAAATCGGTTCACTTTTTTATTTAATCTTCTATAATTCCTGAAATTTCACTTTTAATTTGTTTATATGCTTTTTGTAAATTGAGTGCATATATAGTTTTATCTTGTTCATGTTTTTCGGAGATAGTATCTATTTCTTTTCCGAAGGCTTCCATTATCAAATCAAGTGAGATGGATGAGCTTCCAATATGATTGGTCATCAATACATGTTTAAATCTATTTATATAATCTTCTTTCGTGCCAATAGTCATTTCCAAGTTCCTTTCTTCCACATAAAAAAGCATCCTCTTTTTAAAAAGAAGATGCTAGTAGGTATGATTGGTTGTTGTCGGGACGTTTGAAACGTAATAAAATCCACACTGAAAAAGAGTTAATTTCTCCAGGGGCTTCATTGCATTTTTTCGTACGACAGCAATTTTCAAGCATTTGCTTGTTCATAGCTGTACTTAACACCTCCTATCCGCGTAGGGTTTTGGTGTGTACTTGAAATAGGCAGGTCTCCTGGCTCATGATCGTAGCGTTTCTATCCTTCCCATAATAACTTACAGTGGATATAGTAGAATTGCTCCCATTTACAGTTGCGGGACAGCGTCGGATTTTCATCGACTTCCCTTTTAAGTTCATTTACGTTCGTAAAAGAACACCTAAATCTACACATTATTCAATTGTTCTTCTACTATAACATATAAAATTTACTATTCCGTCGGTAGAATATTTTTAACGGTGGTCTTATCATAATAATTCTATGAACGGTTTCATATAGTTTTAGTTAATGTAATATTCAAAAAAATACTGTATCCTATTATAAACAAATGGTTTTACTATAGGGGGAATGAATATTGAAGGAACTTGTGAACAAGGTTCAACAATTGATAGCACCGTCAAAAGGGATTTGGGGCATTGTTTTAGAGGATTTAGATTCAGGGGATAAATGGGAGCATAACGAACAGGAGCTTTTTTATGCGGCAAGTGTGATTAAGGTACCTATCATGGCCTCGGTTTATAGTGCAGTGGAACGGGGTGACCTGACTTTAACCGATTTAATCATTCTCGATGAAAAAGATTACGTAGGAGGCTCGGGTGTACTTCAACATTTTACTCCTGGGTCCTCTCTACCACTTCAAGACATCATTATGCTAATGATTATTCAAAGTGATAATACGGCTACGAATCTATTAATTGATCTTGTAGGAGTAGAGAATATCCGAACTACAATGAACGAAGCTGGCATGGTATATAGTACTTTTTATAACAAGCTTATGTTGAGTACCCCCAATCCGAAGGGGGCTAATCGTATAGCTGCAGGGGACATAGCTATACTTTTACATAAGATGGCTACAGGAGATTTAGTGAATGGTACAGCAAGCGTTCAAATGGTTGATGTGATGAAAAAACAACAAGTACGCGATTGTTTGCCAGAGAAATTGCCATCACCATATTCTGACTTTGATCATGGAATGACGCCATGGGAGTTAGCTAATAAGACTGGTTGGATTCCGGGAACTCGTCATGATATTGGAATTTTTTATGTTGGCAATCGGAAGTTTATTGCAACGGTTCTATCAAAGGATGAAGATGATTTACTGTCAAAACGAATTCTTTCTCAAATTGGAAATGAGATATATAAATATTTACAGTAAGGAGCATAATCATGATCACTTACAGAACTGCCAATGTTCTCCCAGAAAGTGATAGACCTAGGGCAAAAAATACAGATTAAAACACCTGTAAATGAACTATTCTTTCGTATTATTAAGAAACTAGAAAGCAATATAAAATGAGTAATTCCCAATACATCAAACCGGCCTCTAGTTAATACTATAGGTCTCTTTTTTATTTCTAATAAATTCTGCATTCTATCCACTTCTTGCAAAAATGATTTGAAAAGAAACACATGATATAATAGAGGTATTATTGGAGGGAATACATTGATAAACAACAGCCGACAATCGGCATTTATTTATACATACGCATATAACGAGGACGAACGCTCACTATGTCATCTAGAGATGCGGTCTTTTTTTGATATAGATACAGAAGCGAAAATATTAAAGAGTACTGTAAAAATAGATCCTAGTAGAAGTCCTTTTATGAAAGGGAGATTAGAGATTTTAGCAGAAGGCGACACAGTAGAAGAAATTATTACTCAAGCTCCAAGCTTTGGTTCGGAGGAAGAAACAAATAAAGTAATTTTCTTGAAAATTAATGACCGACAAGGCATTGATAAAATTGAGAATGCGGAAAGACTTCAAATAGAAAGAGCTATTGGAAGTGACATGCAAGGCGATTTCGATTTACATCATCCTGATCAATTATTTGCAGTAGTCCCTTTTGGAGGGCGTTGGTATTTTGGGTTATATACGAAAAGTGAACCTATTTGGTTTAATCATATAAAGAAACCGCGAGAGTATTCTACTGCCCTAAGCACAAGAGTAGCTAGAGCGGTGGCAAATATTGCAGTTCCTCATCCGAAAGGTGTTCAAGCTATAGATCCTTGCTGCGGAATTGGAACAGTACTTGTGGAAGCATTATCTATGGGTATAGATATTGTGGGAAGAGATATTAACCCACTTGTATGTGAGGGATCCAGAGAAAATATTGCCTACTTTGGATTAACTGGAGATGTTCGAAAGAGTGCCATTGAAGATATAGATGAGACATATGATGTAGCGATTATAGACTTGCCTTATAATTTGTATACACATTCATCCTGGGAGGAGCAATTTACTATTTTAAAGCATGCTCGTAGAATTGCTAAAAAAGTAGTTATCGTTACGATCGAATCAATGGATGACCGACTAGATACGGTAGGTTTACGAATTACAGACCGCTGTATAACGAAAAAACAACAATTTACACGCGAAATAGTAGTTTGCGATTAGGTTAACCGGGGAAGGAGGTGGAGGGGTGAAGGATTTATCCATAGTTTCCTTATTAGATGTTGTTGGAGAACTATTTTCAGATGAAGTGTCTATCGCTGTCACTGATACGGAAAAGTATATTTATTATCGACCAAGTAAGCGGATTGATTTGAAAATTACTCCAGGGGATTTGTTAAAAGAGGAGACTTTAGCTTATAAAGCACTGCAAAGTAGACAAAAGGTATCGGAATTTATCAATCGAGAGGTTTTTGGTGTCCCGTATCATGGGATGGCAGTCCCTTTTTTGCATCAAGGTGAATTAGAGGGCTGTGTGCTAGCTATCTACCCGGCATTTACAGATGGCAAATCGGTGATTACTGTAAAGACACAGGATGGGTGGATTCCCATCCCCTTTTCTGATGTAATTTATCTGGAGGCAAAAGATCGTAAAACTCATATTGTTACCAAGTCTTTCAAAGGGACACATACTAGCTCTCTTCAAGACTTTGAGTATATACTACCGCGGGAAATGTTCATCCGCTGTCATCGTTCTTTTATCGTCAATGTGCATCAAATTAAAGAGATATTCCCAGACACACATTCTACTTTTGTATTAGCAATGCTAAATGGAGAAAAAATATCTGTCAGTCAGTCTTATGCTAGTTATTTTCGAAAACTATTAGGATTTTAATATAAAACGCTTGAAAGGGGTAATTACTCCGACATTCAAGCGTTTTTTATATGTAATTTAAGTAATAAAGCTAGTAATAAAATCTATAAAATAATTTATGCTGTCCTAGTATATATATATTCTGCTTGGCGCAATTAAAAGGTGCCCTCAACAAATTTCAACAAAATTGTGACAAAAGACGGTAAAATAATTTAAATGTACTTTTTGAGGAGGATACTTATATGTGTAATAATTTAGATCGTATTAAAGATACTAGTTTACATAATTTGGTAGTAGGAGCAGAAGAAGCTGCCTCATGGATTCAACATGGTATGACATTGGGTTTAAGTGGTTTTACACGTGCAGGTGATGCGAAAGCGGTTCCATTAGCATTGGTAGAAAGAGCAGAACATGAATCTTTTAAGGTGAATATTTTTACAGGTGCTTCCTTAGGGTCTGATATTGATAAATTATTATCTGAAGCAGGAATTGTACACAAACGTTTACCATTCCAAGCAGATGCGTCAATGCGTAAGCATATTAATGCAGGAGATCATTTATTTGTCGATCAGCATTTGTCTCACACGTCGGAGTTAATTCGTTCGGGTGTATTACCAATTATTGACTTCGCAATTGTGGAAGCGATTTCAATCACTGCCGATGGGATGATTATTCCTACGACTTCTGTAGGTAATTCCACAACCTTCATCTCGCAAGCAAAGAATATAATTATAGAAATTAACGTAGAGCATTCTGAACTATTAGAAGGCATTCATGATATATATGAGCCTGCTGCGCAAGGTAGCAGACAGCCGATTCCATTAATGAGTGTTGACGATCGTATTGGTCAAAGAGGTATCCCTTTTGATGCATCCAAAGTAAAAGGAATCGTATTTACTAACTCCTCGGACTCACCATCTCCAATTGTTCCACCCGATGATGAAACAGAGGAAATGGCACAGCATTTAATCACGTTCCTTCGTCAAGAAGTGAGCGCTGGTAGATTAACTAACAAACTAGCTCCACTTCAATCGGGTATAGGTTCAGTTGCGAATGCAGTGCTTGGTGGCATGATTAACTCAGAATTTAAAGACCTACAAGTATACTCTGAAGTGCTTCAAGACTCTGTATTTGAACTAATAGATGCTGGTAAAGTAAACTTTGCTTCTGCATGCTCTATCACACTTTCACAAGAAATGATGGACAAAGTGTATGGTAACTTTGAACAATACCGAGATAAATTAGTGTTAAGACCACAAGAAATTACAAATCATCCAGAGATCATTCGTCGTTTAGGACTAATTTCTATTAACACAGCCCTAGAGTTTGATATTTATGGAAATGTTAACTCGACACATGTATCTGGTACTAAAATGATGAACGGAATTGGCGGTTCAGGGGATTTCGCTCGCAACTCTAGAATAGCAATTTTTGTAACGAAATCCATTGCTAAAGGTGGTAACATCTCTAGTATAGTTCCATTCGTAGCTCATGTGGATCACTCGGAACATGATGTGGATGTAGTCGTAACAGAGCAGGGCTATGCGGATCTTCGTGGTTTAGCACCTAGAGAACGTGCAGAACTAATCATTGAAAACTGTGTACATCCATTGTACAAAAAGCAATTACGTGATTATTATGCAGAAGCATTAACTAGAGGCGGACAAACTCCACATGTCCTAGAAAAAGCATTTTCATTCCATACGAACTTAGCAAGCAACGGAACAATGCTGGATAAAGAAATAGCATTAGTATAAAAAAGTCGACTCCATAATGGAGTCGACTTTTTCGTTATTTAGGAAATTATTGAATCTAAGATTTATACAATGATACTGCTGGTTTCCGTTTCAGGCGGAGTACAAAGGCTAAGAGGGCCACCTCGAGTGGCGACGCCTTAGTGACCAACATCCTGTTGGTCTCCGTGGGGAGAGTGATGAGCTATCACCGTCGCTAACGCGTCGTTTGTGATATCTCATCCGTCTATAGAATTAGGGCTACAATTCTGTAAGGAAGGATGAAGAAAGTAGATTCCCTTTCTTACTAGTGGAAATAAAGAGAAATAGTAAGTGTCTACTAAATAAAGAAGCGAAATAGCGAACGAAATTTCATCTTCGTGAGCTTACTCTACGAATAGGAAAGGATCTTTTCTCTAGTTATCCAGAAACGCACTAACCTGTTTCTAAGAGTTGCAGAAGGGTGACGGATAGACAAACGCCATAAGGTTATCTGAAAAAGGGAAGCCGGTAATAATATAGCAAAATGTCTGTCCAAGGCCATTTGAAAACTATAGAAACAGGTTTTAAACGTAAAGGACTGGGCGTCTTTATGCCGGATTTTTTCAAAAGATAAGAAAGTATATAAAAATACAGCATGAACACTTTCAGCTCGTGCTGTTCCCACAGAGTCCCACTTTCACTCCAATCAATTAAATGAGTAGTACTAAACTAGGGGATATTGCATAAACTCTCGCTTAGATAAGAAGAGTAGTAGGAGTTAATGTGGGGATAAAACCGTCTGTTGAATGTAGGAATGAAATTGTGTAAGGAAGGATGAAGATAGTAGATTTCCTTTTTTACTAGTGGAAATAAGGAAAAATAGTAAGTGTCTACCCAATAAAGAAGCGAAATAGCGAACGAAATTGCATCTTCGTGGGCCTCCTCAATTATTAGGATAGTATCTTTTCTCTAGTTACCCCAAAAATGAACTAACCCGTTTCTAAAAGCTGTAGAAGGGCGACGGACAGTTAATAGCCATAAGATTACCGAGAAAAAAAGATGCTGGTCGTGACTTCAGTCACGACCGGCATCTTTAAAAAATCAAATGGTAATTACATAGCAATAAATCTGTACAAAGCCCTTCGAAAACAGTAGAAACAGGTTTAGATCCTAGAGGACTGGGCGTCTTTTTGCCCGGTTTTTCTCATTAGTAGAATTAATGTATATCTTTCTTTTTAAAGCGTCCGCCTCGAACCTCGGCGATGTTGCCTACTGCTAAAAAGGCCTGGGTGTCTATTTCTTCCACAATAGATTTTAGTTTTGCTTCTTCTAATCGTGTAATGACTGTAAAGATAATTTTTTTGTTTTCTCCCGTATATGCACCTTCCCCGTGTAAATAAGTCACTCCGCGCCCCAACCGGTCCATAATAGCGTCACCAATGTCTTCTATATTTTCACTAATGATATAGACTGACTTTGACTCATCTAATCCTTGAATCACAATATCGATCGTTTTAAAGGCGATAAAATACGCTAAAAATGAATACATAGCTTGTTCCCAAGTAAATACAAAACCTGCAATTGTGAAGATGACGAGGTTTATAATCATGATGATTTCCCCAACTGAAAACGGAGTAGCCTTGTTGAACAAAATGGCAAGTATTTCTGAACCATCTAGGGACCCACCATAACGAATAACTAGACCAACACCTGTACCTAGTACGATACCGCCGAATACAGTAGCAAGTAGTAAATCAGGAGTAACAGCATCAATATTATGTAGAAAAGAAGTGCAAATCGATAGTATTGTAATGCCGAATAATGTGGATAAAGCAAAGGTTTTTCCAATTTGTTTATATCCGAGGAAAAAGAAAGGAATGTTCAGGGTGAATATAAAAATCCCTAAACGAACCCCAGTTAAGTGGGATAGGATGATGGATACACCTACAACACCACCATCTAATATCTGGTTAGGAACCAAAAATAGCTCTAATCCAATAGACATTAATATAGCACCAAAGGCAATCATGAGTAAACGGACAAACACTACATTTTTAGGGGTTCTTCTGTGGGGAGTCTTTTTGACAGGTTTCATTTCACTCGTAAAATCACTCAATGTTAATCACCTCTTTCTAGTACTCATATATGTAGTTTATAGAAAAGTTCTGTATATAGAAAGAAGGAATTAATGTGCAACGAAAGAAAAAGTAACTTAGTTGACAGAATAAATCAGTTGTAATTGTAATGGTTACATCGGAGGTGGGATAATATGAAAATAAGTAGTCGATTTACTGTAGCGATACATGTACTATCACTAATTTTATTGAATCAAAATATTGTTTCTACATTCGAATGGATTGCAGAAAGCGTAAATACCAATCCTGTTGTTATACGTAGAGTGCTGGGGAAACTGAAAAAAGCTGGTCTTGTAGATATCCGTCGTGTTCCTGCAGGCGCAACTCTTGTAAGGAACCTAGAGGACATTACCTTACTAGACGTGTATAGAGCGGCGGTTGAAGTGGTGGAGGATGGCGAACTCTTCCAAATGCATGAAAATCCTAATCCAAATTGTCCAGTAGGAGCTAATATACAAGATGTACTAGAGTTAATATTAGTACAAGTTCAGGATGCAATGGAAGCGTATTAAAAGAAATCACTATGGAAAAGCTAGTCAAAATATTAAGTAAAAAAATTACTTTAGATCCGGTTAGATTGTTTGAAGACTTTGCTACATTGGATCAGATTTCAGATGGTAGAGCAGAGATAATTGCAGGTAGGGGAGCTTTCGTTGAATCCTTTCCACTTTTCGGATATGAGTTGAATGAAGAAGAGAGACAAGTAAATAACTTTTATGAAAGTGGTTTGGGTACATGACTTATGTATTCAAACCGTTTTTATTTTTATAACCAACCGTCGTTATTGAAATATTTAGTATAATCTGTCAAAATGAAGTAGGGACTATTTTTTATTTTAATAGTTTTGAAAGCGCATACATAGTTCGAATCTAGCATACGATATGGAATGTGCTAATTAGATATGAAGGGGAGGAAATAAAAATGGTTTATGCATTTCCGAATACAGAAGGCTCGAAGGTTTCATTTAAGGACAAGTATGAAAACTATATTAATGGCGAGTGGACACCCCCGGTAAAAGGACAATACTTTGAAAACATTACACCAATTACAGGTAAAGTATTTACACAAGTTGCTCGTTCTACTTCAGAGGATATTGAGTTAGCGTTAGATGCAGCGCATGCAGCTAAAGATGCATGGGGTTCTACTTCAGTTGCGGAAAGAGCAAATATATTAAATAAAATTGCCAATAGAATAGAAGAAAACTTGGAATTAATAGCAGTGGCTGAAACTTGGGATAACGGAAAAGCTGTTAGAGAAACATTAAATGCCGATATTCCGCTCGCAATTGATCATTTCCGCTATTTTGCAGGTGCCATTCGTGCACAAGAAGGCGGCTTAAGTCAAATTGACAACGATACAGTTGCTTACCATTTTCATGAACCACTTGGGGTAGTAGGACAAATCATTCCTTGGAATTTCCCGATTCTAATGGCTGTATGGAAGCTGGCACCAGCACTTGCGGCAGGGAACTGTGTGGTCTTGAAACCAGCTGAACAAACACCAGCCTCTATCTTGGTGCTGATGGAACTCATTGGGGATCTATTACCTCCTGGAGTTGTGAATATTGTAAATGGTTTTGGGTTAGAGGCTGGGAAACCTTTAGCATCTAGTCCTCGAATTAGTAAAATTGCATTTACGGGTGAAACGACAACTGGTCGCTTAATCATGCAATATGCTTCTCAAAACTTAATTCCTGTAACATTAGAGCTTGGAGGGAAATCGCCAAATATTTTCTTCGAAGACATTATGGACGAAGATGATGCATTTTTAGATAAAGCGGTAGAAGGTTTTGTTATGTTCGCCTTGAACCAAGGAGAGGTATGTACTTGTCCGTCACGAGTTCTAATTCAAGAGTCTATCTATGATAAATTCATCGAACGCGTAATTGCACGTGTAGAAGCTATTAAAATAGGAAACCCATTAGATCCATCTGTCATGATGGGAGCACAAGCCTCCACTGAACAAATGGAGAAAATTCTTTCTTACTTAGATATCGGTAAGCAAGAAGGGGCAGAGTGTTTAATTGGCGGGGAGCAAAACAAATTAGATGGAGAACTAGCAGAAGGTTATTATATTAAACCAACTGTCTTCAAAGGAAATAACAAAATGCGTATTTTCCAAGAAGAGATTTTTGGGCCGGTCGTTTCGGTAACGACATTTAAAACAAAAGAAGAAGCACTGGAAATTGCCAATGATACATTATACGGTTTGGGGTCTGGTATTTGGACACGTGATATGAACACAGCATATCGTTTCGGACGTAAAATTCAAGCAGGTCGAGTATGGACAAATTGTTATCACCAGTATCCTGCGCACGCAGCATTTGGTGGATACAAAATGTCTGGTATTGGTCGTGAAAATCATCTGATGATGCTTAACCACTACCAACAAACTAAGAACCTTCTTGTCAGCTATAGTGAAAATAAGCAAGGATTCTTCTGAAAAAGTGAAACTTCAATCAGTGGGGGGTTCTTCATCCCCCGCTGATTGAAAAATTGAACTCAGGCAAATAACGCCGCGTCGTGCGGCAATGCCTGAGTGACCAACGTCCTGTTGGCCCGAACCATTCGGCTTTTAAGGGCAGTTAACTCCCACTTATGCCTTGGTGCTTAGACGAAGCCTTGATGTGGGAGTCTTACTGCCCGTTAATGCGGGATAATAGAAAGGGTGAGTGTAGATGGTTGAACGCGTAATTGCCACAGACGCTGCACTAGAACTCATTAAATTATTAAAAGGTAAGCATGGACCTCTTATGTTTCATCAATCAGGAGGTTGCTGCGATGGATCTTCTCCTATGTGCTATCCAGAAGGTGATTTAATCGTTGGTGATCAAGATGTACTTCTTGGAAAAATAGGGGAAGTTCCATTTTATATGCATAAAAGTCAATTTGACTATTGGAAGCATACGCAGCTTATCATCGATGTAGTGGTTGGTCGTGGTGGAATGTTTTCTTTAGAAGGTGTGGAGGGAAAACGATTTTTGACAAGATCCCGAGCATTTACATCAGAAGAAAACAACCAATTACAAGTATAAATGAAGCGAAGTAAAGAGTTTATAGCTCTCTACTTCGCTTTTTTCGGTTATACTAAAAATAATATTCCAATTGAAAGAGGGTTCTAACTTTGGTTCAAGAGTTATTAAGAAAGCATTCGTCTGTCAGAAAGTATAAAGATTATACATTAACAAAAGAGGAAGTTTACGAGCTTGTGGAGACTGCCCAACATGCTGCTAGTTCTCATTTTGTACAAGCATATAGTGTTATATGGGTAACTGATGAACAGAAAAAAGAAGAATTAGGCAGATTAGCCAAAAATCCAATACAATTTGAAACAGCTGGAGCAGCATTATTATTATGTGCTGATTTTCATCGTTTACAGGTAGCGGGAAAATTACAGCAGACAGAGATTGAGATAGATACAACTGAAAATGTGTTAGTAGGGGCTGTAGATGTAGCTCTTTTTGCACAAAATTTAGTCATTGCAGCAGAAGCTAAAGGATTTGGTATTTGTTATATCGGAGGAGTACGTAACGAACCTGCCGCTATTAGCGATTTGTTTGAGTTGCCAACAGGAGTTTTTCCTTTATTCGCCATTACTCTTGGTATTCCAGATCAGCAAAACGAAGTGAAACCTCGTTTACCAGTGGCGGCAATATTACATGAAAATAACTATGATAGTGTCAAATATGAAAAGCTTTTGCCGGAGTACGATCGAACAATGGAAAATTATTATACAAGTCGTGGATCCAATCAAAAAACAGCGAATTGGACTAAGTCAATGGCTGAATTTCTGGAGAAACCAAGAAGACCTCATATAGCTGATTTTTTAGCGAGTAAAGGCTTTCATCTCAAATGAAAAAAGATTGGACAATAAAACAAGTTAAAGGGTATTTGGAGCCTCATCGAAATGAAGAAAATGCCATTCCCATGGCTAAATATATGAAAAACCATTTTCCATTCCTCGGTATTAAAACACCAGAACGACGAATGCTTTTTAAACAGATGACGACAGAAATGGAACTTCCTCAATACGTAGATATGCAAAAAGAAGTGTGGGCTTTGTTCCAGTTAGATGAAAGAGAATATCACTACATAGCAATTGAATTATTGGCCAAATATAAAAGTCAATTAACAGTAGAGGATTTATCCTTCTGTCAACTTCTTATTGAAACAAAGTCTTGGTGGGATAGCGTAGATTCTATAGCACCTAAGATAGTAGGGGATATTGTCATGGCTGACAGAGTAGAAGGAGAAGCTGTGATGGTAGAGTGGGCAAAGGCATCGAATATGTGGACGAATAGAGCCGCTATTTTACATCAGTTAAAATACAAGGGAAAAACAAATGAAGAGCTATTATTTGCGACGATCGAGCGTCATTCAGCATCCAAGGAATTTTTTATTCAAAAATCAATTGGTTGGGTGCTGAGGGAGTACGCCAAAACACATCCGCAAGTAGTGCAAGAGTTTGTAGGAAGTCATACACTTGCTGCTTTAAGTAAGAGAGAGGCTTTAAAGCATTTCAAATGATTTACAAGAAAAGCGCAAGCGCTCAGAAGGTCAAAACCTGTTTCTATCGTTTTCGATAGGCTTTGGACAGGGCGTTTTGCTATATGATTACCGAGTGAATTTTTAGTGATATTGGTTGTG
Organism: Psychrobacillus antarcticus; assembly: GCF_029533155.1. GTDB lineage: Bacteria > Bacillota > Bacilli > Bacillales_A > Planococcaceae > Psychrobacillus > Psychrobacillus antarcticus. The sequence goes on along the minus strand of NZ_JAIZDB010000001.1, from coordinate 99,473 downwards.
ACTGACGTCACAACCAATATCACTTTTTTTCGGTAATCTTATGGCATTTGCCTATCCGTTCTTCATCCTTCATGACAGAATAGCATCCTAATTAAGCAGATGATTTTATCATTATATTAACTTTGACTACTATTATCATCTAAGCGATAGGATATGCACTATTTTAGAATGGAGTACTACACATTACATTGATTGAAGTGGAAAGCGTCCGCCTGAAACGGAAATCAGTAGTATCATTATTGCAGGTCTTATTCTTCAAAAGACCAGGATATCTGAGTTCAAGGCACAAAATTTTATACTTTCGTATCCTATATAAAAAAGAGGTTGTCACAAAAAATCAGTAAGCACTGACTTTTGGACAACCTCTTATTTTGTGAAGAAGTTCTCTGTGTAGTAAGGAGTAGATTTTTCATCAAAAGCCGTGCCAACTCCAAGATTTTCATAATGCACGCTTAGAATATTTTTCCGGTGTCCCATTGAATTCATCAACCCTTCATGAGCAAAGATACTACTAGTCTGTCCATATGCTAGATTTTCTCCAGCATACGTAAAGCTCAAACCATCTTCTTCCAATCGATTAAATGGAGATTTTCCCTCAAGGTTTTCATGACTAAAATAGTTGTGAATGGCCATATCCTCACTATGATTTCGAGCGGTATTGCTTACACTCTCATCGTAAGAGAGAACGGAAAGACCATGTACTACTCGAGCGGCATTGGTGAGATCGAAAAGTTGGAATTCAAATCCCTTTTTCAGTTCGTCCGATGGATTTCCGAAAGTTGATTCGTGATTTTTCTCAACCATTTTTTCGACTACTTGAATGGCTGTAATTGTATTATTTTCATGCAGATCATAGAAAAATGTTACGTAGTTATTATCGATTAAAAACAAATCATATTCACCTGCATTAGGTAGGAGATAGATGATATTACCTTTTTTCAGTTTCGTAATAGGCTCATCTAATTGAGTAAGTACCTCTTCCCTAGTACTATCCATTTGTAAACCTAGAAAGGAAGATTCAGAAGGTTGATTGGTAAACATGGCGTTTACCCTGTTGTTATTATCATAGGAAACCATCATGAAGTTTCGGTAATTTTCATGGTATGTATGCCATACTAAATTATATTCATTTAGACTAACTCGTTTAGCACTACCATGAATCTTCTCAATTTCACTTTTTTTCATTCCTATTTTTATTTGGTCTAACTCTATGCCTGTTCCAGTTTGTGTTTTTTGATCTGACGCAATATGGGTGGCTGGTTCATCTTTTATTTGCATCCAGTACGCTTTTGCTTCATCCCAATATTGTTCTACTTCCAGTGTATCAATCCATTCATCTACCGGCTCTAGAAATGAAAGATTAACGTATTCCACTGTATACTCTTCCCATAACGGTCTAGTAAAGAAAAGAGCTAAAATAAAAAGTAGTAACCAGCCTATTTTTCTCATGTCCAACCTCCAAACTACTTGCTAATTTCCCCACAAACAATTCGTTCTCCAGAATTTCCAGAAGGATCCGTTTTATAATCATCGGCATTTTCATGAATAATAAGCGCACTTCCGTCAGCATCTAATAAGGAATTGCTTTTCCCTGCGGCCAAAACCACTGCCGGAGAGACTGTTTCTAACTCTACTGTACCATCTTGTCCTACCTCAATGTTTGGTAAATCACCTAAATGATAACCTTTTGGGTTTTCAAAACCATGCTCTTTTCCAGTTGGATTAAAGTGAGCACCAGCTGATTTAAAAGTAGGTTTTTCGCAGCTTGCCTTTTCATGAAAATGGATAGCTTTAATTCCAGGAGTTAGACCCTCTGCTTTTAATAATATATGCACTCCTTTTGAATGCTCTGACAAAGTGGCTTTTCCTACTTCTTTACCTTCTGTGTTTAGTAATGAAACCTGTACTGCTTCTTTTAAATCAGCGTCTGCAGAAGGGAAATTACACCCTCCTAATGCTATAGCCGCTATTAGTAATGGAATTACGATTTTCTTTTTCATCTAATTGTCCTCCTTGAAATACTGTATTGGTTCAAGTATTACCAAATTAAGGACATATATATACGTGAAATAAGAAAAAGTTAATAATAAAATAACTAGGCATTAAGATTCCCGAAACTTTAAGATCAAGACTTGTTTCTATCGTTTTCGCTTTCTTTTAAAAAAGTACAATATCCCGACTAATCAGGAAGTTGTACTTTTTTTACTCGTAATATAAATAGAACAAGCGCAATCACAAGGAAAGTAATAGAGAATAGATATAAACTTTTATAGCCGAGTTGGGTGGCAACAAGTCCAAGGATGTAAGAACCTATTGCGAGACCCGTATCGAATAATGTAAAGAAAGTGGCAGTGGCATAACCACTCCGTTCATGTTTTGCAGACTGAATCGCTAGTGTTTGAAAACTCGGAACTACTGCTCCATATCCTAGTCCGATAAATGCACCGGAAAGTAGGAAAAGGAAAGGTGAATCCATAAAGGCTAACAATAAAAGTCCAATCATGAAAGAAACAAGACCAGGAATAACAATATATTTAGGTCCTCTTTCGTCGAAAATTCGACCTGTAAATGGTCTTGAAGCTAACATAACTATGGCAAACACCGCAAAGAAGCTGCTGGTTAAGTGAAGAACTCCTTTTTCTTGAGAGTAAATAGATAGGTACGAAAGTACACTGGCATAGGAAAAAGCAACTAAACTAGCGATTAATGCAATAGGTAAAGCTTTTTTCTCAAAGAGATCATTCCATGTAAATTTGGACCTTGGCAAAGATGTTCCTGATTTTTTATCTGAGGGTATTAATAATGCCGAAGCGGCACCTACTATCAGTAAAATAGTTAAAGATATAAACATGACATCGTAAGAGAAGTTTTGTAATAGGGTCAAAGCAACTAATGGACCGATTACAACAGCTAAATTCGTAGACATAGTAAAATAACCTAATCCAGCTCCACGCCTAGAGATCGGAATATTATCCGCAGCCATAGAACCACTTGCAGTGGTAGCAATACTAAAGAAAATACCTTGGATGAACCGCAGTACCAATAAAGCCCCAAAAGGTTCAACAAAATAATAAAGGCCTGTACATATTAAATACAGGAACAACGTAAGCCATAGGATCTTTCGTTTTCCAAATAGATCTAAAATTTTCCCGGAAAAAGGTCGGGTAATAATGGCAGATATTAAAAAGATTGTCATTAATAAACCGGCATCCTCGTCTGAACGCAACAATACATCTGTGGCGTAGAGTGGGAGTGCGGATACGAGTCCGTAAAAAATAATGAAAATAGAAAAGTTTGTAGTGAACAAACTTATAAAAGCTTTCGTCCATATAGGCTCTTTGATCTTCAAACGAATAATCCTCCCGTTTATTTAATTTTTTGTAAGAGTTCGAGCATTTGAGCTTCTTCATCATCTGACAAACTATCGACCATTCGATCCTCAAATTCCGTCATAGCTGCTTTGATAGCTGGAAACTGTTGTAATGCTTGTTCGGAAAGTTTTACAATTTTCTCTCGTTTATCTTTACTGGAGCATATGTCAATCCAGCCAAGTTCGGCTAATCTGTTTACAGTTCTTGTAATAGTGGGTGCTTCTACATTTAAGTATTTCCAGATCTGAGTCAATGTCATTTCTTTATGTCGTTGTATGCAGTAGAGAACCGACCACTGAGAAGCAAATAAATTATACTCTTTTAATGTATTATTAACTTCTTGTGATAAAAAACGAGATTTTTGAAAAAGCTCATGAATAAGTGGATTCATTGATGAAACTCTCCTTTGAATGTAAATGAATTTTATTTAGCTAGTTAAGTATATACTACTTTGTGGCATAACATTTGTAAATATTGCATTTTGTAGCATGCGAATTACTACACTTCTAATAATAAAAAAAACCGAGCAATACGCTCGGTAGATTTATCCTATTAAAAACATTGAAAAGAGGAAATTCTCTCTAAATCTGTTCCATAAAAAGTCCACCTGAATCCGTTCCATCTAAAACCAGAAGTGGATCTTCTGCCGACAAATGTTGGGTAAAACCAAAACGCATTACCATTATTCAACCATACATACGTATAGCGGAACAAGCATCCTCGAATTGCACCCGGATCTACAGCGAATACTCCAACACTTTGTCTTTGTGGAACGAAAGATGGTGGGGGACTAGTTGGGGCTCCCTGTTGTTGTTGTCCGCCTGATGGAAAACGCGGTGGCGATGGTGGTCCTGGTTGTTGCCCACCGGGTGGAAAACTAGGAGGGAATGATGGTCCTTGTTGTCCTCCAAATGGAGGGAACATATTCCCGGGAAACTGCTGTTGTCCGAACGGAGGCATCATACCTCCTGGAAACTGTTGAGATCCAAATTGTTGTTGCCCCTCAATGGAAGGAAATCCTTGAAAGTCTTGTGGATCTTGTTGAAAAGGAAATTGGTTCATTGCTAAATCCTCCTTTCATAAGTTATCAACTTAGTATATGTCAGGAGGATATTTGTGGAACGGTGCTTACTGAATATAGGATATTGCCTTTTCGAGTAATTGCTCACTTGTTAAATTTTTCTCTCCACCGCCTTGAGCCATACGCTCATTGCCACCGCCTTTACCGTTGATATAAAGCAGGACATGTTCTATTAGCTCTTTCATACTTTGCTCTACTTCGTCTCCTTTCGCAGCGACTATTTGTAACTTGTCCTGATTGTTGGAGACAAAGACACATATTGATTTTGGCGTTTGTTGGATTACTAATTTAGCTAGTTTTTGAAGCTCTTGCATGGATTTATGTTCAAATGTACTAGTGATCTTCGTTCCAATGGCATTCTTTATTAACTCTTGTGCTTTGTTTTCTAGTAGGGAATTTGATAAGTCTGCTATTTGTTTTTCTAAGGATTTATTTTGTACTAAAATATTTTTCGTTGCATCCACTATTTTGTTTTCAGGGGTGCTTAATGTGCTGACTAAATTTACTAGTACTTGGTGCTTCCTATGTAAATGTGTGAGGATTCTTTCTCCACAAATGAACTCTACTCGCACAAGTTTTTTTTGTTTTTCTGTTTGAAGAATTTTAATGGCTCTTACTTGTCCGGTAGATGCAGGATGAGTTCCGCCACATGCATTGTAATCGAAGTCAGGAATAATAACGAGTCTAATATTTTCTTTTAAAGATGTCGCTTTTCGGAGATTATAATTGGGTAATTCCTCTTCCGTTACCCACTTTGTTTCAATTGGACGATTCTCCAAAATAATTTCGTTTGCAAGCTGCTCAACTTCAGCTAATTGCATTTCAGACACATCGGAAATATGTAAGTCTATCGTGACAGTATCTGTTCCTAAATGAAAGCTAATCGTTTGTAGCCCAAATAATTGTTCAAAGGCTGCAGATAGAATATGCTGACCTGCATGCTGCTGCATATGATCGAAACGACGTTTCCAGTCAATCTGTCCAGTTACATCTGTCGTGTTTTCAGGTAAAGGTTTAGTAAGGAAATGTCTTATTTCTCCTTCTACTACTTCTACATTTGTCACTTCAAAACCATTTAAAAAACCAAGGTCATGTGGCTGACCACCTCCAGTAGGGTAGAAGGCAGTCTCGGAAAGTACAACATAATCATGTTGTTGTTCTATTACTTTGGCTTGAAAGGATTGGATGTTGGGATTTTCATAATAGAGTTTGTTAGTCATGCAAATGAGCTCCTTTAGGATTTGAAAGTTTTGAGCATTCTTTAAAGGCAAAATGCGTACAACCGATACAGGAATCATGATTAATGAGATTTAGTGCAAAGTCGATTGCTTCACCAGTTCTTGAGAAAAAGTGGTGCTCACCTATAAAGTCATAAATATCCGTCTTTTGGAAAGAATTTAGTAAGCTTGGTGAAGCCTCAGATACTAAAATAATTCCATTTTTGCTTTGGAAGTGTTTCATCACACTAAGTAAATTTTCCTCCGCAGTTGTATCGATAAAAGGAACATCTCCCATTCGAAGAATTAGTACAGTAGCATCGGAATGAATGGTTTCCATGATACGAGTTTCAAACAACTCGGCAGTCCCAAAAAATAGTGGGCCATTGATCGTAAACATATCAATTTGCGGGCAATCATGCCCCGTGTGAACAACGCCTTGGTGGACAGTTTGTCTTGGGCTAGAATGGTCAGGTAAAACCTTCGTCACAATTTCTGTATTAACCATTCTTTGTAAGAATAGAATAATAGATAATGCTAAACCAACGACAACAGCTGTGGTGATACTCGTAAATACAGTAAACACAAAGGTTAGTAATAAAACAAGAGATTCACCGTTTTTGATCTTTAAGATTTTATAAAAGGGTTTTCGTTCACTCATATTGAACGCAACCATCATCAGTACGGGTGCCATACTCGCAAGTGGAATTTGAGAAGCAAACGGTGCAAACAGGACGAGTGTAAGCAAGACGAAAAGCCCGTGAATAACTCCTGACGTTCTAGAAGTCGCACCGGATTGAATATTTGTAGCAGTTCGAGCAATTGCTCCTGTAGCCGGTATCCCGCCAAACAAAGGCGTTATGATATTAGCAAGCCCTTGACCTATCAATTCCTTATTACTATTATGTTTTGTGCCTGTCATCGAATCTGCAACAACTGCGGATAGTAATGATTCAATTCCCCCTAAAATAGCAATGGCAAATGCGGGAGCAATGAGCCGTTCCACACGTTCCCAAGTTATATCTGGAAATTGTAGTACGGGAAGGGAGCTAGTAATTCCGCCATATGCAGAGCCGATAGTTGCAACTTCTCCATGAAAAAAGAGACTTGCTGCGATAGTAGAGACAATTAGACCAATAATCGGTCCTGGAACTTTTGGCAATACTTTGGGAGTCCCAATTATAAAGAACAAACAAATAATGCCCACAATCAAGCTGTAAATATTGAATGTATTTATGTGAATACCAATCTCCGACATATTATCTATAAAACGCTCGTGTTTTTCAATATTTGTTAGGCCGAGTAAATTGGAGATTTGACCGGTAAATATTATAACTGCTATCCCAGAAGTAAAACCTATTGTAACAGGTCGAGGGATAAACTTAATGAGCGTACCGATTTTAAATAACCCCATTACTACTAACATGATTCCTGCAAGCAAGCCTGCTAATAATAAATCCTCGTAGCCATAGGCAATCACAATTCCTAATAGAATAGGCACAAAAGCTCCTGTAGGACCGCCTATTTGGAACTTAGATCCTCCAAAAATCGATATGATGATTCCTGCGATAATCGTCGTATAAATACCATATTCCGGTTTTACTCCTGAAGCAATTGCAAAAGCCATTGCTAATGGAATAGCAATGACCCCGACGATTAATCCAGAAAGTAAATCCTTTTGAAAATGCTGCATAGAATAATTTAATCTATTCCCTTTAAATAGAAATTTCACTGAAATCCCTTCTTCTTCCTTATTTTTGTCCTTCTAATTCCTCGTACATCGAAATTGTATCGATAAGATGATTATTAAAAAGATCACGGGCTACTTTTAATAATTCGATAATAGCTGGATCTCTCAGAGAATATAAAACTTTTTTTCCGTCTTTTCGACCAACGACAATATTTTTACCTCTAAGTACACTTAATTGTTGGGAAACGGTAGATCCCTCACTACTGAGGATCTGTTGGATATCATTGACACTTATCTCGCCCTCTGCGAGTACTTCCAATATTCGAATACGTAGTGGATGCGCTAAAGCTTTAAAAAAATCTGCTTTAAATTGCTGTAAATCATTCGACATGACTATCACTCCATTTTATACATATTCAAATATCTGAATATGTTAGTATGTGTAGTATAAGAATAAATCCACTTAATTGCAATAGTAATTAAAGGAATTGTCTAATATACTGAATTTAACGAAAAACAAAATGAATGAGGTTTTACAGATGAATGAATTAGCACAAAAGTATTGGGATACTTATTGGGAAGGAAAAGAAAAACCACTCTCAGTTACATCATGGCAGTTCGGTGGGATTCCCGACGAACTGGCTCAACTAGTTGTAAATGGGGTAAAATCTGCTACTTGCTCTTTGCATCTACTGTATGAATTAGAGAATGAGCAACTTCCAAAGACAGATGATTATAGTATTGTACTGAATAGTAAGGATGAACCGGTTTGTATAATTCGAACCTCTGATGTGAAAATAATGCCGATGAACGAAGTCGCACCGGAGTTTGCTTATGCAGAAGGCGAAGGAGATGGCACCTACGAACATTGGCGCAAGGTCCATATCGAATTTTTCACAAACGAGTTAAAAGGAACGGGTAGAGAGTTTTCACAAGAGATGCTACTAGTTTGTGAGCGTTTTGAACTGATAGACGAAAAGTAATGGAGGAGAGAATATGTTTAAGAGAGTAACTCTATATACAAATCAATTAAAACAATTGCAGGGCTTCTATGGAAATGTTTTAGAAATTCCTATTGATGAATCTACAGATGAATATTTTCAACTAACTATTGGAACTTCAACGCTTATTTTTCGACTTTCCGAATTACAGACTTCCTACCACTTTGCCATTAATATACCAGGCAATCAATTTACACTTGCTAAGCATTGGGCAAAAGAAAGAGTGTTATTAAATAGAGAAAACTCTTTAGATGAAACCTATTACGCTAGGTTTGAAGCAGATGCGATTTATTTTGAAGATCCAGCAGGTAATGTGATTGAACTAATTGCGAGACGAAACGTAGATAAATGGAGTGACTTCAGTATCGAGTCATTATTAAACCTAAGTGAGGTAAGTATTACTACCCCATTTGTAGAAGAAGCAGGAGAGAAGCTAAAAGAAATTGGTATTCCAGTTTACGGCCATGTCCAAATTGAACCGGAAGAATTAAACTTTCTAGGAAAAAAAGATACATTTATTTTATTAGTTCCTCCAAATAGACAATGGTATTTTTCTAGAAGAATGAGTGAGACTTCTCCATTAGAAATAGTGTTGGAAGATGGAAAAGAAATTCTAGTAAATAGAGAAGGTAAAATAGCGATTCAATAAAAGAAAGCGACAAATTATATCCACAGTGGAATAATAGTCGCTTTTTAGAGTTATCCACATGTGAGTAACTCTCTGAAAGTATTTTTGAAAGAGTTACAATTGTGGGTATCTTGTGGGTAACTTAAGAATTAGCTTTAAGTGCGTGCATTAATGTGGAATACGATTGCATACCGGAAAAGTTAATACCTAACGAAATCGCCGTTTGAGCAAGTTCAGGTCGAATGCCTGAGAAAATGGCATTTACACCAATAAGCTTTAGGGCAGCATGCAGCTGATGAAGTTTTTGGGCAACCGTAGTATCTAGTACTGGTACTGCGGAAAGATCAATAAAAATAGTAGTCAGCTTTTTAGCAGAACTCTGCTCTAACGTAGATTCTAAAATAGTTGTAGCACGTTCTGTATCAATATTTCCAACTAAAGGTAGTACTCCTATTCCTTCTTTAATAGGGATAACTGGACTACTTAACTCTGTGATAAGGGCTTGTTGGGTAGCAAGCAGTTTTAGGGTATACTCATGATGATATTTTCCGAAATTTTCTATGATGTAGTCAAATGCAGTATTCATTAGATTTGACCATTCAGCTACATTTTCCCCTGTAACAACCGTGGTAGACTGCTGGATGAATTTTTGAACAAAAATCCAATAGGCTATCCGGACATTGCGGAAACTGCGAATGCTTTCATACAAAGGATATTTTTCTTTTGCTCGTTTTTCTGCCACTTCTGCGGATTGAGTGTTGATATATTCTACATATTCAAATGAATCCTGGATATATACAGAAGAAATAGCCTCTATAAGAGCTCCATTTTCTTTCCTTAAATATGTATGATCTTGTAATACAGTATAAGTTGGATCATCTTTTGATTGTTGAGCTAACCATGCATCTGTTATTGCCGATTTATTCGATATAATAAAATCATATAATTCTTTGTTTAGATGACTCATTTTGTCTATCTCCTTCAATCGTTCTATTATTATTATTGTAAGGGTATAGGACAAATTATTCCAATTAAGTGGAATAATAGCTTATAAGATTACCATGAAAAATTGAAAATCGTTGTAGGAAAGTGAAGGTGAAATAGTTGAGTTGGTATAAAAAATCTCCAGAAGAAGTGTTAACAGACCTTCATCTTAAAAGTGATAAAGGAATTACGGAGCAGGAAGCACAAAAGCGATTGGAACAATACGGTCCTAATAGATTGGCTACTAATCGCAAGAAAACCTGGGTAGAGAGAATATTTGCTCAGCTTAACAATGTGCTCATTTATGTATTAATAATTGCGGCTGTGGTTTCGGCTTTTGTCGGAGAGATTGCGGATGCAATTATTATCGGACTAGTTGTCATAATTAACGCAGTTGTAGGAGTTATTCAAGAGTCCAAAGCAGAAGATGCACTTGAGGCTCTTAAAAATATGGCCACCCCTAAAGCGATTGTGCAAAGAGATGGAGAAATGAAAGAAATTGACTCAGCGGAAGTGGTGCCGGGAGACTTTATTGTGGTAAGCGCAGGCTCTTATATTCCATGTGATATACGGCTAATTGAATCTGCCAATCTGAAGGTCGAAGAAGCAGCACTTACCGGAGAGTCAGTTCCGGTCGATAAAGATGCATTTGCTCTTTTAGAAAAGGACAATCAGGATATTCCCCTTGGGGATCAGAAAAACATGTTATTTATGTCAACACTTGTAACGGTCGGACGAGGTACAGGAATAGCTGTAGCTACAGGAATGGATACGCAGATTGGTAAAATTGCTGGCATGTTAAATATGACAGTCGATGAGCAAACGCCACTACAAAAAAGCCTAGCGCAGGTCGGGAAATATCTAGGAATAGCAGCTTTGGTCATTTCACTTGTCATGTTTTTAATAGGAGTTTTACAAGGTCGAGATTTCCTGGAGATGTTCATGATTGCTATAAGCCTGGCGGTTGCTGCTATTCCGGAAGGGATGCCAGCTATAGTATCCATTGTTCTTGCTATCGGTGTTCAGAGAATGATTAAACAGCATGTCATTATTCGAAAACTACCAGCTGTTGAAGCATTAGGTTCGGTAAACGTTATTTGTTCCGATAAAACGGGAACACTCACACAAAACAAAATGACGGTAACAAAATTTTATGCCGATGGACAAATACAGGATATAACAGATTTTCAGTTAGAAAACGATATACATAATCGAATGATGAAAATTTTTGTATTGTGCAATGATGCAACGTATACAAAAGATGCGCAAACTGGTGATCCCACTGAAATAGCATTAGTGGCTGCAGGAGCTCATAATCGATTAAATAAAAGCGAATTAGAGAAAGAGTATCAACGCCTTCAAGAGATTCCGTTCGATTCGGACCGGAAATTAATGACCACAGTGCATATACACAAAAATGTATATTATCGCATGACAAAGGGCGCAATAGATCGATTACTAAATCGCTGTAACCGTATCATGACTAAAGAAGGCATAATTCCATTAACAGAGAAAATACAAACTGAAATCATGGACGCTTCTCATACTATGTCGCAATCAGCTCTTCGTGTATTAGCTGCTGCCTACCAAGTGGAGGGTCATGAAGGAGTAGAGGGAGCAGAGGAAGATTTAATATTTGTGGGGTTTGTTGGGATGATGGACCCACCAAGATTAGAAGTGAAGGAATCTATTGAGGTATGTAAAACAGCTGGTATTCGAACTGTAATGATAACAGGAGATCATAGAGATACAGCCTTTGCCATTGCTCATGAGTTAGGTATTGCAGCGCAAGAGTCGGAAGTTATGGAAGGCATAGAGCTGGATAGCTTAACGGACGAAGATATAAAAAATGCATGTAATGTGACTAACGTTTTTGCGCGAGTTTCTCCTGAACATAAGGTGAAAATCGTTCAAGCCTTAAAGGCTGTTGGTCATACTGTTTCGATGACAGGAGATGGTGTCAATGATGCACCATCACTGAAAGAAGCTGATATTGGAGTTGCAATGGGAATTACAGGAACCGATGTAGCAAAAGGTGCATCAGACATGGTATTGACCGATGATAACTTTGCCTCTATTGTAAAAGCAGTTGAGGAAGGCCGAAATATATATAAAAATATAAAAAAATCGGTTATCTTTTTGATTTCCTGTAATTTAGGTGAAATTATTGCACTATTTTTTGCGATTGCCGCTGGATGGCCCACTCCACTCCGTTCCATCCATATTCTTTGGGTGAACTTAGTAACGGATACATTTCCTGCATTGGCTCTTGGTGTAGATCCAGAGGAACCGGGTGTGATGAAAGAGAAGCCAAGAGGAAAAAAAGAGGGACTTTTTCATGGAATGCTACCATTCTTATTGTTGAACGGATTGTTAATCGGTGTAATTACACTTGCCGCTTTTGTCATAGGTTTAAATGGCGAAACATCGGATGTTCCAGAGAATGTATTAATGCATGCACAGACAATGGCATTTATTACACTTAGTTTTTCTCAGTTAATCCATTCGTTTAATTTTAGATCGATGAACCAATCAGTATTTAAGGTAGGTATATTCAAAAATAAATTTTTGTTAGCTTCTACGCTGGTTGGGATTATTATACAAGTATTAATAGTTTCCATTGGACCAATAGCCAAAATGTTTAGCGTTCAATCGTTAGGTTCTACGGATTGGATTATTGTAGCGGGACTTAGCTTATTGCCGTTAATCATTAATGAGTTGGTTAAGTTGTTTAAAGGGTCAGGGGGTAAGTAATTGCAAAAGACAATCGGTTTAGTAGTTGGCATCGCTTTTGTATTATTACTAGGAGTAGTTTCTGTGCTTAGTAATAATCAGAAACAAGTAGAGCAAGAAGATATGGAACAACTTTCTGTCGAGACTCACAACTTTAAAAAAGTACTAGCCTACGAAAATGAGTATATGGGCAATAACTCTAATATCACAAATCTATTTAATAATCTTCCTCTTTCCAATTATAGAGATTTAGTAGAATTGGAACCAGACTCACACACAGTCGTTGTCAATTACAATGCGAGTGGTGATGAAAAAACGGTTATATATAATGCGACAGCAGCTTTTGTTTTGATAAAAAATTTAGAACTAGTCGATATGCGTTTTTCGGACCAATCCTATGTAATAACGAGAGAGAATGTGGAGCAATGGTTTGGTGATGATTTTGAAAAATTAATAGACCCAGTGTTATTTAAGCAAAAACTTCAAAATCCGCTAATGGACAGCACAGTGACCGATTGGATTGATCAATATACAAAATAGGGGTGTATGGTTATGGATAATTTAACGAATCAATTAAAAAAGATTCAAACAGAAAATCAATTTTCAGGATCTATTTTTTTGAAACAAGATGAATCGGCGCATCTTCAGGCTAGTTTTGGATACGCTAATCGTGTAGACTCTATATTGAATGAAAAGCAAACTCGCTTTGGGATTGCTTCGGGGTGTAAATTATTTACTGCGGTTGCGATTGCGCAGCTTGTAGAAGCAGGGAATTTGAGTTTTGATACCCTTTTACGAGACGTATTAGACATTTCTTTTCCAGATTTCCATGAAGGTGTAACAGTTCATCATCTATTAACACATACTTCGGGTATTCCAGATTATTTTGATGAGGAAATAATGGATGACTTTGAAGAGTTATGGATAAAGACTCCGATGTACCATATCCGCCGACTGCATGATTTTTTACCTTTATTTCAAAAGGAGCAGCAAAAATTTAAACCCGGTGAGAAGTTTTATTATAATAATGCGGGATACATAGTTCTAGGTTTGATTGTAGAAAAAGTGAGTGGAATGGTATTCATAGACTATGTTCAACAGAATATTATGGACAAAGCAGGGATGAGAAACTCCGGTTATTTTGCATTAGATGCATTACCTACTAAAACAGCAATTGGTTATATAGATCATGAAGACGGTACATGGAAAACAAATATGTATTCACTTCCCGTACAGGGAGGATCAGATGGTGGAGCATTTGTCACTGCCGAGGATATGGTGTTGTTTTGGGAAGCATTTATACAAGATAAATTATTGAACGATAAAACAATACTATTGACTCCACAAGTTCATGAGGAAAATGATAGTTATTATGGGTATGGAATTTGGATAGAGAAACAAGAAAACGAAATCTATAAATATCATGTCATGGGATATGATCCTGGAGTGAGTTTTCACTCAGCCTATTATCCGCATAAGAATGTTATCGTAGCTGTATGCTCAAACAAATCTAAAGGAGCATATGCAATGATGCTAGAATTGGAAAAATCGTACTAAACAAATTTCAAAGTTATATAGCATATTGTATTAATAATGTGGAAAATGGATTATTATCTAGAAAAAATGATAAACTGTATATACGGAGGTGGACTTTTTGAAAATAACATCCTACGAGGTTGATAAGTTAAACGATCCAACAGGAATTATAACAGGCGATCGCTATGAATTTTTACTTGGTATGGAAGTACCTGAAGATGATGAACTTTTTGATGAAAATAACTCATTAGATTTACGTGTGCTTCTAGTAATAGAAGAAGCAGAAGCACGCATTGTACAATACCATTTCTTAAACCGAAGCAACGGAAAAGTATTAGATTTCGGTTTAGAAGAGGATGAAGAAGCTATTATTCTTGCTTTTTGTAAAGAACATTATAACAAAACCGTCTAGATAAAAACCAAGAAGACAAGCGCTTCTTGGTTTTTGTTTTTTAAAGAAGAATTCTGCTACTTAACAACAAAACACCGTATAAGAGTTTAATTCTTATCGTAATTGAGGTAAACTGATGGAGAAGATTTACTATAAAAGGTGGCCTTTTGATGGAAATTATAAATTTAATGAAGCATATACCTGTTTTAGAAACTAAAAATGCTGGACCAATAGATGTAACGGGACTTGCTTATAATTCACGCAAAGTGGAAAAAGGGCAGGTGTTCGTGTGTATAAAAGGATTTAAAACGGATGGACACCAATATGCAGGACAAGCTGTTGAGAATGGTGCAGTTGCTTTAGTGGTAGAAGACTTCATCGATCAAATTGAAGTACCACAATATAAAGTAGAGAATGGACGCGTGGCGCTTGCTACACTTGCCGACGCTTTCTATAATCATCCTACTCAGAAGTTGAAAACGATTGGGATCACCGCGACAAACGGAAAGACATCTACTTCGTTTATGACCAATGCCATTTTAGAAAACCATGGCTTGAAAACGGGGCTTATGGGAACTGTTGTTGTGAAGATTGGTGATTATGCAGAGCCTTCTGAACTAACAACACCTGAATCTCTAGATTTACAACGATTTTATGCGCAAATGGTGGATGAAAAGGTAAGCCATGCAACGATGGAAGTATCCTCTTCCGCTTTGGAATTAAATCGTATAGGTTGCGTAGACTTTGATATCGTCACACTAAATAATATTAGTCGTGAGCATATTGACTTGCATTCCTCTTTTGAAAACTATTTTCATCATAAATCTAGTTTAATTCGTAATGCTAGTGCTGATAAAGTTGCCATTTTAAACTTAGATGATTCATATTCAGCCTCCCTTGTGAATAAAACAAAAGCAAAGGTTATCACCATTGGCGTGGAAGAGCAATCGGCAGATGTTATTTGTACAAATTTAGACTTATCAACTGGTCGAGCAAAATTCACAGTGGAAATTCAACAAGATTTAGTGACACAGGATCTTGTTATCCCCCAGCAAAAGTTTACAGTTGAACTTTCTACTCCTGGTTTCCACTCTGTATATAACTCAATGGTCAGTATTGTCATTGGACTGTTATGTGAAATACCAGTAACTACTATCCAAAAGAGTTTGGCAGAGTTTGTAGGGGTAGAACGTCGTTTTGAAATTATTTTTGAAGATGATTTTAAAATTATTGATGACCACTTTGCAAATAGCGGGAATATAGACATTACGCTAGGTACTTTGGAAAAGATGGACTATAAACGCATCAAGCTTGTTTATGCTATTCGTGGAGATCGTGGTGTAACAGTGAACAGAGAAAATGCAGAAACAATTGCTAAATGGGCACCAAAGCTTGGTATACATGAAGTAATTGCTACATTAAGTCGTTCCCATGTGACTCAAAAAGATGTTGTTTCGAAGAGTGAGCTTGCAGTGTTCATGGAAGTTATGGAAGAGGCAGGTATCGAAGTTCAACTTTACGAGGAGTTACCGGAAGCGATAAAACGCAGTTTACATGATGTTGTAAATGGGGATTTACTGTTACTAGCTGGGTGCCAAGGAATGGATTATGGCGCAAAACTTGCACTAGAGCAATTAGAAGTTATTCGTCCGAATGTCGATAAAAAGAAATTATTCCAACCACTCGAAAAACGAGTAGCTGGAAACACATAATATATGAAAAAAGCAGTTCCATTATGAATGGAACTGCTTTTTTCAAAGTATAGAAATTTACCGTATTCTTCTGATGTACTATTACCGTTTGGGTGAATAGTTAAGCGTACGAAATAGTTCTGCTTTTTCAGTAGGTATAAGTTCTCTCCATTCCCCTATAGGAAGACCTTCAATAGATATGTTCATGATTCGTATTCGTTGTAGTCTTTTCACTGAAAAATCTAATGCTGAACACATTCTACGGATTTGACGATTTAAGCCTTGTGTTAAGACAATGTTGAACGTTTTTGGTCCAATCTTTTTTACTTTACATGGCAAAGTTGTTGTACCAAGTATGTTTACCCCAGCAGCCATCTTTTCTATAAATGTATCGGTGATTTTCTCGTTGACTGTCACTATATATTCTTTATCGTGGCTATTTTCTGCACGAAGAATTTCATTTACAATATCGCCGTCATTTGTCAGAAGTATTAAACCATCGGAATCTTTATCTAAACGACCAATATGGAAAATACGTAGTGGATGGTTAACAAAATCAACGATATTACCTTTTACATGAGTTTCTGTAGTACTAGTAATACCTACAGGTTTATTTAATACTAGATAAACGAGTGGCTGTTCAACGACAATTTGCTGACCGTCTACGTGAACATCGTCCCCAGCTTCTACTTTACTACCGAGTTCTGCCTTTTTTCCGTTAATCATTACTCTACCATCCGTAATCCATTTGTCGGCACCGCGTCTAGAAATGATCCCTGCTTCACTTAGAAATTTATTAATCCGCATATAGACACCTACTTTTCTTGTTGCATTAATTATACCAAAAGTTGAAACTAATTTAGAGTAATACCGTATAAAATAGAAAGGAGTGATTTACATGGTCGTTGAACAAAAATTAGAACAAACATTTAATGCACTGAAAAAAACAGTAGGTTGGACGGTTGATAAACGCATAACATTATCTCTTGCAGGGTATTATGTAACGTTGGAGAAGGAATTCGATGAAACTCGATATCAAGAAATCGCTACCCATTTGAAAAAAAGAGCAGGAATCTTTTCTGCTTTACGCTCCCATTTACACCCTCTTTTTGTTGCAACTTTAGATGTTTCCGGAGTAGACTCAGAACAAGCAGTAAATCTGTTAATGGAAAAAGCTGATGCTTTAAAACAGTTTGGTTTTAAAATGAATAGCTATACGTATTTAGCAGCACTTATGATGTCGGATCAAAAAGATCAATGGCCATTTGAAATGAAAATGGCACATAAATTGATGGATGATATGAAGGGACATCATCGCTTTTTAACTTCTACGGATGATTATCCATATGCCATGTTTCTCGGCAAAATGGAAGGCGATACAGCTGTTCGAGCTGAAACGATGAATCGCTATTACAAAGAATTAAAGCAACATAAATTTTACACAGGAAATGAACTACAGTGGATGTCGCAAGTTCTTACGTATTCTAACCCAGTATATGAAGAAAATATGGTGAGTAGAGCAGTAATTATTCGTAATGGATTAAAAAGCGTTAAAATAAAAACATCTCAAGCACAATACCCGATTATAGGATTTATGGCAGCATTAAAATTAGAAGAAGAACAATTAAACGAGGTTGTAGCATCCTATGAATCCATTGCTAATATGAAATTATTTTCATGGTATAAAGACTCAGCCCTCCCAATTGCTTTTGGATTGTCTTTAAGATCCTCAAAGGAAGCCTATGCAACTGCCGCAATTTCCATGGCCACTTCCCTAGAGCTTATATTACAAGCACAACAAGCGATTATGATTTCGACTATCGCAGCGACTAGTGTAGCATCAGCAAATTCTGGCTCTAATTAATGAACATGTTATACTAAACATAGATTATCTATATAAGAGGAGTTAGAGTAATGAACACCAATCCAATGAATCAATCCAGGACAATTCAAACGCATTTAATTTTGCCTCCTGATACAAATCACCACGAAACAATCTTTGGTGGGAGAGTGCTTGCGTTTATCGATGAAATTGCAGCTATTTCCTCCATGAAGCATGCACAAGGTGCCGTAGTAACAGCTTCTATAGATTCTGTAGACTTTCTTTCATCTGCAAAAGTAGGAGACGTACTGGAGCTAGAGGCAGTTGTTTCATCTACAGGCCGTTCTTCCATGGAAGTTTATGTTCAGGTAACATCCATGAACCTTATTACAGGGGAAGAAAAACTTACAACGGAGTCATATGTCACGATGGTCGCAGTCGATGGAAATGGGAAATCTGTACCTGTTCCAGGAATACATCCGGAAACGGAAGATGAAAAACGTCTATTTGAAACAGGGCCAGCTAGGCGCGCACATCGAAAGCAACGCTTAGAAATGAAGTACTAATAGAGTAGGAAGTGGCTAAGTGCTAAAACAAATTGATGATCTATACAAATATTTGATGATTATGTTGCTCGTCATATATTTAATCAATTCTATTTATCTTCAAGAAATCACCATCACTTTCACAGCAATTGTGCTCGTGATTCTCTTGGAATTCATTAAGCATCGTCACCAGATAAACCAACTAACCTATTCGCAGCTATCTATTATTGGTATCGTTTTACTAGCAGGTATTGCAGGTATCATTTATCTATTAGTTACGATCCAAATATTCATAGAGCCTATAGGTCTACCAGAAAAAATGGAAAGTGTCCTGTTCTTTGTATGTATCGTACTAGGTATATATATATTGTGGTATTTTATCGGCAAGCTATTTGGAAGAGCTTTAGAGAAACAATGAAAACCTGTACAGACTCTAGATTGTCTTTACAGGTTTTTCTGTTCAGAATTTTGGTGAAACCATTTATCAAACTCTTCGTATAGACTATTAGAGGTGAAAAATGTGAAGCATATTTACGAAAAGACAGCTAAATATACAAAATATGGATCTTTATTCTTAGTAGGTATATACATAGTTTTACTTATAGTTTTTAGAGATCTTATGTGGAACGACTATGAAAACCATATTGCTGTTGGTCTTACGTTTTTTATTTTATATTGTTCTTCCTTTTTCTTTCAACAAGTAGCGAAAAAATTACCGGACGAGCAGCAAGTAGATAGTAACTATTATTCAGCAGATTTTCCGGTTCAAGAACTTAATTTTCAACGAGATGTCTCGCTAATCCCTCTTACCTATTTAGTATCCGGTACAGGTGAACGTTTATATAAAGTCACTCCTACTGACGAACAGCCTTTTCGAATGAAACTAACCACACTAAGTATTTTCAAAATGGGAATGTTCTTTCCAATTACTTATCAATTAAAAACAATGGACGAGAAGGTAGTTTCTACATTCACCATTCAAAATAAGCTCAAATTTATGCAAATTAAAGTGTTTGAGCATAATCATACTCATGTATCTACTATTGTGATGTCGACGATATCGATTAAGAATAGAGCGATTATATTTGATGCAAATAACGAAAAGTTACTTCAAATGGAAGCGAAAAGTATGTATGGAGATATTGACGTCAAGGATATAGATGGCCATCTATTAGCAGCGTATCGTTTTGGCATATTTCCATACGCTACGCATCCCGTCTTTGAAGTGCAGGCGATGAACGTCCATGTCTCACTTGCACATAATTTAACGCACACAGAAAGACTTACTTTTACAGCACTGTTTTACTATTGGACAGCCAATCAATAAAAACGAGCAAATTCTATGTGAATTTGCTCGTTTTTATTAATTTTTAAACAGATTAAACCATCCTTTATATTTGAACCAACCAAGCATGGAAAACGCAATGAGAACCATAGCACCGAGTACCACAAAATAACTATATTTCCACTCAAGCTCGGGCATATTTGCAAAGTTCATCCCATATACGCCAACGATGAATGTCAAAGGGATGAAAATAGTCGAAACAATCGTTAAAATCATCATAATTCGGTTCATCCTACTAGAGTTTATGGACATATGACTATCTCGGATATCAGCGGTAAGCTCCCGATTAGATTCAATCATTTCCGTCAATCGTATTAAATGATCGTAAATGTCTGCAAAGTAAGTGTGCTCTTTTTGTTGTAAATTTACTCGTTCTGAATTCAAAATGCGATAAAGCAAATCTCTCATAGGAATAACTGTACGTCTTAAACGTAACAAATCTCCTCGAAGATCAAACACTGAATCCAAAGAAAAATGGCGCATATCATAAGTGAGCTTGTCCTCTACAGCATTTAAATAGCCCTCAATTTTGAAGATAATTGGAAAATAGGCATCCACCACTTTATCGATAATATGATAGGTTGCATGAATAGCACCTCTACTCCAACCTTGGGAATTTTGTCTAATATGTTCTCTTGCCTGCTCCATTTCATGCATTGGATGAAAATGAAATGATACTACATAATCCTGACCAACAAATATGTCTACCTCTTCTGCCTCTAGTGTTTCTTCGTTAAACGAATGTAAAACAAAGAAGTTATATCCATCATAATAGTCCACCTTAGGGCGCTGGAGTCTTTGTAGGCAGTCTTCGATAGCGAGTGGGTGAAAATGAAAAAAAGAACTAAGTAAAAGTTCTTCATCTTTGGTTGGTTCGGTGATATCAATCCAGTACCATTCAAACTTTTTTTGCTTTATATCCTCTAAAGGAAAGTCGCTGACTATTTTATGATCGGTTGTTATGCCAATTGTTTGAATCACAGGAATCCCACACTTTCATCACAATCTCTTTTCTTATTATCTCATAGTCTTACTCTAAAAATGTAACTAAAATACAGGAAGTGAGGAAAAGAAAAGTTATGAGCAACAAGATTTCAAAAAAATATATTCTAAATAAACGCAATATTGTAGTTGACTTATATAATTTCTATTTGTATACTAGGTATTAATCAAATAAAACAACTTTCTTATCAAGAGAGGTAGAGGGACTGGCCCTATGATACCTCAGCAACAGGCAATTTTGCACTGTGCTAATTCCAGAAGCGTGAGCTTGAAGATAAGAAGAGTATAATCACTGGTGCCGTGTAAACCTCTTCTTGTTTCTAAGAAGGGGTTTTATTTTGGTTTTAACTATAAAAATAGGAGGAGAAATCAAATATGTCATCAGAATTATTAAAAGCTTTCAACATAATAAAAGAAAAGCAGTGGGTAGATTTAACACACACTTTTGGAGCTAATTCACCACATTTTTCAGCTTTTAAAGCAGCTGAAATAGAAACGTTGTTTAATCATGACGATGGATTCTTTGCACAAAGCTTTCAATTTGCAGGACAATACGGAACGCATATAGATGCACCTATACATTTTGTGAGAGATACGCGTTACTTAGAAGAACTAGAATTGAAAGAACTCGCATTACCATTAGTTGTCATTGATCGGTCAAAGGAAGCGGCGGAAGATAACGATTTTACCTTATCGGTGGAGGACATTTTCACATTTGAAAAAGCACATGGAAAAATCGAAGAAGGCTCATTTGTCGCACTTCGAACCGATTGGAGTAAACGTTGGCCTGACGAAAAAGCATTTAACAATAAAGATGCAGATGGTAATAATCACGCACCAGGTTGGGGATTAGAAGCTTTAAAGTTTTTATTTCAAGAAAGAAAGGTTAAAGCTATAGGACATGAAACATTTGACACTGATTCAAGTGTTGATTATCTAAAAAATGGTGCATTACACGGGGAGTATTATGTGCTTGAACAAGATACTTATCAAATAGAATTATTAACAAACTTAGATAAGCTCCCTCCAAAAGGAGCCATTATATTCAACATTGTTCCGAAGCCAGAAAAAGCCTCTGGATTCCCTGTTCGATCATTTGCGATTTTACCATAAAAAGGAGAGAGATAAATTGACAGTTAAAACAGCTATTCAAGCACCATTCAGAGCGGACCATGTAGGAAGTTTGTTAAGACCTGAAAGTTTACTAACGGCAAGAAAAGAGTATAAGGCAGGAACAATCACAAGAGAACAATTAAAGGCAGTAGAAACAAAAGAAATAAATAGAATTGTTGATAAGCAAATTGAGGTGGGTCTAGAGCTTGTGACAGATGGAGAATTTCGTCGTGACTGGTGGCATTTGGACTTCTTAGAACATCTAAATGGTTTTGAAGGATATGTACCGGAAAAAGGATATAAATTTGAAGGAATAGAAACAGACAAATATGAAGTTCGCAATATCGGCAAGATCTCTTTCAACCCAGACCATCCATTTATCCAAGATTTTATTGATTTCAATGAGATTGTAGCAGGTCGTGCAGTTGCTAAACAAACGATTCCAAGTCCTAACCAATTGTTCCATTCTGGAATCCGAGATGAACATATCTATCCAGATGTAGAAGACTTTGCAAAAGACGTAATTGCGGCTTATCAAAAAACCATTCAAGCGTTTTATGAAGCTGGAGTGAGATATTTACAAATTGATGATGTCTATATTGCAGGTCTGTCTTCCCCAGATATTCCGTATAAGGAAGGGGAGAGAGAAGACTTAATCGATCTTGCTCTACGTGTCATAAATGGGATTTTGGAAAACAAACCAGAAGATTTAGTAATCACAACGCATCTTTGCCGTGGAAATTATCAATCTACGTGGGCTTTCGGCGGAAGTTATGCTTTAATAGCACCAACTTTGTTTGCAAAAGGAAAAGTGGATGGGTTCTTCTTGGAGTATGACGACGACCGCTCAGGCGATTTTCAGCCACTTGCTCATATTCCAAACGGAGGAGCAAAAGTGGTGTTAGGTATTTTCACCTCTAAAAAAGGTGAGTTAGAAAACAAAGAAAACATTCTTGCTCGTATTGAGGAAGCAACTCAATACGTTCCGCTTGAGCAATTGAGCATCAGCCCACAATGCGGCTTTGCTTCTACACATCATGGTAATAAGCTTACCGAAGAACAGCAATGGGAAAAACTAAAATACATCGTTGATATCTCTAAAGAAGTTTGGGGTTAATCTGTGTAACATCTCGACTACTTTCCATACTCATTTGTAGAAGGCTGTAGACGAGTAAAATATAACTTACTTTCCCGCATCTCATTTGATAGCGGGAAAAAAGTATTTAATTGCAAAGATAAATAATAAATGAAATGCCAAGGGAATAAAATCCCTTGGCATTTTATTTATTTTTTCATTATTTTAGCTTCTGCTTTTAATGCCTTCATAAGAGAAATAATCATAAGCAGCATGACAAATGAAAATGGTATGGAGGCAATAATTATTGTATTTTGCAATGCGGTTAATCCATTAACGGACAACAAAATAATAGCGATAACAGATAATGTGATTCCCCAAGCGAGCTTCACTCTGTTCGGCGGTGTCAATGACCCATGTGTCGACTGCATACCGAGAACGAAAGTGGCAGAATCTGCTGAAGTAATGAAAAAGCAAGCAATCAATATGACAGCAAAAAAAGAAATAAATGTGGAAAAAGGCATCAAGTTGAACATTTCAAAAATAGTCAATTCAGTAGAGGCTTGTGCTAAGTCTGCAACACCTCTCTTTTGAAAATCGATTGCTGTCGTACCAAAAGCTGAAAACCAAAAAGCTCCTAGTATAGTAGGAGCTACTAGAACACCGGTAACAAACTCGCGAATGGTGCGCCCTTTAGAAACTCTAGCGATAAACATACTTACAAATGGTGCCCAAGAAATCCACCATGCCCAATAGAAGATAGTCCAACTGTTTAGCCATTCTCGGTTTTGGTCATTTAATGGAGATGTACGGAAACTCATTTCTACAATATTTCCTAAATAGCCACCAAAAGAGTCGGTTAACATTTCGAAAATAAGTAAGGTAGGTCCAAAAATAATGACAAAACCAAGTAAAGCAAGAGCTAATATCAAATTTATATTGGATAAATATTTAATCCCTTTACTTAATCCAGACCAAGCGGATGCTACGAATAGGACAGTGACAACTGCTATAATGATGATTTGAGACGTAATCCCAATTGTAAAGCCGAATAGGTAATTTAATCCTGCGTTAATTTGAACAGCACCAAAGCCGAGAGAAGTAGCAATCCCAAATGCTGTTGCAAAGACAGCGAGTACATCCACGAGAGTGCCCCATGGACCTTCCATCTTATTTCCGAAAATAGGCTTCAATGTGGAGGAGATTAAGCCTGGTTCTCCCTTACGGAACTGGAAGAATGCAAGGGATAAAGCAACAACCCCATACATAGCCCAAACATGGAATCCCCAGTGAAAGAAAGTTTGACGGAGGGATTCTTTAAAAGCTGCATCGGTATTTGGCTCTGCTGTCGCAGGTTGGATAGCATAATGTGATAAAGGTTCAGCTGCTCCATAGAACACAAGGCCGATTCCCATACCAGCAGAAAATAGCATAGAAATCCAAGTAACAGTTGAAAATTGTGGACGATCTGTATCTTTTCCAAGGCGGATTTTTCCGTATGGGCTAAAGATGAAGAAGATGCTTAACGCTAACATAAACGACATAAGTAGCATGTAGTACCAACCAAATGACGAAGCAACAAAAGTCTTAATAGTAGTGGTAATGGCTTCAAAACTAGCGGGTTCTAATGCTCCGTATCCGACAGCTAAAACTATTAAAATCATTGTAATATAAAATACCTTTGATAATTTTTTCATGTTTCCCCCTAAATAATAGAAGTTAAACCAGTAGCTATACTAATAAAATGAATACGAACCAATCAATACACTTGTATATAGTTCCCTTAAAAAAAGTATTTCCATTTTCCACGATATTGAAACTTCTTCTTCCCCAATAAAGCCCCAAAAGCTATTTTTATTTTCATCCAATGGAGATGTTTGTCTAGTTTGCCTCATGTACTCTTGCATTTACTAATAGTAGTGCAAGAAGGAGGTGAATTAACCATGAATCAACATCGACAACCCTGCTCCTGTAAATCCTGTCACCAAACGCCGTGGCATCAACCAGCTGCGCAACCAGTTGTTTGTCCCCCGCAATACCGAGTGCGTGATTCTTTCTTACCAAGAATGCAACCAGTTATCCATCCAATTGTAAATGTGAATAGAGAACACATCGTAAACGTCCCTCAGCACTTTTACACTGTGACTAATGAAAATATAATGGCACCTGGAAGTCAACAAGCATTTCCTATGCAACCAGGAATGCAACCAGGCCAGTTTCCACAACAGCCTTACGGACAACAATTCGGACAACAGCAATTCGGACAGCAACCATGGGGACAACAACAGTTCTTTCCAGGTCAGAATAGGTAATTCATCAATTTTGTAGTTTTTCTGTGTTATGTAGAAAACACGAGCAAATGCCTTTCGTTTCTGAGTGCATTTGCTTTTTAATTTAGTTTTAAGTTTTATTCTAGCTAATTCTCCTGTAAGAAGAAATCAATTTATTTAGATATATTGTAATCTTCTGTATATTCTGATAGAGTTTATTAATATTTCGGTTTTTAAAAGATAAGAGAATAGTAGAAGGACATGGGGGAATATTATGAAGCTGTTTTTATCGGTCGATATGGAAGGGGTTACAGGTTTACCAGACTACACTTTTGTAGAGTCTGATCAGCATAATTACGAACGGGCGAGACGTATAATGACCCAAGAGGCAAATGCCATCGTAGAAGGTGCTTTATCAAAAGGTGTAAAAGAAGTATTAGTCAATGACAGTCATTCTAAGATGAATAATCTCCTTGTAGAAGAATTACATCCAGATGCTACCCTAATCACAGGGGATTTTAAGCCATATTCAATGGTTCATGCACTAGATGAAACGTATTTAGGAGCAGTGTTTGCTGGTTATCATTCCCGTGCTGGACAACCGGGTGTAATGAGTCACTCGATGATTTTTGGTGTTCGAAATATGTACATAAATGATGTAGTAATTGGAGAACTTGGATTAAATGCCTATGTGGCAGGACATTATGGTGTGCCTGTAATTATGGTGGCAGGTGACGACGGTGCGTGTAGGGAAGCGCAGGCCCTTCTACCAGGCGTGGTGACTGCCGTGGTAAAAGAGTCTATTTCTCGTTCAGCTGTAAAGACGTTACATCCTTTAAAATCACAGGCTTTACTTAGAGAAAAAGTAGTGGAGGCTATAGAAAAAAGAGATCAAATAATGCCTCTTACCCCACCGGAAAAACCTGTTTTGCGAATTGAGTTTGTTAACTATGGTCAAGCGGAATGGGCGGCTTTAATGCCAGGTTGTGAAATTATAGAAGGAACTACAACCGTTAAATTTGAAGCAAAAGATATATTAGAGGCATATCGAGCAATGCTCGTTATGGTGGAATTAGCGTTACAGGCTAAATTCTGTTAGGGGGCTTTTGAATGGGGAAATATATTGTTAAGCGTTTTATCATGATGATTGCAACGATTCTAATCATTGCCTCATTAACTTTTGTATTGATGCACTTAATACCAGGATCTCCATTTGATGGAGAACGAACGACCAATCCTACTATTCAAGCAAACTTAGAAAAGTTTTATAAATTAGACCAACCTCTTCATATTCAATATTTAAGTTATTTAAAATCTATTGTCACATTTGACTTTGGACCATCTATTAAGAAGCCAAATGAATCCGTAAATGAATTGTTGGCACGTGGTTTCCCTATTTCCTTTGAGCTTGGGATGGCTACTATTTTAGTAGCTTTGCTATCAGGAATCATACTAGGTACGATTGCTTCACTTCGACATAATGGTCTGGTAGATTATTTTGCTATGACATTTGCCGTTGTTGGTATATCTGTTCCTAACTTCGTACTGGCAACCTTACTTATTCAACAACTTGCTGTGAAATGGGACTTGCTACCGGCGGCAACCTGGTCTAGTCCATTACATATGATATTGCCTATAATAGCTCTTGCAACTGGACCTACTGCTATCATTGCTCGTTTAACTAGATCTAGCATGTTAGAGGTGTTAACACAGGATTATATTAAAATGGCTCGAGCAAAAGGATTATCTCCAGCAAGGATAATTGTCCGCCATGCATTAAGAAATGCACTTATGCCAGTAGTGACAATTCTGGGAACAATGCTAGCTGGAATACTAACTGGAACATTTGTAATCGAGCGTATTTTCGCTATTCCAGGAATGGGGAAATATTTCGTGGAAAGTATTAATAATAGAGATTACCCAGTTATTATGGGGACAACAGTCTTTTATAGTGCATTTTTGGTGTTTATGCTTTTCATTGTAGATATCGCCTATGGCTTACTGGACCCACGTATAAAATTACACCGTAAAGAGGGGGATGCCTAATGACAAATTCACAAGAAGTAGCGTCCCCGCAGCATGTAAAAGATGAGTGGTTTAGACCTCTTCCGAAAGGACATGTAAATGCAGAATCCGTTGTAAGACCTTCTTTGTCTTACTGGAAAGACGCTTGGCGTCGATTACGAAAAAATAAATTGGCAATGGGCGGATTAATCTTTCTTGTTTTGTTGATGCTTTTCGCTATTTTTGGGCCTATTTTTTCTCCGTATTCGGTGATAGCTACTGATTATCCCAACCAAAATCAATCTCCATCTGCCGCTCATTGGTTTGGGACCGATGAAGCAGGAAGAGATGTATTTACTAGAACCTGGTATGGTGCCCGTATTTCCATATTTGTTGGAGTAATGGCTGCGCTTATTGATTTCTTCATTGGCATTATTTACGGTGGTATTAGTGGTTATAAAGGTGGCCGTACGGATTCCATCATGATGCGTATAGTAGAAGTACTTTATGGATTACCCCATTTGTTAGTTGTTATTTTATTAATGGTTATCATGGGAGCAAGCTTAACGACCATTATAGTAGCTCTTACAGTTACTGGATGGGTTGGAATGGCCCGTATTGTTCGGGGGCAAGTATTACAAATAAAAAACTATGAGTTCGTCACAGCTTCCAAATCTTTTGGTGCTAAGAGCTCTAGAATTATCCGAAAAAATTTATTACCAAATACAATGGGTCCTATTATAGTTCAGATGACGCTTACAGTACCTAGTGCTATTTTTGCAGAGGCGTTTCTAAGTTTTCTAGGTTTAGGGATAGCGGCACCATTTGCGAGCTGGGGTGTAATGGCAAATGATGCGCTACCTGTAATTTTATCCGGTCATTGGTGGCGTTTATTCTTCCCTGCATTGTTTATTTCTTTAACAATGTTTGCGTTTAATGTGCTAGGGGATGGACTGCAGGATGCATTGGATCCGAAGCTTAGGAGGTAGATTGGATGAACAAACATCAGTTAGATCATGCAAAGGAACAAATAAAAGAGCGAATGGATGAAGTAGATAAGTCTCTTCCGGTAGGTACTTCTGTGATGCAAAAAAACAGAAAGAAAACCAAGAAGGTTAGGTCAGATATTAAAGTACTTCAGGTAAATAATCTTCAAGTTTCATTTCGAACGTATGGTGGAGAGGTTGAAGCAGTTAGAGGTGTTAGTTTCAATCTACATCAAGGGGAGACACTTGCGATAGTAGGAGAATCTGGATGTGGAAAAAGCGTAACTTCTAATGCCATTATGGGCTTAATACCACAGCCAGCTGGAATTATTAAGAATGGCAGCGTTCTCTTTAAAGGGAAAGAGTTGACGAGTATGTCGAAGTCGCAATTGCGGAAAATTCAAGGGGTCGACATATCAATGATTTTCCAAGATCCTATGACAGCCCTAAACCCAACGCTCACGATTGGGGAGCAGTTAACCGAAGGACTACGAACACATAAAAGAGTAAGTAAACAGGAGGCGAAGCAAAAAGCGATAGAGATGTTGGAACTAGTAGGAATACCCAATCCTACAGAGCGTTTAAAGCAATTTCCACACCAATTTTCTGGAGGCATGCGTCAACGAATTGTGATTGCTATTGCACTTATTTGTGAACCTGAGCTATTAATTGCGGATGAACCAACAACGGCTCTGGATGTAACGATCCAAGCGCAAATTTTAGAGCTATTTGAGGAGATTCAGCAGAAAACGAATATATCCATTATATTAATTACGCATGATTTAGGGGTCGTCGCAAAAATAGCTGATCGAATAGCTGTCATGTATGCAGGGAAAATAGTAGAAATCGGAGATAAGCGTGCAATATTTTACACGCCAGAGCATCCGTATACAAAAGGACTGTTAAATTCAGTTCCTCGTCTAGATTTGGTTGGGGAAGAGTTACAACCAATTGAAGGTACCCCACCCGATCTGTTTTCTCCTCCGAAAGGATGTCCTTTCACAGCGAGATGTCCGTATGCGATGGAAGTATGCGAACATGTATATCCTTTTACGAAAGCAATATCTGAATCCCATGCGGTTGATTGTTGGCTTCAAGACGAACGTGCAAAAGCATTACAAGAGTTATCTTGAATAGGATGAGCGCGCGTAAGTGCATTCACATATATATTACAAAGGGGGAACTAAGATGAAGAAGTGGTTATCATTATTTGTAGTCGCGTTATTTGTTCTTGTGTTAAGTGCTTGTACAGCTACAAAAGATGCGGGTGAAAAAGCACCGGAAACTAATACTGAAAAAGAAGGGGAAGAGAAGGAAACAGTAGTAGAAACTGAAACAGAAAAAGTACTCACATTAAATAATGGGAATGAGCCGACATCATTTGATCCATCAGTAGCATTTGATGCGGTTTCTTGGAATGCATTGAATAATATAATGGAAGGTCTAGTAAGACTTTCAAAGGATCATTTGGCAGAACCTGCAACAGCTGAAAAGATTGATGTAGCAGAAGATGGTCTAACATATACATTTACCATTCGCGAAGATGCGAAATGGTCTAATGGTGACCCTGTATTAGCGAGCGATTTCGTTTATGGATGGTTGCATATGTTAAGTCCAGAAACAGCTTCTCCGGCAGCATTTTTAGCGTATTTCATTGATGGAGCAGAAGCCTATAATAGTGGGGAAGGCGCAGCTGAAGATGTTGCTATTAAAGCTTTAGAGGAAAAAGTATTCGAAGTGAAGTTGAATGCTCCAACAGAAGCATTCTTAAATATCATTACAAACCCGAGTTTCTTCCCAGTCAATGAGAAAGTGGCTACAGAGAATGCAACTTGGTTCACAGAAGCAGATACATTCGTAGGAAATGGTCCGTTTAAGTTAACTACATGGGAACATGATGTAAGCTTTACATTTGCAAAAAATGAAAATTATTGGGATGCCGACACTGTAAAGCTTGATAAAGTAGAATGGGCTATGATAAACGATTCCAATACGGAATACCAAATGTACGAAACAGGTGAATTAGATGTATCTGGTGTACCAGCGGAATTGGCTGATCAGTTAATGGATTCTCCTGAACTTAAAAATGAAGACCAAGCGGGGTTATACTTCTACCGTTTCAATGTTTCACAAGAGCCTTTTACAAATAAAAAGATCCGTCAAGCTTTTGCTTTAGCGGTTGATCAACAAGAAATCGTAGAGTTTGTAACGAAGAATGGTGAAAAACCAGCAGAAGGATTTATTCCATACGGATTTGTAGGACCGGATGGCAAAGAATTCAGAGAAACAGCAGGTAAGCTAGTAGGTTTCGATGCAGAAAAAGCAAAAACACTTTTAGCTGAAGGTATGGCAGAAGAGGGATACACAGATTTACCGGAAGTAACATTAACTTATTCTACAAGTGATACACATAAGAAAATAGCAGAAGCACTTCAAAGTAAATTTAAAGAAGTGTTAGCAGTAGATGTCACATTACAAAATGTAGAAGCAAGTGTGTTTGCGACCGAGCAAAAAGAATTTAAATACCAATTATCGCGTTCTTCCTTCTTATTTGACTATGCAGATCCAGTGAATGCATTAGAAAGTTTCATCACAGGTTCTTCTATGAACCGTACGACTTGGTCAAATGCAGAGTTTGATAAACTAATTGCAGACATCAAAAACGAAACAGACGAAGCAAAACGTTGGGAAATGCTTATCCAAGCAGATACGTTATTAATGGCTGAAATGCCTATTTTCCCAGTTCACTATTACAACCAAGTAATACTTGAAAAACCAACAGTCTCAGGAATCGTAAGACATCCAGTTGGATACATGGATTTAAAATGGGCTGACAAAGAATAAAAGCGCAAGCGCTATGCAGTTCCTGGAGCTGTACAATAAGAATAAAGATTAGTTATAGAAAGGCTGCGGTGCCTATTTTGGTACCGCCCTTTTACTTCATGTAGCTATGTTAAACTTTGTTTGTAAGTTGCTTTATCAAGGCTTTCATCATAAAGGAGAAATTACATATGAAAATTCGTCCAAAAAGACTGCAAAAAGGGGATACTATTGGAATTATTGCTCCTTCCAGTCCACCAAATTTAGAAAACCTAAAGCGTTCCTTTTCCTTTTTAGAGGAGCTTGGCTTGTCTTATCAACTAGGCAAAAGTGTAGAAAATGTACATGGTTACTTAGCTGGTACCGATGAGGAACGTTTAGAAGATTTACACGACATGTTCGCTAACCCGAATATCGCAGGAATTATATGTGCGGGTGGAGGCTATGGTTCTGCGCGTTATACAGATCAAATTGATTTTCAATTGATGCGTGAGAATCCAAAAGTTTTTTGGGGCTACTCCGATATAACCTTTTTACATACAGGGATGAACCTGTATTCCGATATCGTTACCTTCCATGGACCAATGTTAGCTTCAGATGTGGGCAAAGATACGTTCTCCGAGCTATCCCAAAAAATGTTTCAGCAGTTGTTTAATCCGATGGAGCTATATTATTCCGAAGCGATCTCTCCATTGACTCAAGTATCACCAGGCACCGTAAGAGGAGAGCTTACAGGAGGTAACTTATCACTACTTGCTAATGGTGTAGGTACGAAATATGAGGTAAACACAAAAGGAAAACTTCTCTTCTTAGAAGATGTGGGAGAAGAGCCTTACAAAGTGGACGGTATGCTTAACCAACTT
Source organism: Psychrobacillus antarcticus (assembly GCF_029533155.1). Classification (GTDB taxonomy): domain Bacteria; phylum Bacillota; class Bacilli; order Bacillales_A; family Planococcaceae; genus Psychrobacillus; species Psychrobacillus antarcticus. The sequence continues at coordinate 67,305 of NZ_JAIZDB010000001.1, read as the reverse complement.
CGTCAAGCTGGTATTTTAGATGCAGCGGCTGGCTTTGTCATTGGAGACTTTAGTGATGCTGAACCTAAGAAAAGAAAGGTTACTTTATCTTTAGATGAAGTGTTTGATCACTATATTGGTAAATTAGGTAAGCCTGCGGTGAAAGGATTTAAAATAGGGCATTGCGAGCCTCATTTTGCTTTTCCGCTTGGAATGGAAGCAGAATTGGATGCGAATAACTTATCTCTAACAATATTACCTGGAGTGGAATAAGGGGGAGAGAATATTGTATATAAAATCGATTGAAACATTTGATGTGGCGATTCCTCTGACTAAACCCTTTAAAACCGCTCTACGAACGGTGACAACGGCTTACTCGGTGTATGTGACTATTACGACAAGTGATGGAAAAGTTGGTTATGGTGAGGCTCCTCCGACACATGTGATTACTGGAGAGTCAATGGAAAGTATCCGATACGCTATTAACGAAATAATTGCTCCTCAGTTAATTGGTATGAACATTTTACAAAGTGAGCAGGTGTTTCAGAAACTAAACACAGCCTTAGTAAGAAATACGAGTGCGAAAGCGGCAGTAGACATGGCTATTCATGACATACTCGCTAAATATGCGGGTGTTCCTTTATATCAGTTTCTTGGAGGTTTCCGAGAAACGTTAGAGACTGATTTTACAGTTAGTGTGAATGACCCCACCGAGATGGCGGATGATGCGGAACGCTATATAAAGGATGGATTTAACGTTCTAAAGGTCAAGGTAGGTATTGGTGAAATAAAAGATGATATCCAGCGTATTCGTGCAATTCGAGAACGCGTGGGAATGACGCCAAAGTTAAGGCTTGATGCCAACCAAGGGTGGAATGCGAAAGAGGCGGTCAAAGCGATTAGTTTGATGGAGGATGCGGGTTTATCCATCCAATTTGTAGAGCAGCCAGTTCCAGCTTGGGATTTAGATGGGCTAAAGTATGTTACCGACCATACGTATACTCCAATTATGGCGGATGAAAGTGTTTTTTCTGTGCACGATGCTAAACAAGTTCTAAAAATGCGAGCTGCTGATTTGATTAACATAAAGCTAATGAAATCTGGTGGCATTTATCACGCCCTAAAAATAAATACGCTTGCCGAGGCGAGTGGCGTGGAATGTATGGTAGGCAGCATGATTGAAACGAAATTAGGCATTACAGCCGCTGCTCACTTTGCAGCTAGCCAGCCGAATATTCGCTACTTTGATTTTGACGCACCGTTAATGCTGGAAAATGATTTAATAGTCGGTGGAGTGATTTATGAAAAAAGTAATATGACATTTTCCGTTGAACCAGGATTAGGGATTGTACATGTGAATTTGGATTAGGAGGCTAAAAGATGCCAGTCGATCAAACGAAAGAGTGGGTTTGCGCTGTAAAGGTAGGAACTATTTGGACTGAACCAAATTCTGCTAGAGAGATAGATAATCCAGGAATCTCCAATCCCGTGTTATTGGTGGAATGGCTTGAGGCACTACCATTCAAAGAAAGACTAGCATTATGTAATGAAGACCGTGTGCAAACACAACTTTTATACGGAGAACCAGTACTTGTGGAAGAGATAAAGGGGGAATGGGCAAAAGTAGTTGCTATTTGGCAGCCCTCCAAAAAAGATAGTCGTGGTTATCCAGGGTGGATTCCACTTGCCCAAATAATGCCTGCTGAACAAATGGACTTCAAAGGTACTGCAAGGGTTTCTTCTGTAAAGGCTCAACTATGGGATTTACAGCATAATCCGCTACTTGTTTTACCATTTAATACTATTCTGCCGATATTGTCAGAGGATGGAATTTATTATACTGTTCAAACGCCACACGGCAAAGCATTACTATCGAAAGCAAATGCCCAATTTGCAACTTCTGTAGACCAGATTTCAAAGAGGTGTGCAGATGATGCGGTTACTCTAGGGGAAAACTATTTAGATTTGCCTTACCTATGGGGTGGTATGTCACCGTATGGCTATGATTGTTCAGGTTTTTCGTACAATATGTTAAAGGCTTGTGGATATCTAATTCCACGAGATGCAGGTGACCAAGCTTTAATGGGAGAAGAAATATCTATAGATGATTCCTCTCTTTGGAAAAAAGGGGACTTATTATTTTTTGCTAATGATGAAGGGACTGGACCAGTGAGGCATGTTGGATTTTATTATGGGAATGGACAGCTTTTACATTCGCATTCAACTGGGAAAACAGTAGAAATTTTAGTGCTAGTAGGATCTAAGTTAGAAAAGGAAATTTGTGCAGTTAGAAGATATGCCGTTTAGGGGGAATGTATATGACGGAAAAAGTTCTATTATCTGTTCAAGATTTGAAACGCCATTTTGACATTGGACATGGACAGACGTTAAAGGCTGTTGATGGGATAAGTTTTGATATCGTCAAAGGGGAAACATTTGGTCTAGTAGGAGAATCCGGTTGTGGTAAATCCACCGCTGGCCGCACTATTTTAGGATTATATAATAGAACAGACGGAAAAGTTCTATTTGAAGATAAAGATGTGCATGAGATGAGTGACAAAGAACGAACAGGTTATTTGAAAAAGATGCAAATGATCTTTCAAGATCCATATGCATCCTTAAATCCACGTTCGACTGTGTTTGAAATTATTGCTGAACCGATGGAAATACATAAATTATATAAAAAGGAAGAATTAAAGTCTAGAGTGTATGAATTACTCGAGGATGTTGGGCTTAACAGAGATCACGCTAATCGCTATCCTCATGAATTTTCTGGAGGTCAACGCCAACGAATTGGCATAGCTCGAGCTCTTGCGTTAGACCCTGAGTTTATCATTGCTGATGAGCCCATTTCTGCTTTAGACGTGTCGGTTCAAGCGCAGGTAGTAAAGTTGCTCCAACGGCTACAAAAGGAAAAAAATCTTACCTATTTGTTTATCGCGCATGATTTATCGATGGTTAAGTACATCTCAGACCGGATAGGGGTCATGTACCTCGGGCATATGGTAGAGCTGACCACAAGTAACCAATTATATGAAGATCCGCTACATCCGTATACACAGGCTTTGTTATCTGCAATTCCGATTCCAGACCCTGATATAGAGGAATCACGGGAACGTATTCTATTGCAAGGAGAGCTTCCAAGCCCTATTAACCCACCTTCAGGCTGCGTGTTCCGTACAAGATGTGCACATGCTATGTCTATTTGTGCGGAAAAAAAGCCAGTTTGGAAGGAGCAGGAGCCTGGTCATTTTGTAGGGTGTCATCTTTATAACTAAAAGGTTTTTTTATATCAAATGTTGAAGTGAAAATCATCTTTATATAAGATTTGTTCATTTGTGTAAAGGACTTAAGGCTTCTATTTATGTATTTTTCTATTTAATAAAGACTAAGTTTTTTGTCGATTTCTACTCATTCAGTTGTCTTAAGGTGGATAGGTCTGTATATGACCTTGCATATTCATTGTGTTTAATAGGATTCTTTTATTCTAATTAATGATTATTTACTACTCATTTTATTGATTGGAGTGGAATGCGGCGACTAGAGCGGGATAAACGAGAAAGTCGAGACCCCACAGGGAGCGATCATAGGAACGAAGGCTAAGTATTCCAATGCGTAGGTCGACAATTTATAATTAGAGCATCATACTGGCCCGATGAGGCTCGACCTCGCCCGCTGAAAGCGTCCGCATGAAACGAAAATCAGCAGTATAATAAAGTACCCATATACAAAATAGCAATTTACATAAATATGTATTGACTGATTGCCAATACTTGTAGTATTCTGAAAACAACTTAAAGAAAGGAGTGAGGCATTATGACAAATGTATATACGTATCCACGAATCAGTAAGTTCATGATGTCCCACTCCGTATATCTCTAACCAGATATATGCTTCTTTACTAATGACCGGGAAACCATGACTGCTGATTCGTGCAGTCATGGTTTTTTTATTGTCTAAGCTATTGCAGCATTCATGTGTAGCTCGTGCTTTTATTCACAGGGAAATTAGGAGGAAGTTAAATTGAATTTAATCGAACAATATGGTTGGAATAATAAGTGGGAAGCAAAAATGACAGGTAGTGGAATTGCGGGTCGCGTGCTACTAGAGCATAAAAATTTATATAGAGTTATGACCAATGAAGGAGAGTTACTAAGCTCGCTTTCTGGAAAATTTAAGTTTGAGCATAATAAGGAAGCATTCCCGGCAGTTGGAGACTGGGTAGTGCTGGAACAGATGCCTGGTGAGGAAAAAGGAATTATTCACGAAGTACTCCCTCGTAGCTCACAATTCTCGAGGAAAACGGCGGGATTGACAACAGAAATTCAACTAATTGCAGTAAACATAGATTTCGTATTTCTAGTAATGTCGCTTAATCATGACTTCAATGTCCGTAGATTAGAGAGATATTTATTGGCGGCATGGGATTCAGGGGCGACACCTGTTGTGGTGTTAACGAAAAAAGACGCCTGCGATGACCTAGAATATTATATTAAAGAAGTTGAGGCCATTGCTTTTGGTGTAGACATACTTGCTGTGAGTAGTGTTACAGGAGAGGGTATTGACCAACTAGGAAGTCTGTTGGCTGCCCATAAAACAGGTGCACTTTTAGGATCCTCAGGAGTAGGGAAATCTTCTTTGATTAACGCCATTTCAGGTGTTGAAGTAATGGCTGTGAATGATATAAGAGATGACGATAGCAAGGGACGACATACGACCACGCATAGAGAACTGACGCTATTACCAGCAGGTGGCTTATTAATCGATACGCCTGGTATGAGGGAATTTCAGCTTTGGGATACGAGTGATGGTATTAGTGCTAGCTTTCAGGATATCGAAGAGCTAGCATTAGCATGCCGATTCCGTGATTGCCAGCATGTAAAAGAGCCAGGCTGTGCTATTCAAGAGGCTATTAACACGGGAACGCTTAAACAAGAACGCTATACAAGTTATATAAAACTAATGAGAGAGCTTGCGCATATCGATCGCAAAAATGATGCGGTAGCTAAAAAAGCAGAAACAAATAAATGGAAGCAAATTACGAAGTCCCAACGAAATAATTACAAAAAGAAAATCTAGTCAGTCACGACTATGAAAAAGATTTAATGTATATGAATATTCATTGTTATATATCCTAAACTACAAACGACTGTTTGTAGTTTTATTTCTTTTTAAGAGCAAATCGTATCAATTGCACATGAGAAAGTTTCTCGATATAATATAGTCAAAGATAGTCAAAGTCAGTTTTTGAGAAGAGGTGAGAAGATGAAAAATATATCTGACATAATTGAAGGGTATTTGAAGGCAATTATAGAAGAAGGAAGTAAGGAACAAATTGAAATAAAGCGAAGTGAAATTGCTGAAAAATTTCAGTGTGTTCCATCTCAAATAAATTATGTGATCAATACTCGATTTACCCAAGATCGCGGCTACTTAGTAGAAAGTAAACGGGGTGGAGGTGGATATATTCGAATCCTCCGCGTTCGAGCTCATACGAAAGCTGACTTAATAGAGCATATTATACAAACACTTGAAAATGGGGCTTCTGAAACTGTAACGGAAGATATTGTTTTTCGGTTAATAGATGAGGATGTTATTTCTAAACGTGAAGCAAAACTCATTTTAGCAGCTTTAAATCGAACGACTTTAGTTATCCCGCTACCAGCAAGAGATGAACTACGATCACGTATTTTATGTGCCATGCTCTTAACAATAAAATATGAAAAAAGTGAAAAATGAACGGGGTGTGATAAAAAGGTGATTTGTGAAAATTGTAAGCAAAGACCAGCGAAAGTAACGGTTACCCAAGTGCATAACGGTGAACACTTAGAAAGACATTATTGCGAGGTCTGTGCAAATAGCCTCCACCCGTTTTATGTTGAGTACAAACAAGATCCATTATCTCTTCATCAATTATTATCGAATTGGTTTAGTCAAACAGAACAACAACCAATGCAACAAAAACAACAAAAAAACATGATAGTATGCGATGAATGTGGTTGGTCAATTCAGCGCTTTTTAGACGAAGGGAAATTTGGTTGTGCAAATTGTTACACCAGTTTCCGTCCGCAGTTACCTAATGTATTTAAGAGACTTCATAATGGCAATACAACGCATATTGGAAAGGCTCCAGGTGCGTTAGGGGAAAAAATTGCTTTAAAAAAACGCATAGATTCTATTCGCTCTCAAATGAAAGAAGCGATTGACACGGAAAGTTTTGAGGAAGCCGCAAAGCTGAGAGATGAAGTCAGAGACTTGGAAAGTCAACTTTCTACAGGAGGTGATCGAACAGATGTCAATTGAACATTTTTTAGACAACTCCATTTCTAGTTGGATGGCCGGAGAAGGAAAGCATTCGGATATTGTGATGAGCACAAGAATACGTTTAGCTAGAAATCTGAATGGCTATCGTTTTCCTTTAGCATTTACAGAAGACGAGGCGCATAAAATTGACCAATCCGTTTCCGCCACTTTGCTAGATGCAAGTGATGAATTGCAGATGAAATTCTCTTCCATTCATATAAAGGATGTATCTGAACTCAGTCGTCAGGTGTTGGTGGAAAAACATTTAATCAGTCCTAAGCTTGCTAACTCACCTATGACTGGATCGGTTTTATTGTCAGATGATGAATCTGTCAGTGTGATGGTCAACGAAGAGGATCATATTCGTATTCAATGCCTTTTTCCAGGGCTTCAAGTTCAAGAAGCCTATGACCAGGCAGATGAGTTAGATCGTGTATTAGATAAGGAATTACCATATGCATTCGACGAGCAGTTCGGGTATTTAACCAGCTGTCCTACTAACACAGGTACTGGTTTACGTGCATCTGTCATGATGCATTTACCGGCATTAACAATGACAAAGCAAATGAACAGAATTGTTACGATTATTTCAAGACTAGGAATGGTTGTTAGAGGGATTTATGGAGAGGGTAGTGAAGCGCTCGGCAATGTTTACCAAGTGTCCAATCAAACCACACTTGGTAAGTCAGAAGAAGACATACTTGCTGATCTTCAGAGTATTACCGAACAAATTATCCAAAAAGAAAGAGAAGCGCGGGATGCACTTCTAAAGCATTCAGCCAATACACTAGAAGACCGACTATATCGATCTTTAGGAACTTTATCATTTGCTCGTATCATGGCAACAGATGAAGCGGCAAGATGCCTATCAGATGTGCGATTAGGAATAGATATGGGACTCATAGAAGATATTGATGTGTCTATCTTGAATGAATGCATGGTGTTTATGCAACCAGGCTTTCTACAAAAGTATGCAGGAACTTCATTGAATACTTCTGAGCGGGATATGTTTCGCGCAAAGCTGTTAAGGGAACGATTGCAAAAAGAAGAAAAACAGAAAGCAAAAGGAGAGGAATCTGAATGATGTTTAATCGTTTTACACAAAGATCCCAAAAAGTATTACAACTAGCACAAGAAGAAGCTATACGCTTAAAGCATGAATCTATTGGAACAGAACATATACTACTTGGTCTTATCCGAGAAGGTAGCGGAATTGCTGCAAAAGCATTAGAAGCAATAGAAGTAGACCTTAAAGTAATCGAAGCAGGAATCGAGGAACTAGTAGGTGCAGGTAAAGAAGAAGTTGGACCAATTGTTAACTACACACCTCGTGCGAAAAAAGTGATTGAACTTTCAGTAGATGAGTCTCGAAAATTAGGGCATTCATATATTGGAACAGAGCATCTATTACTTGCGCTAATCCGTGAAGGAGAAGGTGTAGCGGCTCGTGTTCTAAACAATGCGGGAGTAAGTTTAAACAAAGCTCGTCAACAAGTACTTCAATTACTAGGAAGCACAGAGCAAGCACATGGTAATGGAAATAACGGTGCTGCTCCGGCTAGTACACCAACACTAGATGGCTTAGCTCGCGATTTAACACAAATTGCAAGAGAAGGCACACTGGATCCTGTAATTGGTCGTAGTAAAGAAATTACAAGAGTAATTGAAATCCTAGCTCGTCGTACAAAAAACAATCCAGTTCTAATTGGAGAGCCGGGTGTTGGTAAAACAGCTATTGCAGAAGGACTTGCACAACAAATCGTACAAAATGAAGTGCCAGAAATCCTACGCGATAAACGAGTAATGACACTTGATATGGGTACAGTTGTTGCTGGTACAAAATATCGTGGGGAATTTGAGGATCGTTTGAAAAAAGTGATGGATGAAATTCGCCAAGCAGGCAATGTTATCTTATTCATTGATGAACTCCATACGTTAATAGGTGCTGGTGGAGCAGAGGGTGCTATTGATGCTTCGAATATTTTGAAGCCAGCTCTTGCTCGTGGAGAAATTCAATGTATTGGTGCGACAACACTGGATGAATATCGAAAATATATTGAAAAAGATGCTGCACTTGAGCGTCGTTTCCAACCAATTCAAGTAGATGAGCCTTCAGTAGATGAAGCTATCCAAATTATTTACGGTCTACGTGATCGTTATGAAGCACATCATCGTGTGAAAATTACGGACGCGGCAGTAGAAGCAGCTGTGAAAATGTCAGAGCGTTATATTTCTGATCGTTTCTTGCCAGATAAAGCTATTGACTTAATAGATGAAGCAGGTTCTAAAGTACGATTACGTTCATATACTACACCTCCTAATCTAAAAGAATTAGAAGCAAAACTAGAAGCTATCCGATCGGAGAAAAATGCTTCCGTTCAGAGTCAGGAATTTGAAAAAGCCGCATCATTCCGCGACAAGGAGCAAAAGCTTAAAGATGAACTCGAAAAAATGAAAAACAATTGGAAAGAAAAGCAAGGAAAAGAAGAGTCTGAAGTAACAGTAGAAGACATTGCTGCTGTAGTGTCTATGTGGACTGGGGTACCAGTTTCTAAACTGACACAAACAGAATCTGGGAAGTTATTAAAACTGGAAGATAAATTACATGAAAGAGTTATTGGTCAAAGTGAAGCGGTGGACGCAATATCAAGAGCTATTCGTCGTGCTCGTGCAGGATTGAAAGATCCAAAACGTCCTATTGGCTCCTTTATCTTCTTAGGACCTACTGGTGTAGGGAAAACAGAGCTTGCTCGTGCTTTAGCGGAAGTGATGTTCGGAGATGAGGAAGCGATGATTCGGGTAGACATGTCTGAATATATGGAGAAACATTCAACTTCTCGTCTAGTTGGTTCACCTCCAGGATATGTAGGATTTGAAGACGGTGGACAATTGACAGAAAAAGTTCGTCGTAAACCATACTCAGTTATCCTATTAGATGAAATTGAAAAAGCGCATCCTGACGTCTTTAATATTCTTCTTCAAGTGTTAGAGGATGGACGATTAACGGACTCTAAAGGACGCACAGTAGATTTCCGTAACACGGTAGTCATCATGACATCCAATGTCGGTGCAGATGCACTAAAATTCAATAAATACGTTGGATTTAACCTAACGGAAGGCGGCAAGACAGACTATAAAGACATGAAAGGCAAAATGCTAGTAGAATTGAAAAAAGCATTCCGCCCAGAATTCTTAAACCGTCTAGACGAAATGATTGTGTTCCATTCCCTAGAAAGAGAACATTTAAAACAAATTGTTTCACTTATGACAGAGCAGTTAGCAAAACGTTTGAAAGGGCAAGGTATTGAATTAGAAATTACCGAAGCAGCACAAGATAAAATTACAACCGAAGGATATGAACCAGAATATGGTGCGCGTCCTTTACGCCGAGCAATACAAAAACATGTTGAAGATCGACTTTCCGAAGAGTTGTTAAAAGGGGAAGTATTAGATGGGCAACATGTAATATTTGATGTAGAAGACAATGAATTCGTAGTTCGCACGAAAGCTTTAGTTACAGAAGGTTAATATAGCGGGCATTCCGAAAATAATTCCGGAATGCCCTTTTATACATAGTAGGAGGTATTATGGCTAAAAAGAAAACGAAATTTATGTGTAACTCATGCGGTTATGAATCTGCAAAATGGATGGGAAGATGTCCAGGATGCGGGGAATGGAACACCCTAGTTGAGGAAATCGAAATAGTTTCCAAAGGTCCGAGACGTTCCTTTCAGCATTCGGATGGAGTAGTGCAGAAGGCTACCCCAATTATTTCTGTTGTAACAGCTGATGAACCACGGGTAACAACAGACTTTGCTGAATTTAACCGTGTTCTAGGTGGAGGTATTGTACCGGGGTCGCTCATATTAATAGGGGGAGATCCGGGTATAGGGAAGTCTACTCTTCTTTTACAGGTCTCTGCCTTACTTGCCAATAAAGGAGAGCGAGTATTATATATTTCTGGGGAGGAATCCATCCGTCAGACGAAGCTACGTGCAGAACGTTTAGGGGTAACCTCGGCTGAGCTTTATGTTTATGCTGAAACTAATTTAGAACTAATAAACGAAACAATCGACAGCGTGGCACCTAAATTTGTCGTAGTGGATTCTATTCAAACTGTTCATCATCCAGAAGTAACTAGTGCACCTGGTAGTGTATCGCAAGTTCGAGAATGTACAGCAGAGCTGATGCGAATAGCCAAAACAAAAAATGTAGCAATCTTCTTAGTGGGACATGTGACAAAAGAAGGTCAAATTGCAGGTCCACGTATACTAGAACATATGGTAGACACCGTTTTGTACTTTGAAGGAGAACGTCACCATACGTATCGTATTTTAAGATCTCAGAAGAACCGTTTTGGCTCTACGAATGAAATTGCCATTTTTGAAATGGTTCAATCTGGATTAAAAGAAGTACTGAATCCATCTGAATTATTTTTGCAGGAGAGATCTCATGGGGCGGCAGGTTCCGCAATTGTTGCCTCTATGGAAGGTACTAGACCTATTTTAGTAGAGATTCAAGCGCTATTGACACAGTCTAGCTTTAATTATCCGAAACGTATGGCTACTGGCATTGATCAAAATCGTGTTTCATTATTAATGGCGGTACTGGAAAAACGCATGGGGTTACTGCTCCAAACGCAAGATGCTTATATAAAAGTGGCGGGAGGGGTAAAATTAGACGAACCTGCAATCGATTTAGCCGTCCTAGTAAGTATCGTATCTAGTTTCCGAGATACAGGGGTTACACCGACAGACTGTTTTATCGGTGAAATTGGTTTAACTGGAGAAGTGAGAAGGGTGTCTAGGATTGAACAGCGTGTGCAAGAGGCTGCCAAGCTAGGCTTTAAAAGAGCAATTATTCCCGCTTCTAATTTAGGTGGTTGGGATTATCCCAAAGGTATTCAAATTATAGGAATTGAAACAGTTAACGAAGGGATGAAAGAGGCATTTTCTTAATAAAAACCTGAGTAAATGTTTTACCGTCTAGTTTCAGTGCCCAGCCCTTCGCGTGCTTTAGAATTGTAATAAAGGCAGAGAACACCTATATTACAATTCTTTTGTCACTTGAAAGGGCTTGAATGGGCATCTGTGCTTGTCTGATTAGACTTATTGTGAAAGATGGAAGTATAATAAAATAAATGGAGGTGGCATACTTGTTAAAATGGATTATTCAAATTGCTTTTGTGTTAATAGGTGGAACATTGGGTTTACTATTCTTACCGCACTTATACGAGCTTTTTAATTTATCTAACAACCCTTGGATTCACAATCCGTATATATCTGTTTTAATTGGAGCGATTTTGTTATATGTTACTGCGTTATTCATGACCGACTACTTAGTTAACTTTATCAAGTGGATGGAAGAACGGTTATTAAAAGCGCCAATTGGAGACTTGCTATTCGGAACGCTAGGTCTAGTTATTGGATTAATCGTTGCCTTTTTCCTTGGTTCTGCGGTTAATAATTTCGCTATACTGGGTATTGGATCGGTTGTGCAGGTATTATTGTCTATCGTTTTGGGATACTTAGGTTTCCAAGTCGGTTTTAAAAAGCGAGACGAGCTTCTTCAAGTTTTTACTCCTTCCAAACAGAATAGCAGTAAAAAGAAAACGGTGGATGAGGATAACCAAGAATTGAGTCTAGGAACATATAAATTGTTAGATACTAGTGTTATTATAGATGGCCGTATCGCTGATATTTCGGTAACAGGATTTATCGAAGGAGTTTTTGTCGTTCCTCAATTCGTTTTGACTGAGTTACAGCATATTGCCGATTCTTCAGATACGCTTAAGCGTACAAGAGGACGCCGGGGATTAGATGTCCTTAAAAAACTACAAACGGAACGAGCTTCTGCCGTGTTAATCGTGGAAGAAGACTTTGAAGACATCCAAGAGGTCGATTTAAAACTAGTTCGTCTAGCTAAAAAGATGAATGGGATCGTTGTAACGAATGACTTCAATCTAAACAAAGTTTGTGACCTACATCAAGTACGGGTTTTAAATATTAATGACTTAGCTAATGCGGTAAAACCTGTCGTTATTCCCGGGGAAATAATGCATGTTGTTGTTATTAAGGATGGTAAAGAACACAATCAGGGCGTCGCATATCTAGATGATGGAACAATGATTGTTGTGGAAGGCGGTAAAGCATATATTGGACAGGCTATAAATGTAGAGGTGACAAGTGTACTTCAAACGTCGGCTGGTCGGATGATATTTGCAAAACCACAAGACTCGAAATAACGAAGAGGGGTTGTTTCCTTTGCAAAAGGAATACGCCCTTTTTCTATGTGATGGAGGTTCATTAACATGGAATATACTGTTTTATTGCCAGCTGCAGGAAGTGGAAAACGAATGGGTGCTAGTCAAAATAAGTTATTTTTAGAACTGCGTAATATTCCTATTTTGATACATACTTTACGAGTATTCGACAGAGATCCTAATTGTGAACAAATAGTATTGGCCGTGAAAAAGGAGGAACAAATATTCATTGAACAGTTACTAAATGAATATCGCATTACAAAAGTTGCTGCAATTGTAGAGGGTGGTGACGAGCGTCAGCATAGTGTATATGCTGCATTAAAAGCTGTTACATCTAAAGGGATAATACTCGTTCATGATGCTGCACGGCCATTTATTCATCAGGAAGTAATCCAACAATTAGCCGAAGTTGCAAATGCTACTGGAGCAGCGGTTGCAGCGGTCCGGGCAAAAGATACGATGAAAAAAGTGGATAATGGTATAATTCAAGAAACGGTCGATCGGGAAAGTTTATGGATCATTCAAACGCCCCAAGCATTTCATTATGCATTATTAGAAAAAGCAGAAAGATTAGCGAAAGCTGAAGACTTTCTTGGGACAGATGAAGCAATGCTTGTAGAAAGATTAGGAGAGCAAGTTCATATTGTTGAAAGTACCTATGATAATGTGAAAATGACAACGGGTGAAGATCTTCTTTACGGAGAGGCTATATTAAATAAGCGGGAGCAGGAGGAACAATAAGATGATGCGAATTGGACAAGGATTTGATGTACATGAGTTTGCGGATAACCGTCCGTTAATAATAGGGGGTATCGAGATTCCTTACGAACGAGGGTTAATTGGTCACTCAGATGCAGATGTACTTCTACATACAATTACAGATGCGGCCTTGGGAGCGATTGGAGAAGGGGATATCGGCAAACATTTCCCAGATACAGACCCAGATTTTAAAGATGCAGATTCAGCAAAGCTACTGGAGCATATTTGGAAACTAGTAGATGCTCGTGGATATAAATTAGGGAATATTGATTGTACAATTATTGCGCAAAAGCCTAAAATGGCCCCATATATCGAAACGATTCGTACGCGTGTAGCTGAGTTACTTCAAGCAGATGTTTCTCAGATAAATGTAAAAGCTACAACAACTGAGAGACTTGGATTTACAGGTCGCGAAGAAGGAATAGCTTCAATGGCGACCATATTGCTTCTAAAGAAGGACTAACTTTAAAAAACATATAGGCAATGGTAGAATGAATAAAGTTTACACATAATTCGGCAAGCTCAATTCAAAGTCTGGATACAAACTTTCCAAGGCGAATTTGAATTGAATGAAAACTAGGAGGAAATACTTATGACACAAGAAGTTCGCGTACGCTACGCGCCAAGTCCAACAGGATTTTTGCATATTGGAGGAGCACGCACAGCATTATTTAACTACCTATATGCACGTCACCATAATGGTAAATTTATCGTTCGTATTGAAGATACCGATATTGAGCGTAATGTAGAAGGTGGCGAGTCATCGCAACTTGAAAACTTAAAGTGGTTAGGAATCGACTATGATGAATCTGTAGATATTGGTGGGCCTTATGCGCCTTATCGTCAAATGGAACGTCTAGATATATATACAAAGCATGCAGAAGAAATGTTGGAAAAAGGACATGCCTATAAATGTTTCTGTTCTTCAGAAGAGCTAGAAGTGGAACGTGAAGTACAAAAAGAAAAAGGTATTGCAGCTCCTATGTACAATGGTAAATGTCGTCATTTGTCGAAAGAAGAAGTACAAGCAAAAGTAGACGCAGGGCAAGGCTACACGGTTCGTATGTGTGTACCAGAAAATGTGACGTATACATTTGAAGACTTAGTTCGTGGGTCGGTTACTTTTGAATCTAAAGACGTTGGTGACTGGGTGCTAGTGAAAGCTAATGGGATTCCAACTTATAACTACGCGGTAGTATTAGATGATCACTTTATGGAAATCTCTCATGTATTCCGCGGGGAAGAACATTTATCAAATACACCAAAACAATTAATGGTCTTTGATGCATTCGACTGGGCCTATCCTAAATACGGTCACATGACATTAATCATCAATGAAAATCGTAAAAAACTTTCAAAACGTGATGAGTCAATCATCCAATTTATTACACAATACAAAGATCTTGGTTATTTACCGGAAGCGATGTTTAATTTCTTTGCATTATTAGGTTGGTCTCCTGAAGGGGAAGATGAAATCTTCACTAAAGAGGAATTCATTAAAACATTCGATGTGTCACGTCTTTCTAAATCACCATCGATGTTCGACAAACAAAAACTTACTTGGATGAACAACCAATATATTAAACAGCTTCCACTTGAAAAAGTAGTAGAGCTAGCACTACCACATTTACAAAAAGCAGATTTACTACCAACAGAACTATCAGAAGACAAACTTACATGGGCAACAAAGCTTATTGCGCTTTACCATGATCAAATGAGTTTTGGCGCTGAAATCGTCGAATTATCTTCATTATTCTTTGATCACGAAATTGCATATACTGAAGAAGCGACAGAAGTGTTAGCTGGAGAGCAAGTTCCTGAAGTAATGGCTGCATTTAAAGCGCATCTAGAGGGATTAGAAACATTTGAAGCGACTGAGATTAAAGCTTCCATTAAAGCAGTGCAAAAAGAAACAGGACATAAAGGGAAAAACCTTTTCATGCCAATTCGTGTAGTAACAACTGGTCAAATGCACGGTCCAGAATTAGCGGATGCAATCAGTTTGATCGGTAAAGAGATAGTAATCGCTCGCGTTGCCAAATTTGCAAAACAATAAGATTGACTTTCCCCTAACTAGGTGTGAAAATGGTGTTACAAATTCGAAAACAAAATGAATAGCAAAGCGAAGACGAGGAGAAGTAAGTAACGCACGTTCTTTAGAGAGGACCATCACCGGCTGAAAGTGGTCTGAGCCCATGAGTTACTGAATTGCACCTTTGAGCGTCATGCCGAACTTTTAAGTAGGCTGAACGAATCATCTGCGTTAAAGATGATAAGTGGGAAAGTATTCGTACTTTCCAATCAGAGTGGAACCGCGCTAATTGCGTCTCTGTCTATATTTATAGACAGAGACTTTTTTTATGTGGAAAAAGGAAGGGGGCAATTTTGTGTTCAAACGGATGAAAGAGGATATTGCAGTAGTATTTGAACAAGATCCAGCAGCAAATAGCAAACTAGAGGTAGTATTAACATACGCAGGCCTACATGCAATTTGGAGTCACCGTATTGCACACGCATTATTTAAAAAGAATTTCTTTTTCTTAGCGCGTGTCGTGTCACAAGTTAGTAGATTTTTTACAGGTATCGAAATTCACCCAGGGGCAACAATTGGGAGAAGATTTTTTATCGACCATGGTTCAGGTGTTGTCATCGGAGAAACGTGTGAAATTGGAGATGATTGCACGATCTACCAAGGTGTCACACTAGGTGGTACCGGGAAAGAAAAAGGCAAGAGACATCCCACTCTTCACAATAATGTGCTAGTTGCTACAGGAGCAAAAGTATTAGGATCGATTACAATTGGCGAAAATAGCAAAGTTGGAGCAGGGTCGGTTGTATTAAAAGATGTACCCACGAATTCAACTGTTGTTGGTATTCCAGGTGTAGTCGTAATTCAAAATGGTGTAAAGGTGAAGCGGAACCTTGATCATCAGGACCTACCTGATCCGTTTGCTGATCGATGTAGAGAAATGGAAGCTAGAATAGAAGTGCTTCATAAAGAAATCGACCGTTTAACGAAAGAAAAGGAGAGAAATTGGTCATGACAATCCAAATTTTTAATACATTAAAGCGTGAAAAAGAACCATTTATTCCACTTGAAGAAGGCAAGGTCAAAATGTATGTATGTGGACCAACTGTTTATAATTATATTCATATAGGAAACGCCCGACCTGTAATTGTATATGATACGGTAAGAAAGTATCTGCAATATCGTGGGTATGATGTCACATACGTTTCTAACTTCACAGATGTGGATGACAAAATTATTAAAGCGGCAAATGAATTGGGAGAAGAGGTCTCCGAGCTTACAGAACGTTTTATTAGCGCCTATTTTGCAGATGTGGAGGCACTTGGTTGTAATCGAGCAGATTCACATCCCCGCGTAACCGATCATATGGATCAAATTATTGAATTTATAAAAGTATTAGAGGAAAAAGACTATGCATACGAATCACAAGGAGACGTATATTACCGGACGAGAAAATTTGATGGATATGGTAAGCTTTCTCATCAATCTGTAGACGATTTAAAAGTCGGAGCAAGAATTGAAACAGGCGTGAAAAAAGAAGATGCATTAGATTTCGCACTTTGGAAAGCAGCAAAACCAGGAGAAATCTATTGGGAAAGTCCTTGGGGGAAAGGTCGTCCAGGATGGCATATAGAATGCTCTGTGATGGCGCGCGAAATACTAGGAGATACGATTGATATTCATGCAGGAGGACAGGATTTAACCTTCCCACACCATGAAAATGAAATTGCGCAGTCAGAAGCTAGAACCGGTAAGACATTTGCGAGATATTGGATGCATAATGGATATATAAATATAGACAACGAAAAAATGTCGAAATCACTCGGAAATTTTGTATTAGTGAATGATATTCGTCAGCAAATCGACCCGCAAATTCTACGTCTTTTCATGCTAAGTGTTCATTATCGAAACCCGATTAACTACTCAAAAGAATTGGTGGAGCAAGCGGAAGCAGGTTTGGATCGTATACAAACTGCTTATGATAACTTAGTTCATCGCTTGAGTACGACTGCGAACTTAGGAGATCACGATGATATTTGGTTACAAAAAATTGCTGATGTAAAAGTACAATTTGAAACAGCGATGGATGATGACTTCAATACAGCAAATGGAGTCGCAGCTATTTTTGAGTTGTCGAAACTTGCGAATACGTATTTACAAGAAAAGCAAACTACTGAAGCTATATTGAAACAATTTATCTCCGTTATGGATGTACTAACGGCTATCCTTGGACTAACGTTTGCTAAGGAAAAAGAAGTGTTGGATGAAGAAATTGATGCATTAATTGAAGAACGTAATCAGGCACGAAAGGATCGTAACTTTGCCCGTGCCGATGAAATTAGAGATCAATTAAAAGAGCTAAATATTATTTTAGAAGATACTGCACAGGGTATCCGATGGAAAAGAGGATAAACTTGTGGGAAATTTTAAAATATCCGATGTAAAACAATTAAATTCTTTAGCGCTGGCCTATATGGGTGATGCTGTTTTCGAACAAGTTGTTCGGGAACACCTCATCCGCTCAGGGCGGGTTCGACCAAATATTTTACACAAAGAAGCTACTAGCTATGTATCGGCAAAAGCACAAGCAATGATTGTAAGAGAAATGCTAGATAAAGAGTTTCTTTCAGAAGATGAACAAGCAATCCTTCGAAGAGGGCGTAATGCAAAGTCAGGGTCAGTCCCAAAAAACACAGATGTTATTACTTATCATCATAGTACAGCGTTTGAAGCGGTCGTTGGGAGTCTATACTTGAGTGATCAAACGGAGCGTTTACAAGAAGTGTTACAGTTTTCGATCAGCTTTATCGATGAACAGAAAGGGGCGCAAAATAAATGATAGAGAAAAACGATCAAACAGAGCAAACTGGAGAACTTATCGCGGGTAAAAATCCAGTAGTCGAAGCCCTACGTGCGGGTAGAGATATGAACAAGGTTTGGCTTGCGGAAGGTATTCAAAAAAGCGGCGTAAAAGAAATTATCCAATTAGCTAAAGATGCTGGAATAATTGTGCAGTTCGTACCAAACAAAAAGCTAGATAACTTAACCGATGCAAACCACCAGGGGATAGTAGCTTCCGTCGCCGCTTACCGTTACGCGGAATTAGACGATTTATTTGATCTTGCAGCTAGTAAACAAGAGGATCCTCTTTTCATTATTTTAGATGAACTTGAAGATCCTCATAATCTTGGCTCTATTATGCGAACTGCTGATGCGGTAGGGGCGCACGGAATTATTATTCCGAAAAGAAGAGCAGTAGGCCTTACAGCGGTAGTTGCAAAAGCATCCACGGGAGCAATTGAACATATTCCAGTCTACCGTGCGGTTAACTTGGCACAAACGGTCGATGAGCTTAAAGAGCGTGGTGTTTGGATTGCGGGAACGGACGCAACGAAGTCTACTGATTATCGAAATATGGATGCGACACTTCCACTTGCCCTTATTATTGGTAGTGAAGGAAAAGGAATGAGTCGACTGTTAAAAGAAAAATGTGATTTTCTTTACTATTTGCCAATGGTCGGTCATGTAACGAGTCTGAATGCATCGGTAGCGGCCTCGGTTTTGTTATATGAAATATGGCGCGTAAGAAATCCTTTAAAAGGGTAAGAAGATGCAAATTCTACTTGTCGATGGATATAATATCATCGGCGCATGGAGCGAGTTAAGGGAATTAAAGGAAGTAAAGTTACTAGAAGCTAGAGACCGCTTGATTGAGCTGATGGCAGAATACAAAGCATATACAGGTGTCCGAGTGATTGTGGTCTTTGATGCGCACTTAGTACCTGGAATTGAAAATAAACAGAAACGATACGACGTAGAAGTTATTTATACGAGAAAAAATGAAATTGCAGATGAACGTATTGAAAAGTTAACGAAAGAATTGAGTAGTAGAAGAGTTCAAATTTACGTAGCTACATCCGATCTGACCGAGCAGCGGATTATATTTGGTCAAGGGGCACTAAGAAAATCAGCAAGAGAATTGGAAATAGAGATGTTGACAATTTCCTCCAAGATAACAAAAAAAGTGAAGAGTATTCAAGATGATAAGCCCGTTTCTAATATTCCATTAACAGCAGAAATTGCCGAAATTTTCGAAAAATGGCGACGGGGAATGAAATGATTCATTGACGCTATAAAATTCCTTCCTGTATACTTGGAATAATATTCTTGTTAGCTGAGGTGACTTCATTGGAAAAGACAGAGCAGAATCTACAATTAGATAGTTTACTAGATGAAGAGCTTGTGGAGTTAGTTCATCAAGGAAACACTGAAGCGCTAGATTTTTTAATAACAAAGTACCGTTCTTTTGTCCGTATGAAAGGGAGATCATACTTTTTAATAGGGGCCGATAAAGAAGATATCCTTCAAGAAGGCATGATCGGATTGTATAAGGCGATTAGGGATTTTAGAGAAGAGAAACTTACTTCTTTTCGAGGGTTTGCAGAATTATGTATTACTCGACAAATAATAACCGCTATTAAAACTGCTACCCGTCAAAAACATATTCCGCTAAATTCCTATGTCTCATTGGACAAACCTATATATGATGAGGAATCTGATCGAACATTGATGGATATGATTGCTGGGTCGGTTATAGATGATCCTGAGGAATTAATCATCAATCGAGAAGACTTTGATTACATGGAAGGTAAGATGGCCGAGATACTAAGTGAGCTTGAAAAGCAGGTACTCGCTTTATATTTAGATGGTCAATCTTATCAAGAGATTTCCATAGAATTGAATCGTCATGTAAAATCAATTGACAATGCACTGCAACGAGTGAAGCGTAAACTAGAACGCTATATGGAGATTGGTAGTCATTATGCATAACTGGGATTTTGTTGACATGATCTGTGTAAGATGATAATCTTTAAAAAGACTTATACACTAAAAAAGGTGATAATATGGCAAAGAAGACTGTGTTAAGCTGTGTTCAATGTGGCAACCGTAACTATACGATTCCTGCATCTAAAGAGAGTGAAATTCGAATTGAACGTAAAAAGTATTGTTCATATTGCAATGCACATACACTTCATAAACAAACAGTGTGAATAGGAAAGTAACATAGATATTTTGTGTGGGGGTTTAGCTAAAATGGCTAATGTTGGTGGTTTTTTTAAGAATGTAATGAGTGAAATGAGAAAAGTAAGTTGGCCTAGACGTAAAGAGCTTACTAAATATACTGTAATTGTAATTGCTACTGTCGTAGCGGCAGCAATATTTTTTACTGTAGTAGATTTAGGTATCTCTGAGTTGTTCCGTTGGTATTTAGCGTTATAATAAGTAGCATGTAAATATTTGAAAATAGCCCGTCTTATTAAACGAACGGGTTTTTTTATTTGTCTTGAGAAAAGGAGGCGACGGACGATTAGTCCTGACACTATGGAAAAAAATTGGTATGTTGTTCATACGTACTCTGGGTATGAAAACAAAGTAAAAGCAAACTTAGAAAAACGAGTAGAAACAATGGGTATGTCGGATAAAATATTCCGTGTATACATACCTGAACAAGAGGAAACGGATTTTAAAGACGGCAAAAAACGTGTCGTTGTTAGAAAAACATTTCCTGGATATGTTTTTGTAGAACTTATCATGACAGACGATGCTTGGTATGTAGTTAGAAATACACCGGGTGTAACTGGATTCCTTGGTTCTTCTGGTGGCGGAACAAAACCAACGCCTTTAGCTCCGGAAGAAGTACAATCTATGCTGAAACAAATGGGAGACGCTGATCGTGTCGTAGAAGTAGACTTTACGGTTGGAGAATTGGTTGAAGTATTAGAAGGCCCATTTGCCCACTTCCAAGGTAAAGTAGAAGTGATTGACATAGATAAAGGTAAAGTAACTGTTTCTATAGATATGTTCGGTCGCGAAACTAATATGGAACTAGATTTCGAACAAGTCATTAAAATATAATTTGTGTTTCCACTTGCTAAAGTTTGAAATTAGTGATATCATTTCAAAGGTCAGACTGAAAATGGGTCTGTATTAATTTTTCTAATGTTATCAGCGCAGAGCTGAGAGGCAGATATTTGAGTGGGAGGGGCAACCCAATTACCACATCACGGACTTAAGGAGGTGTGTCTCGTGGCTAAAAAAGTGATTAAAGTTGTTAAATTACAAATTCCTGCTGGTAAAGCAAATCCAGCACCGCCGGTTGGTCCAGCATTGGGTCAAGCAGGTGTTAACATCATGGGATTCTGTAAGGAGTTCAACGCACGTACTGCTGATCAAGCAGGTCTAATCATTCCGGTTGAAATTTCTGTATTTGAAGATCGTTCATTTACTTTCATTACAAAAACTCCGCCGGCAGCAGTGTTACTTAAAGTAGCAGCAGGAATTCAATCTGGATCAGGTGAACCAAACCGCGTAAAAGTGGCGACAGTGAAACGTGAAACAGTTCGCGAAATCGCAGAACAAAAAATGCCAGATTTAAACGCAGCATCTGTTGAAGCAGCTATGTTAATGGTTGAAGGTACTGCACGTAGCATGGGTATTACGATCGAAGACTAATACTTGATGTGCATTTTGATATGACGCATTGTTTTTTGGGAGGTTGTAGTTGTTCATAAAGGATAACTACAACCTTTACACGTGGGAGGTTTATTCCGCTAAAACCACTTCAAGGAGGACATTTATAATGGCTAACAAAGGTAAAAAGTTACAAGAATCAGTTAAATTAGTAGAAGCTACAAAATTATACTCAGCTAAAGAAGCTGTTGAGCTTGCAAAAAAAACAAGCACAGTTAACTTCGATGCAACTGTAGAAGTTGCTTTCCGTTTAGGGGTCGATACTCGTAAGAATGACCAACAAATCCGTGGAGCAGTAGTTCTTCCAAACGGAACTGGTAAAACTCAACGCGTATTAGTATTCGCTAAAGGTGAAAAGCTAAAAGAAGCAGAAGCTGCTGGAGCAGATTATGTGGGTGATACTGAATTTATTAACAAAATCCAACAAGGATGGTTTGACTTCGATGTAATCGTTGCTACACCTGACATGATGGGTGAAGTTGGTAAAATTGGTCGTGTACTTGGACCAAAAGGTTTAATGCCAAACCCTAAAACTGGTACAGTTACATTTGATGTAACAAAAGCTATCGAAGAGATTAAAGCTGGTAAAGTAGAATACCGTGCTGACAAAGCAGGGATCATTCACGCTCCTATCGGTAAAGTTTCTTTTGAAGACGACAAATTAGTAGAAAACTTCTTAGCTGTATTTGAAGTAATTCAAAAAGCTAAGCCAGCTGCATCTAAAGGGATTTATATGAAGTCGGTTAATATCACGACTACTATGGGACCAGCTGTAAAAGTTGATGCTCAATCAATTAAAAAATAATTGACAATTTAAGATCTGTCTGTTAAGATGATTTTTGTTGTTAAATATACATTTGTACCGAAGACAGTAGGAGCGGAAAATTGCTTAATTTCCTACCGAGGACAAGTAAATTCAGATTCTTTTAAGATGATGACTTTCTGCCTCTGTGTCTATTCGTAGATCAGAGGCTTTTCTTTTGTCGGTATAAATGGCCAATTCTTATAGGAGGTGCCAAGATGAACAAAGCAATCGAAACAAAAAAAGTGCAAGTTCAAGAAATTGCTGAAAAGTTTAAAGCAGCTGCTTCCGTAGTAGTTGTTGACTATCGCGGTTTGAACGTTGCGCAAGTAACAGAACTACGTAAACAACTTCGTGAAGCTGGAGTGGAATTCAAAGTTTATAAAAACTCCCTTACACGCCGTGCAACTGAAGTTGCAGGAGTTGACGGGATTAACGAAAGCCTTGTTGGTCCAAACGCAGTAGCATTTTCTTACGAAGACGTAATTGCGCCAGCTAAAATCATTAATGATTTTGCTAAAAAGAACGAAAAACTTGAGATTAAAGTTGGAATCATCGAAGGAACTGTAGCATCTGCTGAAGATGTGAAAGCATTAGCAGAACTTCCATCACGCGAAGGACTACTTTCTATGCTTCTTTCAGTACTTCAAGCTCCAATGCGCAACTTTGCGCTTGCAACAAAAGCTGTTGCAGAACAAAAAGAAGAACAAGGCGCATAATTTATTACGCGGCTTAAATACTACAAACAGGCTTGTAGCCTAAAATTATCCATAATAGGAGGAAAATAAAATGAATAACGAACAAATCTTAGAAGCTATCAAATCAATGACAGTTCTTGAATTAAACGACTTAGTAAAAGCAATTGAAGAAGAATTCGGTGTTACTGCTGCTGCTCCAATGGCAATGGCTGCTGGTGGCGGAGCTGCTGCTGAAGAAGAAAAAACTGAGTTTGATGTAATCCTTACATCTGCTGGAGATCAAAAAATCAAAGTAATCAAAGCGGTTCGTGAAATCACTGGTCTTGGATTGAAAGAAGCTAAAGAATTAGTTGACAACGCTCCTAAAGCAGTAAAAGAAGCAGTTTCTAAAGACGAAGCAGAAGCTTTCAAAACACAACTTGAAGAAGTTGGCGCAGGCGTAGAAGTTAAGTAATTTTTGTACAATTCGAAGAAAAAAGCTCGTCAGTAAACGACGGGCTTTTCTTCGTATGTATTATGGAGGGTGATTTGGTGTCTGATCATTATTACTCTAGGAAACCTCAAACGGAAAGTAAACCGCGCTATTGGAATTTTACATTGCTCGGGCATAATTTTCGGTTTGAAACAGATGCTGGTGTATTTAGTAAGAGCGAAGTAGATTTTGGCTCCCGTGTATTAATCGATGCTTTTGAAGCGCCAGATCTAGAAGGTTCAATTTTAGATATAGGTTGTGGATATGGGCCGATAGGTCTCTCTATTGCAAAAGTAAATGAGGGAAGAACAGTTCATTTGGTAGATGTTAACACACGTGCAATCCAACTTGCAGAAAAAAATGCTGCTGCTAACGGGATACAAAATGTACGAATCTATGAAAGTGATGGATTGTCAGCGGTTGACACTGCGAACTTTGCGGCTATTATAACTAATCCACCGATTCGTGCTGGAAAAGAAACTATTTTCCGTTTCTATGATGAATCCTATGAAAAGTTAGTTTCAAAGGGAGAATTGTGGGTTGTGATTCAAAAGAAACAAGGGGCACCATCAACTTTTAGTTATTTAGAAGAGATTTTTGGTCAAGTAGATGTTGTAGATAAGCTTAGAGGTTATTGGATTATCAAAGCTACAAAGATTGACTTGACAAAATCGCTATGATATTATAAGAAAATGCAAAATTATTATTTTGAGGACGTATGCCCTTTTGAATAAAAATAATAGAAATGGGTATACTGGCCGAGAAAAAGTTTGGTTAATCGAAAATGAGCTCTTGTTAAGAACTCGTTTTCTTTTTGTCTTTCGATATCATACACCAAAATGTTCATATCGAAAAGACCTAATATCGCTTTAATTGAGGGGTGAATGAGTTGACAGGTCAACTAGTTCAATACGGACAACACCGCCAGCGCAGAAGTTTTGCGCGTATTAGTGAGGTGCTGGAACTTCCGAATCTGATCGAAATTCAGACGGTATCTTATGAATGGTTCCTTGAGGAAGGTTTACGTGAAATGTTTAAGGATATTTCACCAATCGAGGACTTTACAGGCAATTTATCACTTGAATTTGTCGACTATAGTTTAAATGAACCGAAGTATTCGGTCGACGAATCGAAAGAACGTGACACAACATACGCAGCACCACTACGCGTAAAAGTACGTCTCCATAACAAAGAAACGGACGAAGTGAAGGAACAAGATGTATTTATGGGTGATTTCCCATTAATGACTGAAACTGGAACTTTCGTTATAAACGGAGCTGAGCGCGTAATCGTATCTCAGTTAGTCCGCTCACCAAGTGTTTACTTCCATGATAAAACAGACAAAAACGGTAAAAAAGGTTTTGGGTCGACAGTTATTCCAAACCGTGGTGCTTGGTTAGAATATGAAATCGATGCAAAAGACGTAGTCTATGTTCGTATAGATCGTACACGTAAATTACCAGTTACTGTTTTACTTCGCGCATTAGGCTTTGGTACAGATCAAGAAATCATCGATTTAATCGGTGACAATGAATATTTACGTAACACGCTAGAAAAAGATAATACAGAAACGTCTGAAAAAGCGTTACTGGAAATCTATGAGCGTCTACGTCCAGGTGAACCACCAACAGTGGAAAGTGCAAAGAGCTTGCTATACTCTCGCTTCTTTGACCCAAAACGCTATGATTTAGCGAATGTTGGTCGTTACAAAATGAATAAAAAACTGGATATTAAAAACCGTTTATTTAATCAAACAATAGCTGAAACGCTAGTGGATCCGGAAACGGGAGAGATTTTAGTAGAAACTGGTACGTTAATTGATCGTCGTGTACTAGATCGTCTAATTCCTCATCTTGAAAAAGGCATCGGCTTCAAAACGTTATCTCAAGTAGGTGGTGTTTTAGATGACGATATTACAATCCAAATGATTAAAATTTATGCTCCAAATGATGAAGAACAAAAAGAAGTTAACGTTATAAGTAACGCGTATGTGGAAACAGAAGTAAAAAATATTACGCCAGCTGATATCGTTTCATCTGTTGGATACTTCTTTAACCTTTTGTTCAACGTTGGGAACACAGATGATATCGATCATCTAGGAAACCGTCGTTTACGTTCTGTAGGTGAGTTACTACAAAACCAGTTCCGTATTGGCCTTTCACGTATGGAGCGTGTGGTACGCGAGCGTATGTCTATTAACGATACGCAATCCATTGTCCCACAACAATTAATCAATATACGTCCAGTTATTGCATCTATCAAAGAATTCTTTGGTAGCTCTCAATTATCTCAGTTCATGGATCAAACAAATCCACTTGCTGAGTTGACACATAAACGCCGTCTATCGGCGCTTGGACCCGGTGGTTTAACACGTGAGCGTGCTGGATTTGAAGTACGTGACGTCCACTACTCTCACTATGGTCGTATGTGTCCAATTGAAACACCTGAGGGACCAAACATCGGGCTTATTAACTCGCTTTCTAGTTTTGCGAAAGTGAATAAATTTGGATTTATTGAAACACCATATCGCCGTGTTGACCCGGAGACTGGGTTAGTTACATCACGTATCGACTATTTAACTGCGGATGAAGAGGATAACTATGTGGTAGCACAAGCGAACTCTCCATTATCTGATGAAGGAGCATTCCTTAAAGAAGAAGTAGTAGGTCGTTTCCGTGGAGATAATACCGTGTTTAGAAAAGATCAAATTGACTATATGGACGTTTCGCCGAAACAAGTTGTTTCTGCCGCAACAGCATGTATTCCGTTCTTGGAAAACGATGACTCCAACCGTGCTCTTATGGGAGCGAACATGCAACGTCAAGCTGTTCCATTATTAAATCCAGAAGCTCCATTCGTTGGAACTGGTATGGAGCATGTGAATGCTCGTGACTCAGGAGCTGCAGTTATTGCAAAATACGATGGTATTGTTGAACATGTTGAAGCAAAAGAAATTCGTGTTAGACGTATTGAAGAAGTGGATGGAAAAGAAGTTAAAGGAGATTTAACATCTTATAAAATTCATAAATTTGAACGTTCGAATCATGGTACATCTATAAATCAACGTCCAATTGTAAAAATTGGTGATCGTGTTAAACCTCTGGATATGCTTGCAGATGGTCCTTCTATGGAACAAGGAGAGCTTGCTTTAGGACGTAATGTACTAGTAGCTTTCATGACGTGGGATGGATACAACTATGAAGATGCCGTTATTATGAGTGAACGTCTAGTGAAAGATGATGTATATACTTCGGTGCATATTGAAGAGTATGAGTCAGAATCACGTGATACAAAACTTGGACCAGAGGAAATTACGAGAGATATTCCAAATGTCGGAGAAGATGCATTACGCAACTTGGACGACCGTGGAATTATCCGTATTGGTGCGGAAGTTCGTGACGGAGACATTCTTGTTGGGAAAGTAACGCCTAAAGGTGTTACCGAACTTACAGCTGAAGAACGTTTACTACACGCAATCTTCGGTGAAAAAGCTCGTGAAGTTCGTGATACTTCTCTTCGCGTACCTCATGGTGCCGGTGGGATTGTATTAGACGTAAAAGTATTTAATCGCGAAGATGGCGATGAGTTATCTCCAGGTGTTAACCAATTAGTTCGTGCTTATATCGTTCAAAAACGTAAAATCTCCGTTGGGGATAAAATGGCAGGGCGTCATGGTAACAAAGGGGTTATCTCGCGTATTCTTCCTGAAGAAGATATGCCATTCCTTCCAGACGGCACACCAGTAGATGTCATGTTAAATCCACTTGGGGTACCTTCTCGTATGAACATCGGGCAAGTCTTAGAGCTTCACTTAGGTATGGCTTCTAAAATCCTTGGTATTCATATGGCATCACCAGTATTTGATGGTGCTAACGAAGAAGATGTTTGGAGCACAATGGAAGAAGCAGGTCTTAATCGTGACGGTAAAACAATCCTTTATGATGGACGGTCAGGTGAACCATTTGATAACCGTGTATCTGTAGGGGTTATGTATATGATTAAACTTGCGCATATGGTAGATGATAAGTTACATGCTCGCTCTACTGGACCTTATTCACTCGTTACGCAACAGCCTCTTGGAGGGAAAGCGCAATTTGGTGGTCAGCGTTTCGGGGAGATGGAAGTGTGGGCACTAGAAGCTTATGGTGCTGCTTATACGTTACAAGAAATTTTAACAGTAAAATCCGATGACGTTGTGGGACGTGTGAAAACATACGAAGCAATCGTAAAAGGTGAAAGTGTACCAGAGCCTGGAGTTCCTGAATCATTCAAAGTATTGATCAAAGAACTACAAAGTTTAGGTATGGATGTTAAGATGCTTTCAATCGATGAAGAAGAAATTGAGCTTCGTGATTTAGATGAAGACGATGATATTCCAGCAGCTGATGCACTTGGTATTTTACCAATCGCAACAGAGCAAGAACCCGTTACTACAGTAGAAAAATAAGAAAAGCGTAATTGCGCTTAGATTTAACAATAAAAGTCGGACAGGTGATGCCTGTCCGTATTTCCGTATAAAATTGCATAATGCAGAGCTACTTGGAAAAGTCTTTTAAAAGACACAAGACTAAAGGGAGGTAGGCTCCTTGATAGACGTTAATAATTTTGAGTATATGAAAATTGGTTTAGCTTCACCAGATAAAATCCGTTCATGGTCTTATGGAGAAGTAAAAAAACCTGAAACAATTAACTATCGTACGTTAAAACCTGAAAAAGATGGTTTATTCTGTGAACGCATTTTCGGTCCTACGAAAGACTGGGAATGTCATTGCGGGAAATATAAACGAGTCCGTTATAAAGGTGTTGTGTGTGATCGTTGTGGAGTAGAGGTAACTCGTTCAAAAGTACGTCGTGAACGTATGGGCCACATCGAACTAGCTGCTCCTGTATCACATATTTGGTATTTCAAAGGTATCCCAAGTCGTATGGGTCTGATTTTGGATATGTCTCCAAGATCACTAGAAGAGGTAATTTACTTTGCTTCTTACGTAGTAATTGAGCCAGCAGACACGCCTCTTGAAAAGAAACAATTGCTTTCTGAAAAAGAGTACCGTGCATATCGCGATAAGTTTGGAACTAAGTTCCAGGCTGCAATGGGTGCAGAAGCTATCAAGCGTTTACTTTCAGAACTTGATTTGGAAAGTGAAACAGAACATTTAAAAGAAGAGTTGAAAACAGCTCAAGGTCAACGTCGTACGCGTGCGATTAAACGTTTAGAAGTTGTAGAATCTTTCCGTAACTCAGGAAACAAACCTGACTGGATGATTTTAGACGTTCTACCAGTAATTCCTCCAGAATTACGTCCAATGGTTCAATTGGATGGTGGACGCTTTGCGACATCAGATTTAAATGATTTATATCGTCGTGTGATTAACCGTAATAACCGTTTAAAACGTCTATTGGATCTTGGTGCACCTAGTATCATCGTTCAAAATGAAAAACGTATGTTACAAGAAGCTGTTGATGCTTTGATTGATAACGGTCGTCGTGGCCGTCCAGTAACAGGACCGGGTAACCGTCCGTTGAAATCACTTTCACATATGCTAAAAGGGAAACAAGGTCGTTTCCGTCAAAATCTACTTGGTAAACGTGTTGACTACTCTGGTCGTTCGGTTATCGTAGTAGGACCAAACTTGAAAATGTATCAATGTGGACTTCCAAAAGAAATGGCAATTGAACTATTCAAACCATTTGTGATGAAAGAACTTGTTGAACGTGGTTTAGCCCACAACATTAAGAGTGCAAAACGTAAAATTGAGCGTATGCATGCGGAAGTTTGGGATGTATTAGAAGATGTGATTAGAGAGCACCCGGTTTTACTTAACCGTGCCCCTACTCTTCACCGTCTTGGTATCCAAGCATTCGAACCAACATTAGTAGAAGGTCGCGCAATTCGCCTTCACCCTCTAGTATGTACAGCATATAATGCTGACTTTGATGGTGACCAAATGGCTGTTCACGTACCTTTATCAGCAGAAGCGCAAGCGGAAGCTCGTTTACTAATGCTTGCAGCACAAAACATTTTGAACCCGAAAGATGGAAAACCAGTAGTTACACCATCTCAAGATATGGTTTTAGGAAACTATTACTTAACACTTGAGCGTAAAGGTGCAATGGGCGAAGGTTCAACATTCTATGGTCCAGAAGAAGTGCTAATTGCATATAATACTGGTCATGTACATTTGCATACACGTATTGCGATATCAGCAGCATCTGTAAAAAACCAAACATTTACGGAAGAACAAAATAAGCTACTATTGCTTACAACTGTAGGTAAAGTAATTTTCAATGAAATTCTTCCAGAAACGTTCCCGTACATCAATGAACCGACAGATTTTAATCTACAAATTGAAACACCGAAGAAATATTTCGTTCCAACCTATACAGATGTGAAGAAGCATATCGATGCTATGGAACTTGTAGAGCCATTCAAGAAGAAAATCCTTGGAAATATAATTGCGGAAGTGTTTAAACGTTTCCATATTACAGAAACGTCGAAAATGCTTGACCGTATGAAAGCACTAGGATTCAAATATTCTACTAAAGCTGGTATTACAATTGGTATCTCTGATATAGTCGTACTTCCAGACAAAGGTGAAATTCTTGAAGAAGCACAAAGTAAAGTAGATAAAGTTATTAAGCAATTCCGTCGTGGTTTAATCACGGAAGAAGAGCGTTATGCTAGTGTTATTGGACACTGGAGTAAAGCAAAAGAAGTTATTCAGGAAAGACTGATGAAAACACTAGATCACATGAACCCGATCTACATGATGGCTGACTCAGGTGCCCGTGGTAATGCATCCAACTTTACTCAACTTGCAGGTATGCGCGGACTTATGGCCAATCCGGCTGGTCGAATTATCGAACTTCCGATCAAGTCATCATTCCGTGAAGGTTTAACAGTACTTGAATACTTCATCTCTACACATGGTGCTCGTAAAGGTCTTGCCGATACAGCACTTAAAACTGCCGATTCAGGTTACTTAACTCGTCGTTTAGTAGACGTTGCGCAAGATGTAATCATTCGTGAAGAGGACTGTGGAACGGACCGTGGATTGTTTATTGGTTCGCTTATGGAAGGTACGGAAGTAATTGAAGAGTTTGGTGAGCGTATTGTCGGTCGTCATGCGAAGAAAACAATCTTCCATCCTACTACAAATGAACTGATTTTAGAAAAAGACGAATTAATTACACAAGATGTAGCTCGTGTTATTGAAGAAGCAGGTATTAACGAATTAACAATTCGCTCAGCATTTACTTGTAATACAAAACATGGTGTTTGTAAAAAATGTTACGGCTTGAACTTAGCTACTGGAGACACAGTTGAAGTAGGAGAAGCAGTTGGTATCATTGCAGCTCAATCAATTGGTGAACCAGGTACTCAGTTAACGATGCGTACATTCCATACAGGTGGGGTTGCTGGAGACGATATTACACAAGGTCTTCCGCGTATCCAAGAGATCTTTGAAGCTCGTAATCCTAAAGGGCAAGCTGTTATTTCCGAAATTTCAGGTACTGTTACTGAAATTGAAGAAATTAGAGAAGGTCAAAAAGAAATTACAATTCAAGGTAATGTAGAAACTCGTAAATATTTGGCGCCATATAATGCACGTTTAAAAGTTCAACTAAACGATACAATGCAACGTGGTCAGGTTCTTACTGAGGGTTCTATAGATCCGAAAGAATTGTTGAGAGTTAAAGATGTTTCGACTGTTCAAGAGTACTTATTAAAAGAAGTACAAAAAGTTTACCGTATGCAAGGGGTAGAAATTGGGGATAAACATATCGAAGTAATGGTACGCCAAATGCTTCGTAAAGTACGTGTGATTGAAGCGGGAGAAACTGACCTACTTCCAGGATCACTATTAGATATCCATCAATTTGCTGAAGCGAACAAGGAAGCAGTTTTAATAGGTAAAATTCCTGCAACTTGTCGTCCAGTTATCCTTGGTATTACAAAAGCTTCTCTTGAAACAGAATCATTCTTGTCTGCTGCATCATTCCAAGAAACAACTCGTGTCTTAACAGACGCTGCGATTAAAGGGAAACGTGATGAATTGTTAGGCTTGAAAGAAAACGTAATTATCGGTAAACTAGTTCCGGCTGGTACAGGTATGCAACGTTATCGTCAAATTAAAATTACAGCCAACGAAGCGGATAATAAAAAAGATTTAGTTAACGCAGAGTAAAAAAAGTGAATATTAGGGAGTATCAAATTTAATTTCTCCCTAATATTTTCATGATTACTGTTGACACTTTTTTCAATGAATGATAATATATTTAAGGTTGATAGTTATTTGACTTGTACCTTTGGAGGATATGCAAATGTCTTATGAAAAAGTGAAGCAAGCGAAAGAAACAATCATAGGTACAAAGCAAGCAGTAAAAGCAATGAAAAAAGGGCTTGTCAACGAAGTTTATATTGCACTAGATGTAGAAGAAAGAATCATTGAACTAGCACGACTAACAGCTGTAGAAAACAATGTTTCGATTAACTATGTTGAGTCTAAAGTAGATCTTGGTAAGGCTTGTGGACTACGCTTAGCGGCGTCAGTAGTAGCTATTACTGTGTAACAGTTTTTGTGTAAAGCACAAAGACTTTGTTTTTACCCCAAAAATGAACCACCTGGATGTGTGGTATTAACAAGAACAAATGAAGGGAGGAATTATCGATGCCTACAATTAACCAATTGATACGTAAGCCTCGTCAATCCAAAATCACGAAATCAAAGTCTCCTGCACTATCAAAAGGTTATAACAGCTTCAAAAAAGCTGGTACTAATCTTAACTCTCCACAAAAACGTGGGGTTTGTACTCGTGTTGGTACTATGACGCCGAAAAAACCTAACTCAGCACTTCGTAAATATGCGCGTGTACGTTTAACTAATACGTTAGAGGTTACTGCTTATATTCCAGGAGAAGGACACAACCTACAAGAACATAGTGTTGTACTTATCCGCGGAGGAAAAGTAAGAGATTTACCAGGAGTACGTTACCATATCGTACGTGGTGCTCTTGATACTGCTGGAGTTACTGGTCGTATGCAAAGTCGTTCACTTTATGGTGCAAAACGCCCTAAAGCAGCTAAGAAATAATTTAATTAATAATTTGACATTCGTCGAAAGGAGGAAAACACATGCCTCGTAAAGGTCCTGTTTCCAAACGTGACGTGTTACCAGATCCAATTTATAATTCAAAACTAGTAACTCGTTTAATCAATAAAATGATGGTTGACGGTAAAAGAGGTACTTCTCAAAAAATTCTATACGGAGCGTTTGAACTTGTAAAAGAACGTTCTGGTAAAGATGCACTAGAAGTATTTGAAGCTGCTCTAACTAATGTAATGCCAGTTCTAGAAGTTCGTGCTCGTCGTGTTGGTGGTGCTAACTACCAAGTGCCGGTTGAAGTACGTACTGACCGTCGTTCAACACTAGGTCTTCGTTACTTAGTAAACTATTCACGTCTTCGTGGAGAAAAAACGATGGAAGAACGTTTAGCTAACGAAATTCTTGATGCATCTAACAATACTGGATCATCAGTTAAGAAACGTGAAGATATGCACAAAATGGCTGAAGCTAACAAAGCATTCGCTCACTATCGTTGGTAAAATCTTTTTTAAATTTACTATAAAATCCTACTCTAATCCGACTATGGAAGGAGAAATACAATATGGCTAGAGAGTTCTCCTTAGAAAAAACACGTAATATCGGGATCATGGCTCACATCGATGCTGGTAAAACAACTACTACGGAGCGTATTCTTTATTACACTGGTAAAATCCACAAAATCGGGGAAACTCATGAAGGTGCATCACAGATGGACTGGATGGAGCAAGAACAAGAACGTGGAATCACTATTACTTCAGCTGCAACAACAGCTGCTTGGGATAATCACCGTGTAAATATCATCGATACACCTGGACACGTAGACTTCACTGTTGAAGTTGAACGTTCACTTCGTGTACTTGATGGTGCGGTTACAGTACTAGATGCTCAATCTGGTGTTGAACCACAAACAGAAACAGTATGGCGTCAAGCTACAACTTATGGCGTACCACGTATTGTTTTCATCAACAAAATGGATAAAATGGGTGCTGACTTCCTATATTCTGTAGGAACTCTTCATGACCGTTTACAAGCTAACGCTCATCCAATTCAATTACCTATCGGTGCAGAAGATGAATTCAACGGAATTATTGACTTAATTACGATGAAAGCAACTATGTATCCTAATGACTTAGGAACTGATATGGAAGAAATAGAAATTCCAGAAGAGTACAAAGCTCAAGCTCAAGAATACCGTGACAAACTAGTTGAAGCGGTTTCTGAACTTGACGAAGACTTAATGGATAAATATTTAAATGGTGAAGAAATCACGAACGAAGAATTAGTAAGTGGTATTCGTAAAGGTACCCTAAACGTAGAATTCTATCCAGTAGTGTGTGGTACTG
Organism: Psychrobacillus antarcticus; assembly: GCF_029533155.1. Lineage (GTDB taxonomy): Bacteria > Bacillota > Bacilli > Bacillales_A > Planococcaceae > Psychrobacillus > Psychrobacillus antarcticus. The sequence goes on along the minus strand of NZ_JAIZDB010000001.1, from coordinate 33,020 downwards.
CATTTAAAAACAAAGGCGTTCGTAAAGTACTTGACGCAGTTGTTGCATACCTTCCATCACCACTTGATATTGCTGCTATGGTAGGAACTGACCCAGATAGCGAAGAGGAAGTTTTACGTCATTCAGATGATTCAGAACCTTTCTCTGCATTAGCATTTAAAGTTATGACTGATCCTTATGTTGGTAAATTAACATTCTTCCGTGTATATTCTGGTACGTTACAAGCCGGATCATACGTTCAAAACTCAACAAAAGGTAAGCGTGAGCGTGTAGGACGTATTCTACAAATGCATGCAAACTCTCGTTCAGAGATTACAGAAGTACATTCTGGAGATATAGCTGCAGCTGTAGGTCTAAAGGATACTACTACTGGTGATACACTGTGTGATGAAAAAGCTTTAGTAATTCTAGAGTCTATGGTATTCCCAGAGCCGGTTATTTCTTTATCAGTTGAGCCAAAATCTAAAGCTGACCAAGATAAAATGGGTGCTGCTCTTGTAAAATTAGCAGAAGAAGATCCAACATTCCGCGTTCATACAGACCAAGAAACTGGTCAAGTTATTATCGCTGGTATGGGTGAGCTTCACCTTGATATCTTAGTTGACCGTATGCGTCGTGAATTTAAAGTAGAAGCTAACGTAGGTGCTCCTCAAGTATCTTACCGTGAAACTTTCCGCGCTTCAGCAAAAGTTGAAGGTAAATTCGTACGTCAATCAGGTGGACGTGGTCAATTCGGACACGTTTGGATTGAATTCTCTCCAAACGAAGAAGGAAAAGGCTTTGAATTTGAAAACGCTGTTGTCGGTGGGGTAGTTCCACGTGAATACATTCCAGCTGTTGAGGCAGGTCTTCGTGACTCACTTAACAATGGTGTACTTGCTGGATATCCATTAATCGATATTAAAGCAAAACTTTACGACGGATCATATCATGATGTTGACTCGAATGAGATGGCCTTCAAAATTGCTGCTTCTATGGCATTGAAAAATGCTGTATCTAAAGTAAATCCAGTAATTCTTGAGCCAATCATGAAAGTTGAAGTTGTTATTCCTGAAGAGTATTTAGGAGACATCATGGGTGATATCACTTCACGTCGTGGACGCGTTGAAGGTATGGATGCTCGCGGTAACGCACAGGTTGTACGTTCAATGGTTCCGCTTGCAGAAATGTTCGGATATGCAACGTCTTTACGCTCTAATACGCAAGGACGCGGAACCTTCTCAATGACATTCGATCATTATGAAGATGTTCCAAAATCAATTTCTGAAGAAATCATCAAAAAAAATAAAGGTGAATAATTGAATTTTCACCAAAATTAAAGTATAACTATTTTGTAGACTATGAAAGATAAGGGACTATTTGTCCCTTCCTTTTGTAATAAAAAAACATACAATTACTGAGGAGGACTTCTCTAATGGCTAAAGAAAAATTTGATCGCTCGAAAACACATGCTAACGTTGGTACTATCGGACACGTTGACCATGGTAAAACAACACTTACTGCTGCTATCGCAACAGTTCTTTCTAAAAAAATGGGTGGTACAGCTAGATCATACGCTGACATCGATAACGCACCTGAAGAAAAAGAACGCGGAATCACAATCAATACTTCACACGTTGAGTATGAAACTGCTGCTCGTCACTATGCGCACGTAGACTGCCCAGGACATGCTGACTATGTTAAAAACATGATCACAGGTGCAGCGCAAATGGATGGCGGGATCTTAGTAGTATCTGCTGCTGATGGCCCAATGCCACAAACTCGTGAACATATTCTTTTATCTAAACAAGTAGGTGTTCCATACCTAGTTGTATTCATGAACAAATGTGATATGGTAGACGACGAAGAATTACTTGAATTAGTAGAAATGGAAATTCGTGACCTTCTTTCTGACTACGATTTCCCAGGCGACGACATTCCAGTAATTAAAGGTTCTGCACTTAAAGCTCTTGAAGGCGAACCAGAATGGGAAGAAAAAATCATTGAATTAATGGACGCTGTAGATAGCTATATCCCAACTCCAGAACGTCAAACTGACAAACCATTCATGATGCCAGTTGAGGATGTATTCTCAATTACTGGTCGTGGTACAGTTGCAACTGGACGTGTTGAACGTGGGCAAGTTAAAATTGGTGACGTTGTAGACATTATCGGTATTACTGAAGAACCAAAATCAACTACTGTAACTGGTGTTGAAATGTTCCGTAAACTTCTTGACTATGCTGAAGCTGGAGACAACATTGGTGCTCTTCTTCGTGGGGTTGCTCGTGAAGATATCCAACGTGGACAAGTTTTAGCTAAACCAGGTACAATTACTCCACATACAGACTTCAAAGCTGAAGTTTATGTTCTTTCAAAAGAAGAGGGTGGACGTCATACTCCATTCTTCTCAAACTACCGTCCTCAGTTCTACTTCCGTACAACTGACGTAACTGGTGTTTGTAACTTACCTGAAGGCGTAGAAATGGTTATGCCTGGAGATAACATCGAAATGACTGTATCTCTTATCTCTCCAATCGCTATCGAAGAAGGTACTAAATTCTCTATCCGTGAGGGTGGACGTACTGTTGGCGCTGGTGTAGTTGCTACTATTACTAAGTAATCTATAACTCTTTATTATAAAACCATCTCGTGACGACGAGATGGTTTTTTTTATGCCTAAAATTGTGTACACTGGTAAAAGGGGTGTATAAAATGCAAAAAATTATGTTAATAGAAGACGATATTTCAATTTTTAATTTAATTAAAGATAAATTTCTTCACTGGTCATTTGAAGTAATTGGCCCAACTAATTTCCAACAAATACTTCCTACTTTTTTTGAAGAGAAACCACAGTTAATAATTATTGATATTCAGCTTCCGGCGTATGATGGTTTTCATTGGTGTCGAGAGATTCGTAGACATTCGAAGGTTCCTATTATCTTTCTTTCTTCTAGGGACCATTCAATGGATATGATTATGGCGATGCAAATGGGTGCAGATGATTTTGTTCAAAAGCCTTTTAATATGGAAGTCTTATTAGCAAAAATCCAAGCAATACTTCGAAGAACATATGATTATGGAGAAGAACAGTCAGATATCGTTCATTGGAACGGCGCAGTCATAGATTATTCTAGAAGTACTATTTCCAAAGAAAATCAAGAGGTTGAACTTACTAAGAATGAGTTGTTTATCGTAAGAATTTTAGTCCAGTCATTGGATAAAATTGTTTCTAGGGATGAGCTCATGAGAAAGCTATGGGATGATGAAAGGTTTGTAAATGACAATACCCTTTCAGTCAATGTCAATAGATTACGATTAAAACTAGATCAAATTGGGTTAGAGGAAGTCATTGTGACCAAAAAGGGGCTAGGATATATTGCCATAACAAAGGAGGAGTTATGAGGCTCTTTTTAATATATATTAAAGAACGATTTGCATGGATTTTATTTTTTAGCTTTTTGCAGCTATGGCTCAATTTTCTCCTGACAATAGACGTGACCTTTACTAATACTTCTATTCTGTATATGAATGGTACCAATCTACTTTTATTTTTAATATTCTTTTTATGGAGATATTTTATGGAAACAAAGTTTATTAAAAATGTTTTAAAGGTCAATCGTGGTAACTCGACGTTCGATCAGCTTATAGCTAGACTACCTGACGGACAATCCTTTTTTGATAAGATGATGATGGATGAGATACAAGAACTTATTCATACAGGAAAACAAGAGCTCGATGATTCACATATAGTTTCTCTAGAAGAGAAGGACCAGACACTTTCTTGGATACATGAGATGAAAACACCGCTTACGAGTATGAAGCTAATGATAGATAATATAGAGGATTCTATCCTTAAGGAACAACTTGAAGTAGAATGGCTAAGGTTGCATTTGCTTTTAGATCAACAGCTTCATAAAACACGTCTGCCATTTATTGAGAAAGACAACGTTATAGAAAAAGTAAATCTGCAAAAAGTTATATTCCGGGAAATTAAAGAACTGAAGCCATGGTGTATGCAACGGAATATTGGGTTTGACACCGAAGGGTTAGATAAAACAACACTTACTGATCATAAGTGGCTAGCATTCATTGTAAGGCAGATCATATCAAACGCTGTGAAATATAGCAAAGAGCACACGGAAATTCATATAAGTACAACAACAGACAATTTGGGTCATCTAGTCCTTTCTATAAAAGACCAAGGGGTAGGAATATCACAAGCTGACTTGCCTAGAATTTTTGAAAAGTCTTTTACCGGTAGGGTGGGGAGAGAAAGTGCTGCCTCTACTGGAATGGGGCTATACTTAGCTAAGAATTCTGCCGAAAAACTTGGGATTAATATAAACGTTACTTCCGAGATAGGGACTGGTTCTACATTTACCTTACAATTCCCCATACAAAATGAGATGCAAGAAATACTAGGTAGGTGACGAAAATGTCATCTGCTTTCTTTGTTTGTCATCTAAAACGAACGATTTTTCTTGAAGTAATGGGTAAAATGAAGTTAATAAAAGGTAGGAGGTAGACCATGGTTATTTTACGAGGTCGAAAGATTAAAAAAGTATTTGGCAAAAAATCCAATACTCAAGAAGTGTTAAAAGATATTGACATAGAAGTACGTGAAGGTGAATTTGTTGGGATCATGGGACCTTCGGGCTCAGGTAAAACAACGCTATTAAATGTCTTAGCTTCAATTGATAAAGTTACATCTGGAATAATTGAAATTAACAATAATAATCTTCAAAAAATGAAAGAACAGAAGCTTTCCAAATTTAGAAGAGAACAGCTTGGTTTTATCTTTCAGGATTACAATTTGTTGGATACGCTAACAGTTAAAGAAAATATTTATCTTCCATTATCTGTAGGGAAAACTCCTAAAACTGTGTCAGAGAAAAAGATAAAGGAGATAACCGATCTTTTAGGAATTAATGATATCTTAAACAAATATCCCAGTGAGATATCTGGTGGACAAAAGCAAAGAACATCAGCGGCAAGGGCACTAGTCGGTAATCCCTCTATTGTATTTGCAGATGAGCCTACTGGAGCTCTAGATTCCAAGTCTGCTACTGCATTGTTAAGTAATTTGGAAAAAATCAACAAAGAAAAGAAAGTTACGATTATGATGGTAACACATGACTCTGTAGCTGCTAGTTTTTGCTCACGTGTTCTATTTTTAAAGGACGGACAGATATATTCTGAGTTGTATAAAGGTGACAAGGATCGCAAACAATTTTTCCAAGAGATCATGAATACCCAAGGTGTATTAAGTGGTGATGGCTATGACGCTTAATCAATTGGTTTTAAGAAGTATGAGGAAAAATATAAAAAGTTATTATCTCTACGTTTTTGCTTTAGTATTCAGTGTTTCATTGTATTATTCTTTTGTCACTTTACAGTACAATCCAGCAATTGTTAATGAAATCGGTACTGGTAGATCTTCAGCTGCGTTAAAAGCAGCTTCCTATTTATTATTATTTATCGTAACTTTCTTTGTACTCTACGCTAATAAGCTCTTCATGAATAGACGGAGTAAGGAAATCGGTTTATACCAGCTAGTCGGTATGTCCAAGAGCCTAGTGGCTAGACTAATAGCAATTGAGAACATTATTCTTTGGTTCAGCGCTATTGTCATCGGTGTATTAGTAGGTTTACTTACCTCAAGAATATTTGTAATGATTCTCTTAAAAATAGTAGAGAAGGATGCATTTGTAGAGCTCTCATTTTCTATAGAAGCACTGATGATGACTGTAGTTGTATTCTCAGTACTTTTATTGATAGTAATTTTGCAAACTGCAATAAGAATTAAAAGAGTAACTCTACTTGCTCTAATTACAACAACTGCAGTCGCAGATGAAAGGGTGAAAAAATTTAATGCCTTTCAGATGTTTTTAGGATTTGTAGGACTTATTTCTATAGGGTATGGCTACTATTTATCGACGACAATATTAGATAATCTAAACGTCACTCCTAATGTACTGTTATTCAAAATGGTTTCTATTCTTGCTTTAACGGTTGGTGGAACATATTTTGTATTTCGTTTCTCGGTAGCATTAATCTTAAACTTTGTAAGAAAAAGTAAAAAAGGTTTGATGTCTATCCAAGATGTATTATCTTTATCAACAATCATGCATCGAATGAAGGCCAATGCCATGTCTCTGACTACTATCACGGTATTGTCCGCGTCTACACTAGCGATATTAACATTCACCTACATCTCCTACTATTCCGCGGACTCAGTGGCAATGGAAGCGGTACCTTATGATTATATAATGTATGAGGATACTGGCTTTGAATTAGTTGAAGAATTTGATAAAGAAGGAATTCAATATACGAGGTATGATATTGATTTACTAGCAGTTCCAGCGGATGTCCGTCCTTTATTGGTCAAGGAAGCTGCATTAAATAAAACTATATCCACCGAGCTAGGTGTACAGGTTGTAAGCCTAAAGGCGATTCAAAATAAGCTTCCTAATCTTCATTTACAAGAAGGGGAGGGTTATATACTTGGTTATAATAGTTTGAGTGCAGAAAACATAAGAATAGAAGCACAAAAATCTATCCAGTTCAATACTTCCGCAGGTGAAGAAGAAATATTTATTAAGGAAGTTACAGAGGATCTACTATTACCTAATTATCACTATTATGGCTTTACAGTCGTAGTGGCAGACTCCTATTTTCAAAAGCTACTTCATGACCCTCTAACAAAGAACCAAAAAGTTGTTGGTATGGAATTGAAGGAAGAAAATCAATTAATAAAGGCGCAAGAAGTATTTGAAGCAAATAAAGTATCAGTAGAAATGCCTATTCCAGGTAATGACCTAGCAACAAATACGGTCAGTGTAGAATCACAGGAAAACTATCGCTTAAATATGTTAGATTCACTTGGAATGACTATTTTTATAAGTGGATTTTTAGGTTTAGCGTTTTTAATCGCAACGGGTAGTATTCTGTACTTCAAACAAATGTCTGAAGCGGATGAAGAAAAAGGAACCTATAACATTTTACGCAAAATGGGCTTCACTACTAATGAGATTATGAGTGGAATCCGCCGTAAGCAGTTGTTCAACTTCGGCTTCCCGTTAATAATAGGCTTAGCGCATAGTTATTTTGCAGTAAAATCGGGATGGGTTTTATTTGGCACCGAGTTGGTTGCTCCCTTATTGATAACTATGGGTGTATATATTGTTCTTTACTCCATTTTCTCAATTCTATCTGCTGGATATTACCGGAAAGTAGTAGAAGACGCACTATAAACAAGAAACCTGATTTCCAATTGGAAATCAGGTTTTTTTATACATAATGTAAGTCTAGACTATTGACATTTCGGTTAGAAAATTATAAACTTCTACCTATTAGCAATCTAGTGTAAGAAAGTGAGTGTTTTATATGAATGCCGTAATAATAGCAGTAGTAGTCATGTTAGTATTGAGTTTACTTCGTATTAACGTCGTATTCTCGTTAATTATAGGTGCCCTTGTAGGAGGGCTTACAGCGGGCTTGTCCGTTGCAGAAACAATTGATGCATTTACAGGTGGGCTAGGAGCTGGTGCGACTATAGCGCTTAGTTATGCACTGCTAGGGGGCTTTGCTATTGCTATCTCTAAGACGGGTATTCCCGAGTTGTTAGTGGTGGCAATTTTAAAGATGGTAAAGAGTAAGGGTGACTCGGACAAAACGGGACTTGTTAAAGCTCTAGTGTTCTTATTACTACTGATGATGGCTGTGTTCTCACAGAACTTAATCCCAATACATATCGCTTTTATCCCGTTGTTAGTACCTCCAATCTTAAAAGTGTTGAATTTGTTAAAAGTGGATCGTAGATTGATCGCATGTATTTTGGCGTTTGGTTTAATTACTCCGTATATGTTTATCCCATATGGGTTTGGTGCAATTTATCAGGACATCGTTGCTACTCAGATGGGACTATCAGGTTTAGAGATAGTATTAAGTGATATTCCAAAGGCGATGGCTGTTCCTGCTCTTGGAATGGTATTTGGTTTAGTAATAGCATTTGTTATGTATCGTAAACCGAGAAACTATAAACAAGAAGCAGTAGAAGTAAGTGAATTAGACGTACAAGTTAAAACCAGTAGTATTATCTATACAGTGATCTCTTTAATAGCAGCGTTGGTTGTTCAGGTAGCAACAGATTCTATGATTGCAGGAGCACTAGCTGGTATCGTTGTTCTTTATGTTAGTGGTGCCCTAAAAAGGAAAGAAGCAGATGTACTTCTAACAGAAGGAATGCGAATGATGGCGTTCGTTGGCTTCGTAATGATTACAGCAAATGGATTTGCAGCGGTCATTAATGCTACAGGGCATGTAGAAAGCCTTGTGGAAGCATCTTCAAGTTTATTAAAGGGTAATGTGAGTGTTGCGGTATTAATCATGTTAATCATTGGATTAATTGTAACGATGGGAATAGGTTCATCATTTGCTACTATACCTATAATAGCTGCCATCTATGTACCACTAGCTATGGAACTTGGATTAAGTCCATTAGCGACAATTGCTTTAATAGGTACAGCAGGAGCTTTAGGGGACGCGGGCTCGCCAGCTTCCGACTCAACGCTCGGGCCGACTGCAGGATTGAACGTAGATGGACAGCATAACCATATATGGGATACTTGTGTACCGACCTTTATAGCCTATAACATTCCTCTTGTACTTTTCGGGTGGATTGCAGTAGTGTTTGTTCTATAGTAATAGTAAGAAAGGATATCTCTATTGAAGAGATGTTCTTTTTTGTTGAGGTAAATGATTATATAGAAGGGTCATATATTCACAAAATATAATATCACTTATCAGTTGCTTTTTCCTTTGAAATTTTATATACTAGAAAACGGCTTAGAAAAACATATGTATTATGAAAAAAGTAATGCGGTTATAACATTTTAAAAAGTTTCGTAAAAACACTTGCGAAATCTTTTTTTATTGTTTATAATGTTAAATGTTGGTCTTTGACTGCGATGAAGCGAGAGGTTACCGACACACCCGGCCGCTTTGCCATGGCGAGTGTACGGAAAATTTTCGTGGAGAATGTCTAGAAAATAGGCGAAAAGGAGGGAAAGTAATGGCAAAACAAAAAATTCGTATCCGTTTAAAAGCGTATGATCATAGAATTCTTGATCAATCTGCTGAGAAAATTGTTGAAACTGCTAAACGTTCAGGTGCAAGTGTATCGGGTCCGATTCCACTTCCGACTGAAAGAACTGTTTATACGATTCTTCGCGCTGTTCATAAGTATAAAGATTCTCGTGAGCAATTCGAAATGCGTACGCATAAACGTCTTATCGATATCGTTAACCCAACACCACAAACTGTTGATGCGTTAATGAAGCTTGATTTACCATCTGGCGTTGATATTGAAATCAAACTTTAATGGTAAAAAATAAAGAAATACAAATTAACATAGGAGGTGTGACAGATGACCAAAGGAATCTTAGGTAGAAAAATCGGTATGACGCAAGTATTTGCTGAGAACGGTGACTTAATCCCTGTAACTGTTATTGAAGCTACTCCAAACATAGTACTTCAAAAGAAAACAGTTGAAACAGACGGTTACGAAGCTATTCAGTTAGGTTTTGAAGACAAGCGAGAAAAGCTTTCTAACAAACCTGCTAAAGGGCACGTAGCAAAAGCAAGCACTGCTCCTAAGCGCTTCATTCGCGAGTTCCGCGGATTGGATACAGCTAATTACGAGGTTGGTCAAGAAGTCAAGGTAGAAAGTTTTGCAGAAGGCGATGTAATTGATGTAACAGGTGTAACTAAAGGTAAAGGTTTCCAAGGTGTTATTAAACGCCACGGACAATCTCGTGGACCAATGGCCCATGGATCTCGTTATCACCGTCGTCCAGGTTCAATGGGGCCAGTTGCTCCGAACCGTGTATTTAAACAAAAGAAATTACCTGGTCAAATGGGTGGAGTTACAGTAACGATCCAAAACTTAGAAATCGTAAGAGTGGACGCTGAACGTAACCTATTATTAGTAAAAGGTAATGTTCCTGGTTCTCGTAAATCATTAGTAGTTGTTAAAACTGCTATTAAATCGAAATAATTTTCTAAAGAAAGGAGGAAACAGGAATGGCAAAAGTATCATTATTCAATCAAGCAGGATCTTCAGTTGGTGAAATCGAATTAAACGATAAAGTTTTCGGTATTGAACCAAATGAATCTGTCTTATTTGAAGCTATCATTTCTCAACGCGCTTCACTTCGTCAAGGTAATCACAAAGTGAAAAACCGTTCTGAAGTTGCTGGTGGTGGACGTAAACCATGGAAACAAAAAGGAACTGGACGTGCTCGTCAAGGTTCTATCCGCTCTCCACAATGGCGTGGTGGTGGTGTTGTTTTCGGACCGACTCCACGTAGCTACAGCTTTAAATTACCTAGAAAAGTACGTCGTTTAGCTCTTCTTTCAGCTCTTTCAACAAAAGCTAGAGAAGAAAGCATCGTAGTACTTGAAGGTTTAGCATTTGATGCACCAAAAACAAAAGACTTTTTGAAAGTGTTATCTAACCTTTCAATCGATAAAAAAGCGTTATTTGTAACTGCTGATTTAGATGAAACAGTAGCATTAGCTGCTCGTAACATCCCTGGAATCACAGTTGTGTCTGCAACAGGCATTAACGTTTTAGATTTAATCGGTCATAACAAACTTGTAATGACTAAAGCAGCAGTAGAAAAAGTAGAGGAGGTGCTTGGATAATGGAAGCACGTGATATTATTAAACGTCCGGTCATTACCGAGCGTTCTTCTGAAGTAATGGCAGATAAAAAGTACACTTTCGATGTAGACACTCGCGCCAACAAAACTCAAGTTAAATACGCTATTGAAGAAATTTTCGGAGTAGATGTTGAAAAAGTGAACATCATGAACTACAAAGGAAAATACAAGCGCGTAGGTAAATTTGGTGGGTATACGAACAAGCGTCGTAAAGCGATAGTTACGTTAACTGTAGAAAGCAAAGAAATCGAGTTATTCGAAATCTAATCCTTATTAAAAGGAATTAATAATCCAGAAGGAGGGAATAACATGGGTATTAGAAAGTATAAACCAACGACAAACGGACGTCGTAACATGACTTCATTAGATTATGCAGAGATCACAACTGACAAACCAGAAAAATCTCTACTTGCACCTGTGAAACGTAAAGGCGGCCGTAACAACCAAGGTAAAATTACTGTTCGTCATCATGGTGGTGGACATAAACGTCAATACCGTATTATTGATTTCAAACGAAATAAAGATGGTATACCAGGACGCGTTGCTACTATTGAGTATGATCCAAACCGTACTGCAAATATTGCATTAATCAATTATGCAGATGGGGAAAAACGTTACATCCTAGCTCCTAAAGGCTTAGAAGTGGGAATGACAATCGTGTCAGGACCAGAAGCTGATATAAAAGTAGGGAACGCTCTTCCACTAATAAATATTCCAATGGGTTCTACTATCCATAATATCGAAATGAAACCAGGTAAAGGTGGTCAGTTAGTTCGCTCTGCTGGTACATCAGCTCAATTACTTGGTAAAGAAGGTAAGTATGTAATTGTACGTTTACAATCTGGTGAAGTTCGTATGATCCTAGGTGTTTGCCGCGCAACTATCGGTGAAGTAGGAAACGAACAACATGAACTTGTGAACATTGGTAAAGCGGGTCGTAATCGTTGGTTAGGTAAACGCCCAACTGTACGTGGATCTGTAATGAACCCGAACGATCACCCACACGGTGGTGGTGAAGGTAAAACTCCAATTGGACGTAAATCTCCAATGTCTCCATGGGGTAAACCAACTCTTGGCTACAAAACTCGTAACAAGAAAAACAAATCCGACAAATTTATCATTCGTCGTCGTAAAAAATAAAGTGGTTTTACTACGGTTCACAGATAGAGCCGTGGTGTTATCACGGAGGGAGGTTTCAGCATGGGACGTAGCTTGAAAAAAGGACCTTTCGCAGATGATCATTTATTGAAAAAGGTCGATGCACAAAAGGACTCTGAGAAAAAACAAGTGATTAAGACTTGGTCTCGCCGTTCTACAATTTTCCCTACTTTTATCGGGTTAACAATCGCTGTATATGACGGACGCAAACATGTTCCTGTATACGTAACTGAAGATATGGTAGGTCATAAACTTGGCGAGTTTGCACCAACACGCGCTATAGGAAGTCATGGTTCTGATGACAAGAAAACTAGACGCTAATTTGAGAGGAGGTCATTCAAATGTCACAAGCAAAAGCTATTGCTAAAACAGTGCGCATTGCCCCTCGTAAGGTACGATTAGTCGTTGATTTAATCAGAGGTAAGCAAATCGGTGAAGCAGTTGCAATTTTAAAACTAACTCCAAAAGCAGCATCACCTGTTGTTGAGAAAGTATTGAAATCTGCTGTTGCCAACGCTGAGCACAATTATGATTTAGATGTTAATAACCTAGTTGTTTCTGAAGTCTTTGTTGATGAAGGTCCAACGTTAAAACGTTTCCGCCCACGTGCGATGGGACGCGCAAGTGCTATTAACAAACGTACTAGCCACATCACAATCGTGGTATCAGAGAAGAAGGAGGGATAATTCGTGGGTCAAAAAGTACATCCTATAGGATTACGAGTAGGCATCATTCGTGACTGGGAGTCAAAATGGTACGCTGGTAAAGACTATGCAACTCTACTACACGAAGACTTGAAGATCCGTAAGTACATCGAAACTCGTTTGAAAGAAGCTTCTGTTTCTACTGTAGAAATTGAACGCGCTGCAAAACGTGTTAATGTTACAATTCACACAGCTAAACCAGGTATGGTAATCGGTAAAGGTGGTACGGAAGTGGAAGCACTTCGTAAGCACTTGAACGATTTAACTGGTAAACGTGTACACATAAATATTGTAGAAATAAAACGAGCTGACTTAGATGCTAAATTAGTAGCAGAAAGTATTGCACGCCAATTAGAAGGCCGCGTATCTTTCCGTCGTGCTCAAAAACAAGCAATTCAACGCACAATGCGTTCTGGGGCTAAAGGTATTAAAACTCAAGTATCTGGACGCTTAGGCGGCGCTGACATTGCTCGTGCTGAACATTACAGTGAAGGAACTGTACCACTTCATACATTACGTGCTGACATTGATTATGCACATGCTGAGGCTGACACAACTTATGGTAAGCTAGGCGTTAAAGTATGGATTTATCGTGGTGAAGTCCTTCCAGTTAAGAAGAACTCTGAGGAAGGAGGCAAATAATATGTTAATGCCTAAACGCGTTAAATATCGTCGTGAACACCGTGGGAAAATGCGTGGTGAAGCAAAAGGCGGCAAAGAAATAGCATTCGGCGAATACGGTTTACAAGCAACTGAAGCAAGCTGGATTACTAGTCGTCAAATTGAAGCATCTCGTATTGCAATGACACGTTACATGAAACGTGGCGGTAAAGTATGGATTAAAATATTCCCGCATAAACCATATACGAAAAAGCCTCTTGAGGTTCGTATGGGTTCAGGTAAAGGTGCTCCTGAAGGATGGGTAGCAGTTGTAAAACCTGGAAAAATAATGTTTGAAATAGCTGGCGTTTCTGAGGAAGTTGCTCGTGAAGCATTAAGATTAGCAGCACATAAGCTTCCGATCAAATGTAAAATAATCAAACGTCAAGAAATTGGTGGTGAATCTAATGAAAGCTAATGACATCCGTGACCTTACTACTGCAGAAATAGAACAAAAGGTAAAATCACTGAAAGAAGAGCTTTTCAACCTTCGCTTCCAATTGGCGACTGGTCAATTAGAAAACACAGCTCGTATCCGCGAAGTTCGTAAAGCTATCGCGCGTATGAAAACTGTGGTTCGTGAAAGAGAAATCAGTGCAAACAACTGATAAAGGAGGTTTTCTGGCATGACTGAGCGTAATCAACGCAAAGTATACACTGGCCGTGTTGTTTCAGATAAAATGGATAAAACAATTTCTGTTTTAATTGAAACTCAAAAGAAGCACAGATTATACGGTAAAGCTGTTAAGTATTCTAAGAAATTTAAAGCTCATGATGAGCAAAACGAAGCCCAAATCGGAGATATCGTCCGTATCATGGAAACTCGTCCGCTATCAGCTACTAAACGCTTCCGTCTATTGGAAGTTATAGAAAAAGCGGTTATTATCTAATAATAAGTTCGGGACTAATTAATTCCGAAGGGAGGTTACCTAAGTGATCCAACAAGAAACTCGCATGAAAGTTGCAGACAACTCAGGTGCACGTGAAGTTTTAACTATTAAAGTACTTGGTGGTTCTGGACGTAAGACTGCTAATATCGGCGATATCGTCGTATGTACAGTTAAGAAAGCAACACCAGGTGGCGTTGTCAAGAAGGGTGACGTCGTTAAAGCTGTAATCGTTCGCACTAAAAGCGGCGTACGCCGTAAAGACGGGACATATATCAAATTTGATGAAAATGCTTGCGTGATTATCAAAGACGATAAAGGCCCGCGTGGAACACGTATTTTTGGACCAGTTGCTCGTGAATTACGCGATAGCAACTTTATGAAAATCGTATCTTTAGCTCCAGAAGTTCTTTAATTACATGAAAGTGCCAATCAAGGAGGTGCGACAGAATGCATGTTAAAAAAGGCGACAAAGTAAAGGTTATCTCAGGTAAAGACAAAGGTAAAACAGGTGTTGTTCTTACTTCTTTTCCTAAGAAAGACCGTGTGTTAATTGAAGGTGTAAACATCATCAAAAAACATATGAAGCCAAACCAAGCTAATCCGCAAGGAGGAATTGTAAGCCACGAGGCTGCAATCCACGTATCGAATGTTATGTTAATCGACCCAAAAACTGGCGAGCCGACTCGCGTAGGTTCAAAAATGGAAGATGGCAAAAAAGTTCGTGTTGCGAAAAAATCCGGTGAAATTATTAAATAAGTAAAGAGAAGGGAGGTACACACATGAACCGCCTAAAAGAAAAGTATCTTAAGGAAGTTTCTCCTGCTCTAATGAGCAAATTTGAATATAAATCAGTAATGCAAGTACCTAAAGTTGATAAAATAGTTATCAATATGGGTGTTGGTGATGCTGTTTCTAATACAAAAGCGCTTGACGCAGCTGTTGAGGAATTACAAATCATTTCAGGACAAAAACCTGTAGTTACTAAAGCTAAAAAATCGATCGCTACATTCCGTCTTCGTGAAGGTATGCCAATCGGTACAAAAGTCACTCTACGTGGAGAACGTATGTATGACTTCTTGGATAAATTAATCGCTATTTCTCTTCCGCGTGTACGTGACTTCCGTGGTGTTTCTAAAAAAGCATTCGACGGTCGCGGTAACTACACTCTTGGAATTAAAGAACAATTAATCTTCCCTGAAATTGATTATGATAAAGTTTCGAAAGTACGCGGTATGGACATCGTAATTGTAACAACTGCGAATTCTGACGAAGAAGCTCGTGAGTTATTAACACAATTCGGTATGCCATTCCAAAAGTAAAATAAGGGAGGCGAAAACGTGGCTAAAAAATCAATGATCGTTAAACAACAACGTACGCCAAAGTTCCAAGTGCAAGCATACACACGCTGTGAGCGTTGTGGACGTCCGCACTCTGTATATCGTAAATTCAAGCTTTGCCGTATTTGTTTCCGTGAACTTGCATACAAGGGGCAAATTCCTGGCGTTAAAAAAGCAAGCTGGTAATCCCCTATAACTGGGAAGGAGGTAAATGTAATGACAATGTCAGATCCAATTGCAGATATGCTTACACGCATTCGTAATGCTAACATGGTTCGTCACGAGAAATTAGAAGTTCCTGCTTCAAACCTGAAAAAGGAAATCGCTGAAATATTAAAGCGCGAAGGTTTCATCCGTGATGTTGAATATGTAGAAGATAGCAAACAAGGAATCATCCGCATCTTCTTAAAATATGGTCAAAACGATGAGCGTGTTATTACTGGTTTGAAACGTATTTCAAAACCAGGTCTACGCGTTTACGCTAAAACAAACGAAGTACCTAAAGTATTGAATGGTTTAGGAATTGCTTTAGTTTCTACTTCAAATGGTTTATTAACAGATAAAGAAGCTCGCGCTAAACAAGTCGGCGGAGAAATCGTAGCTTACGTTTGGTAATAATCAACAAACGAATGGAGGTGCAACAAAATGTCTCGAGTAGGTAAAAAACCAATAGAGGTTCCTGCAGAAGTTACTGTAACAGTTAGCGCTGAAAACACAGTAGTTGTAAAAGGACCAAAAGGTGAATTAACAAAATCATTTAACCAAGATATTAAAATTGAGCAAGAAGGCACTGTTATAACTTTAGTGCGTCCTTCAGATTCAAAAGAACACCGTACAATTCATGGTACAACTCGCGCTTTGCTAGCTAACATGATTACGGGTGTATCTCAAGGATTCGAACGTGGATTAGAATTAATTGGGGTAGGTTACCGTGCACAATTACAAGGAACTAAGCTTGTACTTAACGTAGGTTTCTCTCATCCAGTTGAATTCAATCCTGAAGACGGACTAGTAGTTGAAGTTCCTACAAACACAAAAATTATCGTTCGCGGTATTGATAAAGAACGTGTTGGTGCTTTAGCATCTAACATTCGTCAAGTTCGTCCACCAGAGCCGTACAAAGGTAAAGGTATTCGTTACGAAGGCGAAGTTGTACGTCGCAAAGAAGGTAAAACAGGTAAATAATGCTTTTCGCATTAGAAAGGAGTGACCACTGTGATTACGAAACAAGACAAAAATCAAGTTCGTAAGAGACGTCATGTACGTGTTCGTACAAAAATCACGGGTACTACTGAACGTCCTCGTTTAAATGTATTCCGTTCAAATAAACATTTATATGCACAACTTATCGATGATACTAAAGGTGTTACAATCGTTAGTGCATCTACTATGGATAAAGATTTCACTGGAACAGTTGGAAATGTTGAAGCTGCTAAAGTAATCGGTGAAACAATTGCAAAACGCGCTACAGAAAAAAACATCAAATCTGTTGTATTTGACCGTGGCGGTTACTTGTATCATGGACGTGTTAAAGCGTTAGCTGAAGCTGCACGTGAAAATGGCTTAGAATTTTAAGAAGAAGGAGGGACATATCTCATGCTTGCGATTGACCCAAACAAATTTGAACTTGAAGAACGCGTAGTAACGATTAACCGTGTTGCTAAAGTTGTAAAAGGTGGACGTCGTTTCCGTTTTACTGCATTAGTAGTAGTCGGTGACAAAGACGGGCATGTAGGATTTGGTACTGGTAAAGCACAAGAAGTTCCAGATGCTATCCGTAAAGCTGTTGAAGACGCGAAGAAAAACTTAATAGAAGTACCAAGAGTTAAAGGTACTACTCCTCACCTAGTCGTTGGACATTTTGGTGCTGGATCTATTCTAATAAAACCTGCAGCACCTGGTACAGGAGTTATTGCTGGTGGACCGGTTCGTGCAGTACTTGAATTAGCTGGTATTACTGACATTCTTTCTAAATCACTTGGTTCTAACACACCAATCAACATGGTACGTGCTACAGTACAAGGTTTAACTCAATTAAAACGTGCTGAAGACGTTGCTAAATTGCGTGGTAAATCAGTAGAAGAACTGTTAGGATAAGGGGGGGAAATTACAATGGCAACTAAATTAGAAATTACCCTTACTAGAAGCTTGATTGGTACTAAACCAACTCAACGCAAAACAGTAGAAGCTCTTGGATTACGTAAAATGCATCAAACAGTTGAGCACCAGGACAATGTCGCTATTCGTGGCATGGTTAAAAAAGTAGCTCATCTAGTAACAACTAAAGAAATTTAAGGTTTATTTTAAGAATAAGGAGGTGCCACCATATGAAACTTCATGAGTTAAAACCATCAGAAGGATCTCGTTCTTCACGTAAGCGTATTGGACGTGGAATCGGTTCTGGAACTGGTAAAACATCAGGTAGAGGTCATAAAGGTCAGAATTCTCGTTCAGGCGGAGGCGTTCGTCCGGGATTTGAGGGCGGTCAAAACCCGTTATTCCGTCGTTTACCAAAACGCGGATTTACGAATATTAATCGTAAAGAATTCGCAATTGTGAACCTTGACACATTAAATCGTTTCGAAGAAGGCACAGAAGTTACACCTGCTTTATTAATCGAAACAGGTGTTGTGAGCAGTGAAAAATCTGGTATCAAGATTCTAGGCAATGGAACACTTGAGAAGAAGTTAACTGTAAGAGCTCATAAATTCTCTGCATCAGCAAAAGAAGCAATTGAGAACGCTGGCGGATCAACAGAGGTGGTTTAATGTTTCAGACAATCTCCAACTTTATGCGTGTGAGAGATATTCGAAATAAAATCATTTTTACATTATTGATGTTAATCGTCTTCCGTATTGGGACATTTGTTCCGGTACCTTACGTCGATGCCAATGTTTTAAAACAAACAGACCAAATGGGTTTGATTGGTTTCCTTAATACATTCGGCGGTGGAGCCCTTGCTAACTTTTCTATTTTAGCGATGGGTATCATGCCTTACATCACCGCATCTATCATTGTACAACTACTACAAATGGATGTTGTTCCGAAGTTTACTGAGTGGGCGAAACAAGGTGAAGTTGGAAGACGTAAACTTGCACAATTCACTCGTTACTTCACAATTGTGTTAGCTTTTGTTCAAGCAATTGCTATGTCATACGGTTTTAACCGCATGTATAGTGGTTCTTTAATAAAAGAAGAAGGTGTAGTGACATACTTAGTAATTGCAATTGTTTTGACAGCCGGGACTGCATTTTTAATGTGGTTAGGAGAGCAAATTACCTCTAAAGGTGTTGGTAATGGTATTTCCATTATTATCTTCGCTGGTATTGCTGCTGCCATTCCAAACGCAGTTAACCAAGTGTACGCACAACAAATTCAAGGTGCAGGAGATGCACTGTTTATCAATATTGTAATAGTACTTTTACTTTTACTAGCAATTGTCGCAGTAACAGTTGGAGTAATTTACGTTCAACAAGCGTTGCGTAAAATTCCAATTCAATATGCGAAGCGTGTTTCTGGAACTACCCAAACGGGTGGCCAACAGACCCACTTGCCTTTAAAAGTTAATGCTGCGGGAGTAATTCCGGTAATCTTTGCTTCAGCGTTTCTTATGGCGCCGCAGTCACTCGTATTATTCTTTGGTCAAAACAGTACGACCGATGCTATTACGAGAGCATTAGATTATACACAACCTATTGGTATGACAATTTATATTGCTTTAATCGTTGCGTTTACTTACTTCTATGCGTTCATTCAAGTGAATCCAGAGAATGTAGCAGACAATTTGAAAAAGCAAGGTGCGTATATTCCAGGGATTCGTCCAGGGATCAATACACAGAACTACTTAACTACCGTTTTGTATCGTTTAACGTTTGTTGGAGCAATATTCTTAGCTGTCATTTCAATCATGCCGATGCTATTTGTGAAGTATGCGGATCTTCCGCAGTCAGCGCAAATTGGCGGAACAAGTTTGTTAATCGTAGTTGGGGTTGCACTCGAAACGATGAAACAGCTAGAGTCCCAACTAGTTAAACGTCATTATAAAGGCTTTATGAAATAAGGAAGGTTTTTAGGAACGTTGATGTTCCTAAAAATCGACTATATAGTCCTGGGGGGCATTTTCGTATGAATATCGTTTTAATGGGTTTACCTGGTGCTGGTAAAGGTACACAGGCAGACAAAATTGTTGAGAAGTACGCAATCCCTCATATTTCTACAGGCGATATGTTTCGTACAGCTATTAAAGATGGTACGGAACTAGGTTTGAAAGCAAAATCGTTTATGGATCAAGGTGCTTTGGTACCTGATGAAGTTACGATTGGTATTGTCCGCGAAAGATTGAGTAAACCAGACTGTGAAAAAGGATTCCTACTTGATGGTTTCCCTCGTACAGTTCCTCAAGCAGAAGCACTTGATGCTTTACTTTCGGAACTAGATAAATCTATTAAGCATGTGCTTAATATTCAAGTAGAACAAGAAGAATTGATCAAACGTCTAACAGGTCGACGCATTTGTAAAGAATGTGGAACTGCTTATCATTTAGTCTTTAATCCACCTGCTACAGATGGAGTATGTGACAAAGATGGTGGAGAGCTTTATCAACGTGCTGATGATAATCCCGAAACGGTAACTAACCGTCTGGAAGTAAATATGAAGCAAACACAACCTTTGCTCGACTTTTATGAAGACAAAGGTGTTTTATCTAATATCGATGGACAGCAGGATATAAAAGTGGTATTCGCTGATCTTGATGCTCTGTTACAGGGCAACCGCATATAATTGCCCGGTGCCTGTCGCAGATGACTGAATACCCGGGTAGTATGCAAGAACGAAAATGTTTTTATCGAGAGCTGCAAAAGCATATTGCGCCCGGTATACGTTCGGAGGAAAAGAAATGCATCAAAAGCGGGGACTCCCTTGTCCACGTGCATTTAAAATACTTACGAGGTATAATGGGTTTCGTGGAAGCATCTGTGTAACGAACGGGTACTATGGAACTCATCCAACACATTCGTACGAACATGTTGACATGAGGGAGACGGTCTACTCCGTGGATTGCTAAAAGCGAAACCTTACGAGTGTCTTTCGAACATCTCTCATGATTTCCAAACATATGCTTGAACGAATAGTTTCGTTCCTTTTGAGGCTATACTAACAGCAAATTACGTTTGAGCATTGATGAGAACCTGATTTGTATATAGAAGGGAGACAGGGTTGATGGCGAAAGATGATGTAATTGAAGTCGAAGGAACAGTTGTTGAGACTTTGCCAAACGCGATGTTTAAGGTAGAATTAGAAAACGGTCATACGATACTTGCGCATGTATCGGGTAAAATTCGTATGCATTTCATCCGTATTTTACCTGGAGATAAAGTCACAATTGAACTTTCTCCTTACGATTTAACTCGCGGTCGTATTACGTACCGTTTTAAATAATAATCTTTTGCACTCCGGACTACTAAGGAGGTTAGGTTAGATGAAAGTGAGACCATCTGTAAAACCGATCTGCGAAAAATGTAAGGTAATTCGCCGACGCGGTAAAGTAATGGTAATCTGTGAAAATCCTAAACACAAACAAAGACAAGGATAATAAGAAGGAGGTGCACGACACATATGGCACGTATTGCTGGTGTTGACATTCCACGCGACAAACGCGTTGTTATTGCATTAACATACATTTTCGGTATTGGTAAAACGACTTCTCAAAAAGTATTGGTGGAAGCTGGTATTTCTGAAGAAACACGTGTACGTGATCTTACAGAAGAAGAACTAAACAAAATCCGTGAACAAATTGGTGTATATAAAGTAGAAGGTGACCTTCGTCGTGAAGTATCACTAAACATTAAACGATTGATGGAAATCGGTTCATTCCGTGGTATCCGTCATCGTAGAGGCTTACCAGTACGCGGACAAAATACGAAGAACAATGCACGTACTCGTAAAGGTCCACGTAAAACAGTAGCTAACAAGAAAAAATAATCGGTAAAGGAGGTTTCTTCCTAACATGGCACGTAAACAACAAACACGTAAGCGTCGTGTGAAAAAGAATATCGAATCCGGTATTGCTCACATTCGCTCAACATTTAACAACACAATTGTGACTATCACAGACATGCAAGGAAATGCACTTTCATGGTCAAGTGCTGGAGCTCTTGGATTTAGAGGTTCTCGTAAATCTACTCCATTTGCTGCACAAATGGCTGCAGAAGCTGCTGCAAAGACTTCAATGGAACATGGCATTAAAACTTTGGAAGTAACAGTTAAAGGACCAGGTGCTGGTCGTGAATCGGCGATTCGCGCACTACAAGCTGCAGGTCTAGAAGTTACAGCAATCAAAGACGTAACACCAGTACCACATAATGGTTGCCGTCCACCAAAACGTCGTCGCGTTTAATAGGTGATACTCAACTTGTTTGAGAACATCATTTATTGTACAGACTGAGGTTGTATTAACAGCAATCAGTTAACGATCGAATTCATGATGGAAAGAACCTATACATTCGATGTTTTGAGGGAGGGTAAATTGGAATGATCGAAATCGAAAAACCAAAGATTGAAAGTGTAGAAATCAGCGAAAGTGCCAAGTTTGGTAAATTTGTTGTAGAACCGCTAGAACGTGGCTATGGAAATACTTTGGGAAATTCTTTACGACGCATCCTTCTGTCTTCTTTACCAGGAGCTGCAGTTACTTCTATTCAAATTGATGGTGTTTTACACGAGTTTTCAACTATTGAAGGCGTAGTGGAAGATGTAGCATCTATTATTATGAATGTGAAAAAACTAGCTTTGAAAATCTACTCTGACGAAGAAAAAGTCATTGAGATTGATGTTAAAGGTGAGGGAACGATTACTGCTGCTGACATTACACATGACAGTGACGTAGAAATTTTAAACCCTGAGCTCTATATTGCTACAATCAGCAAAAATGGTCATTTCCGCATGCGTATGTACGCAGGTCGGGGCCGTGGCTACACTCCTGCTGTTCAAAACAAACGTGAGGATCTTCCTATCGGCGTAATCCCGATCGACTCTATTTATACTCCAGTTTCACGCGTGAATTTCCAAGTGGAAAATACTCGTGTTGGACAAATGTCCAATTTCGATAAACTGACACTTGATGTGTGGACAGATGGCAGCACAGGTCCTAAAGAGGCGATTTCTCTTGGAGCGAAAATTTTAACAGAGCACTTGAATATTTTTGTAGGGATGACTGATGAGGCACAAACAGCTGAAATCATGGTCGAAAAAGAAGAAGATCAAAAAGAAAAAGTTTTAGAGATGACTATTGAAGAACTTGATCTTTCTGTTCGTTCTTATAATTGCTTAAAACGCGCTGGTATTAATACTGTACTTGAGCTTGCAAGCAAATCAGAAGACGATATGATGAAAGTAAGAAACCTTGGACGTAAATCTTTAGAAGAAGTAAGAGCGAAGTTAGATGAGCTTGGCTTAGGATTACGTAAAGAAGACTAAACGAGTTTTGATATAGCGAGACTTGAATTATTCACCAAAGGAGGGAAACATCCATGGGTTACAGAAAACTTGGACGTACAAGTTCTCAACGTAAAGCGATGTTACGTGACTTAACAACGGACCTAATTATAAATGAACGTATTCAAACTACTGAAGCACGTGCAAAAGAATTACGTTCGGTTGTTGAAAAAATGATCACTTTAGGTAAACGCGGAGATATCCACGCTCGTCGTCAAGCTGCGGCTTACATTCGTCGTGAGATCGTTGCTTCTACTGATGCAGAAGGCAACGAGACAACAATCTATGCTTTACAAAAATTGTTTGATGATGTAGCACCACGCTATGCTGATCGTCAAGGCGGTTACACTCGTATTATGAAAGTTGGACCTCGTCGCGGAGACGGAGCACCAGTAGTAGTAATCGAATTAGTTTAATTTAATTTTTGGTGCTTATACACCTAAAAATTAAAGCCTCCGGCGGATGTCACAGATTTTGTAAAGAGTGAATTGCACAAGTGCAATTCACAATCTGGACGCAATACGCCGAGGCGAATTTGATTTAATAATTTCAGACGTTTATTCGTCTGCCAAATTGAAGAGGGTATTTGGTGGGATACTACCGCCCTCTTTTTTTCAAACAAATTTATACGACAATTTAAAAGCAGAGTGTTATGATGAGCGGACTTATTTGGATTTTTAATCTCTAGAAGTAGCGTCTCGTCTAGCTCTACGCACCTCATTTTTCTGATTGGTCTTGAGCAACCAATCTTGAAATAAGTTATAGAAGAGCGCATTTCTCAAAATGAGGTGCGCGCTTTTTTAATTTCATGTAAAATGATGTAGAATATTAGCACAGCTGAGTGGAGCAGAGGAGGTAATGGTTTGAAACGCGAAGTTATTTCTTTACAGGAAGTTACATTTACATATGCCGAGGAAGATACAAGTGTACGGCCAGCGATACAGAGTATGTCCTATACTATCAATGAAGGTGAATGGGTGGCGATTGTGGGCCATAATGGTTCAGGCAAATCGACATTAGCAAGATTAATGAATGGTCTTCTATTTCCTCAGACGGGAACGGTACGAGTTTTTGGAGAACCATTAAATGAACATAATTTATGGGACACTCGCTCTAAAATGGGAATGGTTTTTCAAAATCCAGATAACCAATTCGTAGGAGCAACCGTACAAGATGATGTAGCATTTGCATTAGAAAATAACGGAATCCCTTTTGAGGAAATGGTAGAACGGGTGCAAGCCTCTTTAGTAAAAGTGAAAATGAATGACTTTATGAATAGTGAGCCTCATCATCTATCAGGGGGGCAAAAACAAAGAGTTGCCATTGCAGGAGCTATTGCTCTTCAACCGAGAATTTTATTGTTAGACGAAGCAACTTCGATGTTAGATCCACAGGGGAGAGAAGAAGTCTTACAAACAGTGCGCCAGTTGAGAGCGGAAACTGACTTAACGGTTATTTCTATTACGCATGATTTAGAAGAAGCACTTCTTGCCGACCGTGTGATTGTTATGAATCAAGGCGAAAAGTATGCGGAAGGTTCACCCCAAGAAATATTTGAGCGAGGACAAGAGTTAATCGATTTAGGATTAGATCTTCCTTTTGCGATGAATATGTCTAGACTACTACGAGCACAAGGTGTGCAAATTGTAGCAGACCACATGTCAGAAGAAGAGTTGGTGAATGATTTATGGACATCTCACTTCAACAAGTAAGTTACGCATATGCCAAGGATACGCCATTTGAAAAAAGAGCTTTATACGATGTAGATTTACTTATTCCCTCCGGTTCTTACCAAGCTATCATCGGTCATACAGGTTCGGGGAAATCTACCGTTCTACAGCATTTAAATGCTTTGCTCAAGCCTACAGAAGGTGTTATTCGCATTGGTAGCACAGTAGTAGAAGCAGGTAAAAAGAATAAAAAACTAAGAGAGCTTAGACAAAAAGTAGGAATCGTTTTTCAATTTCCTGAGCATCAATTGTTTGATGAAACAGTACTCAAGGATATCATGTTTGGACCTATGAACTTTGGAGTACCTGAAGAGGAAGCAAGACAACGTGCAATAGAGTTAGTCCGGTTACTTGGTTTGCCAGAAGAGGTAATGGAAAAGTCTCCGTTTGACTTGTCTGGAGGCCAAATGCGAAGAGTTGCCATAGCGGGAGTTCTCGCGATGAATCCGGAAGTATTAGTACTGGATGAACCAACTGCTGGCCTTGACCCGAGAGGCCGTAAAGAAATAATGGAGCTATTTTATAGACTCCATCAAGAAAAAGGTTTAACGACCGTACTTGTAACGCATAGCATGGAAGATGCCGCTAGATATGCAGATCGAATCGCTATTATGCATAATGGGAAATGCGTGCTGCAAGGGCTGCCGATGGAAATATTCTCTGATGAGGATCGTTTGTTGGATTATCGTTTAGAATTGCCTCAATCTATTAAGTTTCAAAAGAAAATAGAAGAGATGATGAACGAAAAATTACCGACACTTTGTTTAACAGAAGAGACTTTAGCTGAAGAACTAGCACGCCTGTTGAAAAAGGAGCGTGAAGTCTAATGCTTGAAAAAATGATATTTGGTCGTTATATTCCTGGAGATTCTTTTATTCATCGTTTGGATGCCCGCGCGAAACTGATTTTCGTGTTCTTGTTTATCATGGTTGTCTTCATCGCAAATAACTGGATTACTTATGGAATATTACTACTGTTTACTTTTTTAATTATACGACTATCGAAAATTAGGCTTTATTTTTTGATTAACGGTTTAAAACCCGTTGTTTTTTTAATCATATTTACCTTCTTATTACATCTGTTTTTCACTCGAGAAGGTCCAATTATCTTTGACTGGAAGTTCATAACGATCTATGAGGAAGGGTTGAAGCAAGGTATTTTCATATCTATCCGCTTTACCGTACTCGTTGTGTTAACATCTATTCTTACGTTAACTACGACACCTATTTCCATAACAGATGCATTAGAAATCTTGTTGAATCCATTAAAAAAATGGAAGCTTCCTGTACATGAATTGGCTCTGATGATGTCTATTTCGTTAAGGTTTATACCAACTTTAATGGATGAAACAGATAAGATAATGAAAGCGCAGATGGCCAGAGGTTCTGATATGACAACAGGTAGTATGAAGGAGAGAATGAATGCAATTGTCCCACTTCTAATACCTTTGTTTGTTAGCGCATTTAAACGTGCAGAGGATTTAGCTACTGCAATGGAAGTGAGAGGCTATAAAGGTGGCGAAGGTCGTACAAGGTATAGAAAGCTAGAATGGGTTACGAGAGACACGCTAATCATCCTCTCCCTTGTCGTACTAGCTGCAATACTAGTTTACTTAAGAAACTGATAAGGAGGAGTTAGCGTGAGACTTCGAGCGATTATTAGTTATGATGGCAGTCAGTTTTCCGGTTATCAGGTTCAACCGGGAAAACGAACAGTTCAATTGGAAATAGAACGTGTCTTAGAAATAATTCATAAGGGCAC
Source organism: Psychrobacillus antarcticus (assembly GCF_029533155.1). Classification (GTDB taxonomy): domain Bacteria; phylum Bacillota; class Bacilli; order Bacillales_A; family Planococcaceae; genus Psychrobacillus; species Psychrobacillus antarcticus. The sequence continues at coordinate 6,583 of NZ_JAIZDB010000001.1, read as the reverse complement.
CATTGTGAAAGTCGTTGCTAGTGGAAGAACAGACGCTGGTGTCCATGCAACAGGACAAGTTATTCACTTTGATAGTCCACTAACATTTCCGTTAGATCGTTGGAGCACCGCATTAAATGTTCAATTGCCTAGGGATATTCGTATTTTGTCGATAGAGCAGGTATCTGATGATTTTCATGCTAGATATCATGCGGTTGGAAAGACATATCGTTATATTTGGTCACTTAGTGAAATACATAGTCCATTTGAGCGTGATTTTTCCGTACATGCAGATCGATACAAACCAGATATCCCATTAATGCAAGTAGCAGCTCAATATCTTTTGGGCACCCATGATTTCTCCAGTTTTTGTGCAGCTAAAACGAATGTTAATGATTTTGTGAGAACTATTTATTCTATTGATTTTGAAGTGAAGAAAGAAACACAACAACTTCATATGATTATTAGTGGAAGTGGTTTTTTATATAATATGGTGCGTATTATTGCGGGAACTTTATGGGAAGTAGGCATTCGAAAAAAAAGTGTAGAGAGTATTCCAAAAATCCTCTCGTCGTGTGCTAGAAAGGAAGCGGGGAAAACTGCTCCAGCACACGGTTTATACCTCGAAAAAGTAGCATATGGTGAATGAAACAACATCACCAGGTGTTTTACGAAAAACACTTGACTAATTGTTCTTTTCGGGGTACGATAATGTATGGTATTTCTTAACCCCACAATATAAGCCCCGAAACTTATTGGTATGAGGATATAGAAAATTTTAGAACGATTATGATTGAATTAGGAGGACAAAATACATGCGTACAACATTCATGGCTAAAGGTCACGAAGTAGAACGTAAATGGTTAGTAGTAGACGCTGAAGGCCAAACTCTTGGTCGTCTAGCTTCAGAAGTTGCAGCTATTTTACGTGGTAAAAACAAACCAACATTCACACCAAACGTTGACACAGGTGATCACGTGATCATCATCAATGCTGAAAAAATTCATTTAACTGGGAACAAGTTAAATGATAAAATTTACTACCGTCACACTCAATTCACTGGTGGACTTAAACAACGTACAGCTTTAGAAATGCGTACTAAGTACCCAACGAAAATGCTTGAGTTAGCAGTAAAAGGAATGCTTCCTAAAAACTCTTTAGGATCTAAAATGTATACTAAACTAAACGTTTATGCTGGAGCAGAGCATCCACATGCAGCACAACAACCAGAAGCATATGAGCTTCGCGGATAATAATTAAGAGGAGGACAATCACTTGGCACAAGTTCAATATATCGGCACTGGTCGCCGTAAAAGTTCAGTAGCACGTGTACGTTTAGTACCGGGCGAAGGAAAAATCGTTATCAACAAACGTGACGTAGCAGATTACGTACCATACGAAACTTTACGTGAAATCATTAAACAACCATTAGTAACTACTCAAACTTTAGGTAGCTACGATGTACATGTAAATGTTAATGGTGGTGGATTCACAGGACAAGCGGGAGCAATCCGTCATGGTATTGCACGCGCACTACTTACAGTAGATCCTGATTTCCGTCCAGCATTGAAATCAGCAGGATTCTTAACACGTGATCCACGTATGAAAGAACGTAAAAAACCAGGACTTAAAGGCGCTCGTCGTGCACCTCAGTTCTCAAAACGTTAATATTATATTTTCAGTTCAAAGCACTTCTCGAGATTTCTCGGGGAGTGCTTTTTTTATTTTTATTAAAAAAGATTTGTATAGAAATTGGTGGAGTGAATATTTATAGCTCGAAAATACGTGGACAATTCTAATCATACTATTTGTCCCTTGTACGTATAATGAGTGAAAAAGGAGCGATAAACCTGAAAAAGTGGCTAATTATCTTGGTTTTATTTTTGATATCCCTTCTTGCAGTTGTGTATGGAACAAAAGCGAGTGATGTTGGTTTCTTCCTACCCGAACCATTGAGTGGAGTAAAGATTGTCATTGATCCGGGCCATGGAGGGATAGATGGTGGGGCTAGTAGTGGGGAGACTATCGAACGAGATATTACGCTTTCCATGTCCCTGAAGTTAGAGAAAAAGTTAAAATCGCAGGGTGCAACGGTGATTATGACGCGCAGTAAAGAAGGTGACTCAATTGCGGAGCATAGACCAGATGAGGATTTTCCGACCACAAGAGCTAGGAAGGTTGCTGACCTTTTGCTGCGTGAAGAAATTATGAATAACTCAGAGGCGGACTTAATCATAAGTATGCATGTGAACGCAGTTCCAGAGGAAAGATGGAGAGGTGCTCAGGTTTTCTATCATGCTGATGGACACGAAGGAGGTCAACTGTTAGCTAAATCGATTCAGGGATCTATTCGAAAGAATATCGGTAACACAGAGCGAGAAGCACTTTCGATTAAACAAGTGTATATCTTAAAGAAAGCAAATGCTCCGGCAGTGTTAGTAGAAACAGGTTTTTTAAGTAATAATGAGGAGAGAGAATTACTAAAGTCTGAAAAGTATCAAAAGCAAATGGTGGAAGCCATTTCAAAAGGTATAGCTCAATATGTGGAAGAAAATATTTACTAAGACTAGCAAACGGATGTAGACACTCAGGTTATGGTATACTATAGTGCGAATAGTGAAACTTAAGGGGAGTGTCTACAGATGATTAATGAGCAACAAGTTCGTGCTTTGCTAGGAGCATTAAACGACCCGTTTTTACATAGAACACTAGAAGAAACGAACGGGATTTCGGAAGTGTCTATTAAAGAAGAAAAAAAACATGTTAGTGTAAAATTAGCTATAGCTAAAATAAATTCAGCAGAACAAATGCAACTACAAGGAAAAGTTGTAGAAGTATTAAAAGAGGCTGGAGCAACAACGGTAGGTATTCGTTTTGAAGAACTACCAAAAGAAGTACTGGAGCAATTCCGAGGGAAAACAAAAGAAAGTGATAACGACAACCTTCTATCCCCAAATAGCAAAGTGAAAATTATTTCTATTGCTTCTGGTAAAGGTGGCGTTGGTAAATCCACTGTATCCGTTAACTTAGCGGTAGCACTTGCTCGTTTAGGTAAAAAAGTAGGACTTGTAGATGCAGATATTTATGGATTTAGTGTACCAGATATGATGGGTATAAAAGACATCCCACAAATAATAGAAGACCGCATCATCCCAGTGGACCGCAAGGGTGTTAAAGTAATCTCCATGGGCTTCTTTGTAGAGAACAATACACCCGTTGTATGGCGTGGACCAATGCTTGGTAAAGTGTTAGACCAATTCTTCAAGGATGTGGAGTGGGGAGAGCTAGACTATTTACTACTAGATTTACCACCAGGTACTGGAGATGTCGCTTTAGATATTCACCAAATGCTACCTTCATCAAAAGAAATCGTCGTAACAACACCACATCCGACAGCGGCTTTCGTTGCGGCTAGAGCAGGGGCAATGGCACTTCAAACAGATCATGAAATTCTGGGAGTAATAGAAAACATGTCTTGGTACGAATCAAAATCCACTGGTGAAAAAGAATTTGTATTTGGTAAAGGCGGCGGACCAAAGCTTGCAGATGAACTACGTACAGAATTACTTGGTCAATTGCCATTAGGGCAGCCAGACTGGAATGACATCGATTTCGCTCCATCAGTTTATGGAGAAACACATAATACTGGGAAAATTTATTTAGAAATTGCACAAAAAATTATTGAAAAAGCATAAAAAAGAGGCCGTTTCCATAGAGGAGCGGCCTTATTTTCCTTCTGCTTTCTTTTTCTCTTCCTCAGAAGAGCCTCCTCCCGCGCCTTTTTCAGTTTTGCCTCCAGCCTCTTCTATTAACTTCTGCCACTTAGTTTGCAGCATCGGACTTTGGATAGTTTCTTCTACAACCTTTTGCATTTCTTTTCGCATATCGCTGGATTCCAATACCTTGGCTAATTCTTTTTTCATCTCAGCAGAACCAAAAAAGGTTTCTAAATCCTTTAAATAAGTCGGATCCTTCATTAAGGCTTTCATCAATTCCTCTTGCTGCTTGACCATACTCTTAGCCATAGTCTCTGAAAATTTCGGGTCCGAGTAAACTTCCTTCCAAAAGTCCTCTGCCTTTTTTGAAAGCATTGTCTCTTCAACAGATTTCTTCACTTGTTCACTGTCTATTACTAGGAGCTCCTTAAATTGAGGATCTGACAACAATGTTCGAATAGCTTTTTTCCCATCTTCTGTTTGCAATGCATCGATAAACATTTTCTTATTCTCCTCATAAGAAGGCTGCGCAGCAGGAGAACTACAACTAACGAGAAGTCCAATACTCATTAATAAAAGTACAACGTATTTCATAACTATCACCGCCTTTCGATTATTGTTCACATTTGGTTTGGAAATATGTATAGTCAGTAGGAAGAAATAGATTTTTCTTAAAAGGCTTGTTACAATTTATACAGGAAATAGAAAAGATGGAGGAAATCTCGCAGTGACTATTCGAAATTGGTTTAAATTCTTTCTAAATGCCATGTTAATTGGTGGTTTAATAACAGGTATTCTTGGTTTATTTATACGTTGGGATGATGCTTTTGCAAAATATTTTGAAGCGGGACAATGGAGTGAATTCTTTGCAGCATTTGCGTTTATGGTAGCAATGGGCTTTACAATAAGTGTAATTGCACAAATGGGTTTCTTTGCCTATCTAACCATTCACCAAATGGGAGTGAATATTTTTAGAACCCTTACTTTATGGAACTGGGTGCAATTATTAATTATTGCATTTGTTATTTTTGATTTGATCATGTTCCGTTTTAGACCAAATGCAGAAACTACCGACCAAATATGGCTATACGGTATATTGCTTACGGTCTTAATCATTACATCAGCAGTAGTAGCAATTGTTAAAGCGAATCTGACGAAAAAGCATGCGCTTATATCTGCTTTGTTTTTTATGATAGTAATCTCAACTCTGGAATGGCTTCCGGTATTGATGGTACAAGCAGACAATGTAGATAGTTGGGTTACGCTATTATTGTTCCCTATTCTGGCGGTGAATGCATACCAATTACTGGCTCTGCCAAAATACAATGCGCAGTCAGAAGTCGATCGTTTGAAATTAGAAGATCGTAGGAAAAAAAGAAGAGAAGCAGTATCGGCTAAGAACTAATAAAAGTTGCCCTGACTACAAGTCAGAGCAACTTTTTTAGTTAAAGAGATTATTCGGGATATGTTTTTGTTTTTACTTTTAACCCGAAGATATTTTGTTCAATGGTTATAATTTCTTTAGACTGAACAAACTTTTTCAGTTGTTGTATATCTACCCGTTCTTCTTGATGGAGAGGAATAGTGAGAATATCTCCTTTTTCAAGTGAGGGAACTTTATCAGACCAGTACTTACTAGAGCTGAGTAAATTTACTTTCTGTTCCCAAGCCTTTTTTTGCAATTCAATAGGAAACTCATAATCCATTGATCTAAACCAGAGTGGTCTTTCTCCAATTGCTTGTTCGAATCGTTCAACTTCTTGTTCAAACAAAGTCGGACTTTCTATATAAGTTGCTCCATTTTTACCTAAGAGACTAATAGGTATGTTTTTTTCTTTCATGACCTCTATAATCTCCTCAGAGCGTTCAATCCATTCAATACCTATAAAAAAATGTGGGTAAGGAGCCTGTATATCTGTTACAAACTGTTCTATATCTTCCTTTCCAAACGTTAAATCTACCGTAATTGTATTCCCATACGAACCTTTCGAAATAACAGTAGGCTTTTCTGTAAGTTGAAAAACAGGGAGCAGCGAAGAGAAATTCTTTGGTACATTAAACAAAATAAACAATAAAAATATCAGTAAACCAACCAACAAAGCTTTTGTTTTCAAAGAAACACACACCTTTTCAAATCGTTTTAATTAATTTTATGATTTAGTGTTGACATTAATGTTAAAAAGATGTTAAGATACAAAGGTCGCTGAAACAAGACGACAACTTAAACAACATGAACATTGAAAACTGAACATGCAAAACGTTAAGACATACAGCTTTTCGACTAACCTAGTTAGTTCGATAGCAAAACAATTTTTGACATCATTTAATGATGATGCCAGCAAAACAAATGAGCTTTTAAACTAGTTCTAATTTGTTGCCTTTCGAAATGCTTCGCAAATCGGAAGTCAACTATTATGGAGAGTTTGATCCTGGCTCAGGACGAACGCTGGCGGCATGCCTAATACATGCAAGTCGAGCGAATGACGAAGAAGCTTGCTTCTTCTGATTTAGCGGCGGACGGGTGAGTAACACGTGGGCAACCTGCCCTGTAGATTGGGATAACTCCGGGAAACCGGGGCTAATACCGAATAATCCATTTCCTCTCATGGGGAGATGTTAAAAGACGGTTTCGGCTGTCACTACAGGATGGGCCCGCGGCGCATTAGCTAGTTGGTGAGGTAACGGCTCACCAAGGCGACGATGCGTAGCCGACCTGAGAGGGTGATCGGCCACACTGGGACTGAGACACGGCCCAGACTCCTACGGGAGGCAGCAGTAGGGAATCTTCCACAATGGACGAAAGTCTGATGGAGCAATGCCGCGTGAGTGAAGAAGGTTTTCGGATCGTAAAACTCTGTTGTGAGGGAAGAACAAGTACGAGAGTAACT